>CAZQLD010000001.1:0-10117 GCA_964594115.1 Candidatus Woesearchaeota archaeon
AAAACAATAAAAAAGTTTAAATACTCTTATCTAACTGCCTTTAATTATGACACTGTCAGACATATTAAGCCAAGAATGCAACAGAAGAGAATTTATAAAAAAATTGGGCATAGGAGCAACAGCCCTTGCTCTTAACCTAAATCCTGTTTCATCAGCAACATCTTCTAAAAATAATCATGATAAAAAACAGAAATATAATGTTCTCAAATTTTATTTAGACCCCAACTTAGCCCCTAACATAGAATTTGCTAAAAAAGTTCTTCCTAAATATGTTGAGGATATGAATTATATACTTCAAAAAAATACTAACTTAAAACTTATATTTAATCCAAAAACAGATATAATCTATACCAGCATTCAACCATATAGTAATAATTGCCCTGGAAAATTACCAACAAAAAATTTTGAAATATGGGCCCACGCAATACTTTCTGATAAAAATCACTCTTATAAGGGTAAGAGAACTTTTGATAAAAGTGGGGCTGCTGTCCTTGGAAACCTCAAATGGAGAGAGATTTATGATCCAGATAAACTGGAAAATAATCCATATAAACTAAGAGATTACTGGACGCAAATAGACCACATGTTACATGAACTTGCCCATATTTTTGAAGCAGGAGTCAGCGAGTATTACAATCTTATAATGGTTGATGATACAACAGGAATAGAGCCTATATTAAACATCAGATTAAGCAACCCTAATGATTCTTACTGGAAAAACAAACCAGACTATAAAACAGACCCATTATTAGGAAATATTATGGGATTAATATCAACTCCAATAAAAAACAGGGCAAAAACCCGTAAAGAATTATTAAAAACAGTCCAGTACTCAAATCTCACAGCAGCTTTAATCAGTAGTGAATCTAGAGGAAAACTTAAATCCACAACTCCAAGTCTAAAGAACATGAAGCTAAGAACAATAGATAAAAATAACTCCCAACCTCTACCAGATACTTCTATAAAAATTTTTGGAATTAGGAGTTTTCCTCCTTATGAAAGCAGACTGTTAGTTAATAAGCCAACAGATAGTTCAGGGGAATTAATTTTTGATTGGGGAGATACTAAACCCTTTAGTAATTACCAACATCTTAGATTAATTAAAGCAAGTAAACCTGGCCATGAACCTCAGGCTAAATACATTTCTGTATTTGACTTGCAAGAAGCAAAAATATTGCATAATCAAGATGTATTCAGTGTAGAAATACAGTTATAATCTATCTTCATCTTAACTTTTAAATATCCTTATTAACTCTTCTTTCTATGAAATACCAGCCAAAACCTTTTTTCAAAGAAAGAATAGAATCTCTGCTTCAAGACAAAGCAGATATTGATAAATTCTGGGAAATTATAGACACCCCGCTTCCTAAAACAATTAGATGCAACACACTAAAAATATCTCCAGAAAAACTTAAAAGCAGATTGCAAAAAAAATGGAAAATCTCTCAGCCATATAAAAGCAATCCAGAAATTATGATTATAGACTCTACCTTACAGCCCGGAGAGCTTGGAAAATCAAAAGAACACCTTCTAGGATATTATTATATACAAGAATTATCAAGTATGATGCCGATTCTTGCTTTAAATCCTGATTCAGAAGACATCTGCCTTGATTTATGCGCAGCTCCAGGAAGCAAGACAACACAAGCCTCTGCTCTAATGCAAAATAAGGGCACAATTATAGCTAATGATGTCTCTCTTGGAAGAATATCAATACTTTCTGCAAACCTAGAAAGAATAGGTGCAAGTAATACAATAATAACACGCCATGATGGTGTTCAGTTATGTAAAAAACTAGGTAAGTTAAAACTGCAGTTTTCGAAAATTTTGGTAGATGCTCCATGTTCAGGAGAAGGCAATATAAGAAGCAATCCAGCTACATTTAAAATGTGGAATCTAAAAGTCATAAATAAACTAAGCAGAATTCAAAAAAAGATTGCAGAATCTGCACTCTCTGTTTTAAAACCAGGAGGCGAGCTTCTTTATTCAACCTGCACTCATGCACCAGAAGAAAATGAACTTGTTATTCAAAATATTTTAGATAAATACGGAGTAAAAATCCAACCCATCAATCTTCCATTAAAAACCCGCCCAGGCCTAACATCATGGCAAGGTCAAACTCTTAGCCCAGAACTAAAAAAAGCTGTTAGAATCTATCCGCAGGACAATAACACAGAAGGATTTTTTTTATGTAAGATAAAAAAAACAGGAAAAAGAAAAGTTGCTATTATTTTATTTTATGGCAATAAAGGCAACATCCTTCTCCAGGATAGAAAAGATATGAAAAAATGGGGGGAAGAATATGGTTATTTTGGTGGAAAAATTGAAGAAGATGAAAATCCTAGACATGCACTAAAACGAGAATTAAAAGAAGAACTAGGAATAAATATTAAAAATTTTAAATTATTTAAAGATTATGAAGAAAGAATAGAACTGAAAAAAAATTTTGAAATGGACCTAAGAAGAGTTGTCTATATAGCTAAAATACCTGATATTAAGAAATTAAAAGTTCATGAAGGCAAGATTGTATTAACAAACTTTAAACCTGCCTTTAATTTGAAAATGATTCCAGGAGATATTGAACTCTTAAAAGAAATTTATGAATATTTAAAAGATAAATTTAAATAAGAATCAGTAATAAAATTAAAATGACTTGGAAAGATGCATTCAAAAAAGGACGAGAATTGACTTTGGCAACTTGCTCTTTTGATGCAATACCAAACGCGAATATTGTTATCTCCCTTGGTTTTGTAGATAATAAGTTATTAATTGCTGATAGCCAAATGAACAATACTTTAAAAAATCTACAGAACACAAAACGTATTTGCATAGTTTCCAAAACTAATAAAGAATATTACAGAGTTAAAGGAACTGTTGAGATTTTTGATTCTGGCAAATATTTTAATATATGTAATAAAACAGACAAAGAGTTTCCAGCTAAACACGCAATTCTCGTAACTATAAAAGAAGTTTTTGACTTAGATAAATTAAAAAAAATCTTATAACTTAAAATGCAAATCCTAAGAGCATCTGAAAAAAAGAAAATCCTGCAGCAATTAAACGAACAATTCGGTATAACTAAGCTGCCATATCTTCTCCTAAGATTCGGAAAAGAAAAAATCAGGATGTTTTCTGGCTCCCTGTCAAGTGAAGAGCTAAATATCTTAGATAAAAATTTAAGAATAGAAAGTGCTGGATTGTACTTAGCAAAGCAACATCCAGAAGGCCTACGTCTCGGCCTTGATGCTGTATCTATTTTTAAAAACCAGATAAATAAAAACATCCTAGAACTAGATAACAGCCAGACAGAACAATGGTTTAAGGGCTATGATTTGCTTATTGAAACAGACAGGAATTTTAAAATTCTAAAAAACCAAGAAGACTTAATTGGATGTGGAAAATCAACAGGAGAAAAAATAACAAATTTTGTTCCCAAAGAAAGAAGGATAAAATCTTAAAGGAGTAAAAAATTAGCTAGTCCACAAACTAATAGAGTGTTCCACTTGTTCAAGCTGTTTTTTTGCAGTTCTCTGAACCTGTCGTTCAAATTTCCTTAAACTTTGACTATAGTTAGCTTTTTTAGGATCTCGCAAAAATATTGCAACACCTACTGGTCTCTCCTCATGTTTCTCTTCATGAATCTCCTTATAATAAAATGGAAAAGTAGATAACATTAATTTTTTAGATTTTTTATTATCTTCTCCTGAAGTCCAAGCTTCATAATGGCTTAATCCTTTTCCAGACTCTAATGATTTAATAATCTCATTTCTATCTTCTCTTCTAATATAACTTAACAGGCCTATTAAAGTTAGTTCTTTTTTCATAAGCTTAATATTTAAAAGTCTTTTAGTAACAGGGGAATAATAAAGAGTTTTATTAGGAAAATCATAATAAGCCCAAGGAAACCTTTCAGAACCAGGATGATTGTACATAATTGCTTTCATTGCAGAACTAACCACCAAACCCCTAACCCCTTTCTTAGTTTTATCCATAGAATAATCAAATTTAGCTTTATACGCTGTTAAAGCATCATTTGCTAATTTATTATCTTTGGCTCGCGCGCGCATTAATTTTCTTGGCAACCTCCTAGCTTGTTTAGCATATTTCTTAATTTTTGCAGCTTCTTCTCTAACTTGCCCGCATGTTTTAAGTAATTGTCCTTTAAGTTCTCTAAGTTTTTTGTTTTCTTTTGTTAATTGCTGTACTTTCTGCTCTAAGTTAATCCCATTCTTCTCCTTAGCCATCAAACTTACATTTTTTCCTGACTTTTAAACATTTATATACTATAAAAAACACCTTAAAAAATGGAAAAACAAGAAACAGAAGATTATAAGAAAGCAGGGCAAATATCTATAGAAGTTAAAAAATATGCAAGGCAATTAATAAAGCCAAACATGCCTTTATTAGAAATAGCAGAGAAAATTGAAGATAAAATCCAAGAGCTTGGAGGAAAAATAGCTTTTCCTGTCAGTCTTGCTATAAATGAAATGGCAGCCCATGATACACCTTCTTCAGATGATAAAACACTTGCTTCTGGTTTATTAAAAGTAGATATAGGAGTTCATATCAATGGTTTTATTGCAGATACTGCTTTTTCTTTAGATTTAACAAAAGACAATAAGTATAAAGAACTTATAGAAGCAACTGAACTTGCTCTTGCTAATGCTTTAAAAAAAATAAAAAAAGGCATAACCCTCTCTGAAATCGGCTCTATTATTCAAGAAACAATAATATCTTCTGGGTTTTCTCCTATAAGAAACCTATCTGGCCATCAATTAGGTGAGTTTTTAGTTCATGCTGGCCTTACTGTCCCAAGCTATGAAAATAACAATCCAACAGAATTGCAAGAAGGAGCTTATGCAATAGAACCTTTTGCCACTCCAGGACAAGGATTAGTATATGATGGAGGAAAAAGCGGAATCTATAGACTAGAAAAAGAAGCAGGTGTCCGGGACAGCACAGCAAGAAAGATTTATCAGCATATTAAAGAACAATATAAAAGCCTGCCTTTTTGTGAAAGATGGATAACTAAGAAATTTGGAAGCAGAACAAAACTTGCTCTTTTATTCTTAGAACAAGCAGGAATCTTACATCATTATGCACAACTTGTAGAAAAATCTCATGCTCCTGTCTCACAAGCAGAGCACACTATTATAATACACAATGAAAAAATTGAAGTAACAACAAGAGAAAGTTAATAAAGTTTCCAATAATCTGGTTCTCGAGACTCACCAGAGTCATCTATATCAGGAAGGCTATCTATATCAAAACTCTTTTCTTCAGCAAAAGGACTCTCACTTGTATCAAAATCTACCAACCCCTCTAAATCTTCAGAAGTATCTGTAATTTCAAGAATCTCAAGAGCTAAATCTTTCTTTTCTTTATTAAATTGGGTTACAGGGTTTTTTGATTTTTTGATTCTCTCAAAAGCCTGTTCAATTCTTGTATTATCTCTATATTCTTTAGGATCATCTAAAATCATAACTTTATCTGCCCTGAGCCCCATAACAATCTGATAATCTCCTTCACAATTAAAAAGCCTATAAACACGGTTCCTTAGTACCACTCTTTCTAATTCCTTTGGTTGCTCTGTCATCTTAGTATAACTATAAATATATTAAAAGCCTGTAATTTAAAAATCTTTTTATAGAAAATTATTTATATTTCTTTTCCCTAATAAAATAAAGAAAAATGGGAAGAAGACTAGGATTAGCATTAATAGTAGCAGGAGTAATTGGAGTTAGTGTAATGCTTGGAGGTATGGCTCGCTCTTATAAACGTACGAAAGAAATCAGGCATACTCCTCCATACAGCGAATTAAAAGCCACTGAAAAAGAAATTTATAGAATAGAATGCACAAAGTTAGTAAAGTTATTATCATCAGACCCTAATCTTCCACAAAACATTCCTGAATTATTAGCACACTACAATACACTAGTATCAAAAAGAGAAAAGCTTGAAAAAAATCCTGAAGTTTCTTCTTTAAAGGCACAAGAAGCAAAAGAGGGGGCTTATATAAGCGGTTTTTTAGGGGGGCTATTATTATCAGGAATTTCAATTTATTTTGGTAACCTAATAAAAAAAGGATAATAAAATGGGAAAATATGTTAATACTCCGAATGGAAATCCAGATACAAATGAACATTATTTTACATTAGCACAAAAAAGAGGTTTTCGTAGTAATAGGGGGGTAGTTTCAGGAGAAGGAAGACCCAACAAAGAATTTGATAATAGAATAGTAATAGGCCAAAATGGCCATCCTGTCTTTCTTAGAGATAGATTAAGCTCAATAAAATATCATAAGCAGAACAATATCAGCTTAATCTACTATATTATCAACCCAAATAAGAAGGCTCTGTTAAAGCTGCTTTAGCAGATTTTAAATATTCTTCTTCAACCCTCTTATATCTTTCAATATCTCCTTTTCTTACAGAAGCTCTAACTTTTTTCATTGCTTCTTCAAAATGCTTCTTTTTTACTTCTTGGGCATTAATATCCTCCCTTAAAGCAAGCAAGCCAGCTTCTCTGACTAAATTCTCTATATCTGCACCAACATAACCTTCTGTTTTTTCTGCAAACTCTTGTAATTTTATATCTTTTGTAAGAGGCACGTTTTTTGTGTGTATATTCAAAATATCTAATCTGCCTTTTTTATTAGGAACATTAACCAATAAGATTCTGTCAAATCTTCCAGGCCTTAACAAAGCAGGGTCTAACATGTCTGGCCTGTTTGTTGCACCAACAACAATCACATTAGTTAAATCTTCAATACCATCCATTTCTGCTAGTAATTGATTTAAAACACGTTCAGTAACTTTTGTTCCCACTTCTACTCCTCTTCTTCCTGCAAGAGCATCAATTTCATCAAAAAATATAATACACGGAGCAACCTGCCTTGCTCTCTCAAAAATTTTTCTTACTCCCTTCTCACTTTCACCTACCCACATACTAAGCAGTGATGCCCCAGCAACCTGTATAAAATTAGCTTCACTCTCCTTCGCAACTGCTTTAGCTAATAAAGTTTTTCCTGTCCCTGGAGGACCATAAAGCAATAAGCCTTTTGGAGGTCTGATTCCTATTTTCTTAAAAGAATCTGGGTAATTAAGAGGCCATTCAACTGCTTCTTTTAGCTCTTGCTTTGTTTCCTCTAATCCTCCAACATCATCCCATGTAACATTCGGCGTTTCAACTAAAACCTCTCTCATTGCACTTGGCCTTACAATTCTTAAAGCCTCTTGAAAATCCTTATTTGTTACTTTCAATCCTTGTAAAATTTCTTCTGGAATTGGTTCATCTTCTTTCATCTCTATTTTTGGAAGAATTTTTCTTAAAACATTCATAGCAGATTCTTTTGTTAAAGCACTTATATCTGCTCCAACAAATCCGTGAGTTATTCTTGCTAGCTCATCTAAACTCACGTTTTTTGCAAGAGGCATATTTCTTGTGTGAATCTTTAAAATTGAAAGTCTGCCTCCTTTATCAGGAACATTTATTGAAATTTCCCTGTCAAATCTTCCTGGCCTTCTTAATGCAGGATCAAGTGCATTAGGACGATTTGTAGCACCAATAACAACAACTCTTCCTCTTGATTTCAAACCATCCATCATAGTTAATAACTGACTGACTACTCTTCTTTCAACCTCTCCATAACTTTCTTCTCTTTTTGGGGCTATAGCATCAATTTCATCTATAAATATGATAGTTGGAGCTGTTTTCTCAGCTTCCTCAAAAATATCTCTAACTCTTTTCTCGCTCTCTCCATAAAACTTACTCATTATTTCTGGACCATTTAACAAAATAAAATTAGCTTCGCTCTCATTAGCCACTGCCTTAGCCAATAGTGTTTTGCCACATCCTGGAGGCCCATGAAGCAAGACACCTTTTGGGGGCTCTATTCCTAATCTATCAAATATCTCTGGATGTTTTAATGGAAGCTCTACCATCTCCCTAATCTTCTTAGTTTCTTCCCCTAGCCCTCCAATATCTTCATAGGTTACCTCAGGAACTCTTTCCTCAACAATTTCTACAGCTTTTGGTGAAATAACTACTTCAGTATTTTCTGTAATTATACAAGCTTGACCAGGCTGTGTATTAACAACCACAAATCTCGTCTGGCTTAAAGCAGGCATAAAACCCCCCAAAGCCTCACCAAAAACATCAAAAATATCCTGGAAACTCTCTTCCATAATATCTCTTCTTCTTTGAGCTCCTCCTAAAACAACAATATCAGCTTTCATAACTACCCTTCCTAAAAGGCCTTGTTTAAAAACTTCAGGATTTGCCTGTATCATTACTCTTTGCTGCGCAGGAGCTATTGTTATTTTTCGAGCCTCTTTAACCTCTGCTTTTCTTATGCTAACAAGCTCACCAATTCCAGTCTTAGCATTTCTCCTAATGATTCCATCAACTCTTATAATTCCTTCTCCTATATCAGCAGGATAAGCCCTGTCAACAATAGCGACTGTCTCTCTTCCACCTTTAATATAAATAACATCCCCTCTTTTGACATCTAACTGTCTCATTAGCTCACTATCAATTCTAGCAATCCCTTTATACGCATCATCCTGTAGTGCCTCTACAACTCTTAATTTAACTTCTGCCATTTTATTTCTGCATATCCTCCCCAAATAAAAGACTTAGTCTTTTAGAATCATTAAAACATAAGCTTACCATATCATTCATAATCTTTTCTTGCTCCTTTATAAAGTTAACTATTTCTCTTGGAATAGAAACAGCATAACTATTTCCTACAATCCTCATTTTAACTCTAAAAGTTTTATTCCTTAATTTCATAAATTTATTATATTCAGCCTCATCAGTTGGATGCAAGATTCTAGAATTGCATTTATTGCATTTAACAGTTCTTAAAAGAAGCCCATTTCTCTCTATCTCTTCTTTGTCCATTCTAATTCCGCATTTCCTGCATAAAATTGGATTGTCAAAAATATCTGCCATTTTAATTATTTTATTTGATTATTAGCTGTCTCTTTTGAGACAGCTGGAAAGGAGGTAAAGTGTATACTTTACGTATACACAATAAATATACACTATTTAAAACTTTTGGTGCCTTTGTGACTACCAAAGAATAACAAAACAAAAACATTTAAATAATCAATATTTTTAAACTTATTATCTTTAATTTAGAAAATGAAGCTCAAAATTCAGAATCACAAAATAAAAAAACAAAAACCAATTGCAAAATTTTGGGACTGGCTTTGGCATTCAGACAGTGTATGGAGCTGGTTAGTTGCCTTAGCATTAGCTTTTATAACAGTCAAGTTTATTTTCTTTCCTATACTTTCATTATTATTTGGAACAAGTTTACCTCTGGTTGTAGTTGAAAGCTCAAGCATGGAGCATCCAGGTTCTTTGATAGGAAATGCCATAGGGGTCCAAAATGGCTTTGAACTTTGGTGGGAAGAAAAAGGTGCTTGGTATGAAGAAAAAAACATAAACATAAGAGAGGCAGCATCCTGGCCTCTCAAAACAGGATTTGATAAGGGGGATATAATGGTTGTCTACGGAAGATTTGAACCAGAAGTAGGAGATGTCATAATTTTTAATGCAAACACAAAACACCCCATAATCCACCGAATTGTCTCTATAGACGATTCTATTGTACAAACAAAAGGAGATAATAATAATGCCCAGCTTCCAGTTGAAAAATACATCTCAAAAGATGAACTAGTAGGAAAGGCTGTTTTAAGAATACCCAAATTAGGATGGTTAAAACTAATATTCGTAGAAATTGCAAGAGGTATTTCTGGATAAATATAGAAAATAGAAAACTTTAAAAATATCAAAACTTAAGGGCATTAATGGAATTTTGCCCAAAATGCGGTTCTGTCTTAATAGAAAAGAGGAAAAATTTTGGTTGTGCCAAATGCAGTTACACTACAAAAGGAAAAGTCAAGATAGAAGCTAGTGAAAAAATGCAAGAAAAACAGGAAGTTGGAGTCATAAAAGATAAAGACGCTGATGTTTTTCCTGTTATAAATGCTGTATGCCCTACATGCGGGCATAGAGAGGCTTATTTCTGGACAGCTCAAACAAGAGCTGGAGATGAAGCTGAAACCCGTTTCTTCAGATGCACAAAATGCAAACATACCTGGAGAGA
>CAZQLD010000001.1:10217-50001 GCA_964594115.1 Candidatus Woesearchaeota archaeon
TGGAGAGAGTATCATTGATATCATCTAAAGAAACTAATATTCCTATTTCTTATCTACATCAATCACTTCATTGCTAAGTTCTATCTTTACCTGAGGTTTGGATTGCTTTTTCATTCCTGATAAGATGTTTAGTAAAACATGAGTCTCTTTTACAGGCTCAGCACAACTGTCCTTTGAATTTCCAGGATGAAGCACCACCCTTTCAATCCCTGCAATTTTTCCTTGTATCTCTGCCATCGCTTTTTGGCCAAATTTCTTGTAATTACTTTCCCAAAGAGCATCTTACACAACCTCTCCATACTTAATCTGAGCCCTTATATCACATCTCATCATATGAGGGTCATCTACAGTATAAACCCCAATATGTATTTCCCTTGCCTTCTTTGTCATTTTATATCTAATCAAGATTATTTACTAATTTTTAAATAAAATTATGATGTAATATATATTTTCTAATAGTAAAGCATTATTCAGGAACACAATATTCACTTCTACCAATATGAAAGTCTCGCCTACAATCTAACTTATAAATATCCAAAGACAAAAGATAAGTTATATAATCATCAGCATAATTTTCTTTAGTAAAATACAGCTTCTTATCTTCAAAAACCGGACTTAAGTTAGTATTAAATCGAGTAATAAAAAAACCTGTAGCCCTTTTGCCAGACTTCTCACTAGGTATAATAACAAAACCTCTTTTAATTAAGGCTTCTATTCCCTCTCCTCTTTCTTCTATCGGCGTATCTTCACTCAAAAGCCACTTCCAATCAATCTTTCCTTGATTCAACCCATTCCAAAATTCTGCAAAAGCCATAACTAATAAACAAAAAAGAATATAAAAATAAATCTGTAATTAAAAATATATTTTCAACATCCCTGAGACCACGGCCAAGTGCCAAAATAATCTTCTGCTCTAAAACTGCCTTTTTGACCTGATTTTTTAAGATGTTTAACATAAGTTTTTGCATATTTCTCTCCTAGAAAATAAGCTCTTTTATCTCCAAAACACGGATTAACTATCCTTCCCCCTGAATTTTTCACAACCCAATTATTTGATTTAGATTTAGGAACTCCCTTCATATCAATAAGATTAATAAACCCCCTCTCAACTAATATCTCTATAGCAGCATTTTTCTCAATCTCAGAAGCATTAACACCACAAATAAACTCCCAATCAATCTTTCCCTGGTTTAACCCTTCACGAAAATTCCTTAATTTTTCATCTAAATCCATAAAAACTGAACAGAGATACAATATAAAAATAAATCTGTAATTAAAAATATACATTATATTTTTAAATCCCTTCTTCCTCATAAAAATACGGATCCGTAGCTCAGTCTGGTTAGAGCACCGGACTCTTATGTAAGGAAATTACGTTTCCTTCACAGTTAACCTTCCTAAAAAAAGGTTCAAGACTGATAATACATGGAAATCCGGGTGTCGGGGGTTCAAATCCCCTCGGGTCCATTTAAGGGAAAATAAAAAATGAGAATTATTTTAGTTTCTTGCGCAAGTAAAAAACTGCCCTATAAAGCTAGAGCAGAAAAGCTTTATTCTAGCTCTTTATTTAAACTAAACTTAAAATATGCCCTTTCTCTTAATCCAGATAAAATTTTTATTTTATCTGCAAAATACGGTCTGCTTAATCTAGATGAGGAAATAGAGCCCTACAATGAAACTCTTAATAAGTTCTCTGATAAAGAGATAAAATTATGGGCAGATAAAATTCTAATAGAGTTAAGAAAAACAGCTGACTTAGAAAAAGATGAAATAATTTTTCTTGCAGGAGAAAAATACAGGAGATACCTAATTCCTCAAATTAAAAACTATAAAATTCCATTAAAAGGTTTAGGTATTGGCAAACAATTAAAATTTTTAAAAGAGAATACAGAAAAAACAAAATGTCAAGAGCTCCATAATTTATTTAACAGCATGAAAAGACACAGATTTCCTTTTAATGAAAAGGATATCCCAAAAAACGGAATCTATGTTTTATTTGAAAAAGATGAAAAAGCGCATGGAGGGGACCGGGTTGTTCGTATAGGAACCCATACAGGACAAGACCAGCTACCCTCAAGACTTAAACAGCATTTTTTAAATGAAAACAAAGACAGGAGCATATTTAGAAAAAATATCGGAAGAACCCTGCTAAATAAAAGAAAAGATTCTTTTCTTAAAGAATGGGAACTTGACTTAACAACTAAAAAAGCAAAAAGCCGGTTTCTTGCTTCTATCAATTTAGAAAAACAAAGACAAACAGAAAAACAAGTTTCAGAATATATACAAAAAAACTTCAGTTTCATTGTTTTTCCTATTGAGGATAAAGAAAAAAGGCTTGAAATAGAATCCAAAATAATCTCTACAATCTCCTTATGCAAAAATTGTAGGCCAACAGGAAACTGGTTTGGCTTATTTTCACCAAAAGAAAAAATAAAAAAAAGCGGGTTATGGCTTGTAAATGAGCTTTACAAACAACCTTTATCTGAGAAAGAATTAAAAAAATTAAAAGAAATTCTAAAATGAATCAAGAATTTTTAAAACAAATTAAAAAAGCTAAAGATTATTTAATTATTGTTGAAGGCAAAAAAGATAGGAATGCTTTACAGCAACTTGGCTTTCAAAAAATTTTTGTAATACATGAAACAGGAAAATCTCTGCCTGAAAAAATTGAACAAATTCAGAATTTAGTCGGACGAGATAAGGTATGTATTCTAACTGACTTTGATAAAAAAGGCAAGAAACTCTATCTCTTGCTAAAATCAAAACTCTCAGAATTAGGAGTTAGATTAGACAACTCTCTTAGAGGGTTTTTACTAAAACAAAAAATAAGCCACATAGAGGGTTTAGCTCATTTTGTAAAAAACATAGAAGATGGAAGAAATAAAAAATCAAAAAAATATAAATGAAATCATGCAGACTCTGGCAAAGCATTTTAATTATACAGAAAGAACTACCTTAAATAGAATGAGAAAAAAGCCAGATGCGTTTAAAATCCTTATTTCCTGCCTCTTATCGTTAAGAACAAAAGATGAAAATACAGAAAAAGTAAGTAAAAAGCTGTTTAATATTGCCTCTACCCCAGAAACTATTGCTAGTATTCCTATAAAAAAACTTGAAAAAATAATCTATTCTTCTGGACATTATAAGAAAAAAGCTCGCACACTAAAACATGTCTCTAAAGTCCTTTTAAAAAAATATAAAGGAAAAGTTCCAGATACTAAAGAAGAATTATTAAACATAAAAGGAATAGGCCCTAAAACAGCCAATATAGTTTTAAATTTTGCTTATAATCAGACAGTATTGCCAATTGACACCCACTGTCACAGACTGCCTAACAGGCTTGGATGGCTTAAAACAAAAACACCAGAACAAACAGAACTTGTTCTTTCTAAGATTCTTCCTAAAAAATACTGGAAAGAGTTTAATGCCATTTTCGTATTATTTGGAAAGACAATCTGCCAGCCAGTTTCACCATTTTGCAGCAAATGCCCTATAGAAAAATACTGCCCAAAAATCAGTGTTGTAAAATCTAGATAGCTAAAAATTAGCTTAAAAGTCTTCTTATAGTGTCTATGTGCTCTGCTACATCTTGACCTTTCTTTGTCAACTTTATAAGCTTGATTCTTCCTTTTTTCTCAAAAGTTACTAAGTTCAGGACTTCTAAAGTCTGAAGAATCTTTACAGCATGACTGTATGTACAATCAACTTCTTTAGCTAAAATACTTCCATATCTTGCCTTACTCAACTTTTTTAAAGCAACCAACATTAAAGCTGGCTTTCTCCTAAAAAAGATATCAAAATTATCTTTCATTTTAATTATTATAGCTTATACAATTCTTCCTAAAATTGCCCCTTAATCCCTAGTCTTTGTTTATATATGATAAAAACCATACCAATACAAACTATATATTACAGGATAGAGTTCATTTATAAATCTTTCTATTAAAAAATTCAACCAATCGGTAGTGAAATTTTCAGGTGTTGCACGTTTTTGAAATATGGAAAATAAGATGCATGTCTTCTCACTGCAGGTAAATATATATTTAATCACAAAAAACAATTTAAACTATCAAAGCTTATAAACAGAATGGGCAAAACTAGAGATGAAAAAAAAGAGTCAAGCAGCTTATTAAAAAAGTTTGTAGATGATAGTTTAGCCGGGGAGATTATAGGTGATATTGCACTTGCAAATGCCATAAAATTTGTTGATTTAAGTGTAGGATTCAGACCTGTGGTTGAGCATCCTGCCCTTGATTATGAATTTAGGATACCTGAACCTGTAGAAGTGCAACACTGGAGAGATGGGAGATACGCGATTGTAACAACTGGGAAAAGACCTGACTTTGAAGTAGTTTCTGAAGATGTTTTAAAAATTATGCGTGCACGGTTCTTGCTGCTCAGCAATTATTATTATAAACGTCTTGCTAGAAGAACCTTAGGCCATTCAGATCGACAGAAAGTTGTTGATTGGTACTTTGACGGAGCTGTAGCTGTTCTGAAGTGTTTAGCTTGATTAGAGTAATAAAGCTTAAAGCTAAATTCACTCTTCCACACCCTCTAATAAAGGAACAAAAAGATAATGCTCTCTTGTTTCCTCTCTTTCAAGTTTATCTTTCTTTTTATAAATAACTAAAGGACCTGAGACATAAGGGCAGATTAATACGCCGTTTTTCTTTAATAACCTTTTAGCCAGTTCCTCTACTTTTCTTTCTGTTTTCTTATCCTTTATACCTGCTGTAATAAGGATTTTATCATATTTTTTCTTCCAGCTTCTGCCTTTAGAAAATATATCCTCAATTAAAAAGTTTATATTTCCTAGTTTTATTATGTCTTGTGGATATTTCTGCTTTAGAAAATCTTTAAGTTTAGCTAAATTTCCTTGTGCTTTTTTCACTAAACTAGCTATTCTTTCCACACTCTTAATACTTCCTGGATAAACTAAAAGAGATATAAGAGCAGCACTCCACCCGCTTCCTGCTCCGATTTCTAGAACATCATCCCCTATTCCCAGTTCAGCAAGCAATAACATTCTTGCTACAGTAGATGGCTGACTTATTGTCTGGCCTCTTCCTACGGGCAATGCGCCGTCAAAATAAGGATTAGCATCAACAAAAAACTTTCTATCTATTATTATCATTGAAAAAAGAATCTTTCTCAGCAATTTTTTGTTTCTACAGCTTGAATTATAATAAAGCACAGAATCTAACATCTCCTGCATATCCAAAGGAGCTTTTCGTATTATTTTTTGTTCTTCCATAACCCAAAATATACTTTATAATTAATAAATCTTTTGAGAAGCAAGAAAAAGCTTTAAATAATCTCTCTCGCTAATTCTTTTATGCTAGATATAAAGCTTATTAGGGAAAACCCTAATCTAATAAAAGAGAACATTAAAAAGAAGTTCCAAAAAGAAAAACTGGCTCTTGTAGATAATGTTCTAAAACTTGATGAAGAATGGAGAAAATTAAAATTTAAGTCAGATAAATTAAGATATGACAGAAACAAAATTTCTAAAGAAATTAATAATGCCAAAAAGAAAAAACAAGATATCAAAGCTTTAATAAAAAAGGCAAAAGAAATTCCAGATAAAATAAAGAAAATAGAAGAAAAAACAGATAAACTTGAACGAAAAATTAAAGAAATCATGTCCAAGATTCCAAACATAATTCATAAATCAGTTCCTTTAGGAAAAGATGAAACCCAAAATAAAGTAACCAAAAAATGGGGGGAAATACCTAAGTTTAAATTTAAACCAAAGAATCATGTCGAATTATCTGAAAACTTGGGAATAGTTGATTTTAATGCTTCTGCAAAGGTTTCTGGAAATGGTTTTTATTATCTAAAACAAGAATTAGCTTTACTAAATCAGGCTTTAATTCAATTTGCCCTTGATTTTATGGGAAAAAAAGGGTATACATATATTGAAACTCCATTAATGCTAAATGAAAAGGCAATTTATGCTTCTATGGATAAAGAAGCAATTGAAGATTCTGTTTATTCAATCAAAGAAGAAGATTTAAACTTAATAGGAACTTCTGAACAATCTCTTTTAGCAATGCATTCAGGAAAAACTATTAGGGAATCAGAATTACCAAAAAAATATTTTTCATATTCTATGTGTTTTAGAAAAGAAATAGGATCTCATGGAATAGAAGAAAAAGGATTATGGAGAACCCATCAATTTAACAAAGTAGAACAGTTTATTTTTTGTAAACCAGAAGACTCTGAAAACCTTTATAATGAATTGCAAAAAAATGCAGAAGAAATCTATCAAGCATTAAAAATTCCTTACAGAATTTTTGAGTGTTGCTCAGGAGATTTGGCAGATTGGAAACATAGAAGTTCAGATTTAGAAGCTTACAGACCGACAACAAAAAATTATGGAGAAGTCGGAAGTTTAAGTAATTGTACAGACTACCAAGCAAGAAACATTAATATCAAGGGATTAAATAAAAAAGGAGAAAGATATATCCTCCATACATTAAACAACACTGCTTTAGCAACATCTCGTACAATGGTCGCGCTAATGGAAAACCATCAACAGGCAGATGGCTCTATCAAAATACCGAAAGCTCTTTGGAAATATACTGGATTTAAGGAAATAAAAGCAAGGGAAAAATGAAAAAAACACTAAGGGAAATTGTAAATTCTACAGGAAGCGAACTGAGATGCTCTGCAGGAGATTTGGAAATGCCTCCTTACTGCCCCTTAATAAGACAAAAACGAGTTTCAAAACCTGAAACAAAAGAATACATAACCTGTTTTTGCTTTTTAAAAAATGCTCAATACACCCTCTATAATTTATTTAATAATTTAAAATTTAAAATAATGCAAATCTCTAACTATATACCAAAAATAATCTAATTTCTTCTGGGGAAAAAGAGGCCTCATAATGAACTTAAAAAAGGAAGTTAACAAAGAAGAAAATCTACAGGAACTCGGACGAAAAATTCTTCATATTATGATAGGAACAGCTGCGCTTCTTCTCCTAATCCACAACATAATCACCCCATTTATAATTTTTATATTTTTGATAATTTTCACACTATTCAGCCTTTTTAGCTTAAGATACAAGATTCCAATAGCTTATTTTTTCCTGAACAAGTTTGAAGTAAAAGGAAGAAATCAGCTTCCAGGAAGGGGGTTTTTATTTGCAATTGCAGGAACTCTTCTGGCATTACAGTTATTTGAAAGAGATATAGCTCTTGCTTCAATAATCATCTTAATATTTGCTGACCCTTTATCTTATTTATTCGGAAAATATATTGGAAAAACCCGCTCCTTTATTGACAAAAGAAAAAACATAGAAGGGAATATTGCAGGTTTTATTATTAGTTCTTTATTTGCTATGTTTTTTGTCCATCCAATTTTAGCAGTAGCTGGAAGCTTCATAGCTATGCTTTTTGAATCTATTATAATAGAAATCCAAAGAATTGAATTAGATGATAATTTAATCATCCCATTGGCAGCAGGGACATCCATGTTCCTAGTTTTAAGATTTTTTATGTAAAATTTATAAATAATAAAGGCTATATAATAAAATGCCAGAACAAAAACAAGCAGCCCCACTAATAGAAAGAATAGAAAACCCTAAAACCCAAACTCAGCTAAGACCTAAAAGAATAATACACCGTAATGTCGAGGACATTGCAACTTCAGTGGATTGCTCTTTTATTGACCTGTCTGCTACTAAAAAACCTTCTCGTGCAACAACTCCTTTAGTTTATGTTTATATAAGGCCAATTGATGGAGATATTAGTAAACTTGTTAAAGGACAAAGTAAAATAAAGCATTACAGGTTTGATGGAATTGATTCAGAAACACTAAGAAAAAAATTCAGAGAAGCTACTTCGCACATACATTATATAAACTATTTCTCCCCAGATATAGATATTTACGCCTATCATTTTGCTATATCACATAAAAAACAAATAGATACAGCTATAGAAGATTTGCATAAAAAACATATATCTTAATATTAATCCAGAAACTTTATAATCTCTTTTTTCTACTTATTTTTATGGAAAAGAAAAAGCAAAAAAGCAAGAGACTAAAGATTCTTGCAGCTGGAGACCTGCACGGAGATGCAGAACTAGCTAAAGAGCTGGCAGAAAAAGCAAAAAAAGAAAAAGTTGATTTAGTTATATTAAACGGAGACATTACCGGACTAGTTGAAACAGAAAACCTAATCAAACCCTTTATCGACAGGAAAGAAAAAGTTGTTTTTGTTCCTGGAAACTGGGACTCTCCCGAAACTTCTTCTTTTCTCTCTAAGTTCTATGGAATAAAAAATCTAGACAATTACTATGTTAAGTACAAAAATGTGGGAATTTTTGGAGCAGGAAATCCTGGAACCTTGCTTGTAGATGAAAAAAAGACCTTTAACAAACTTAAAAAAAGTTTTGAAAAAGTAAAGAGTTTGGAAAAGAAAATAATGGTAACACACATACATCCTGCTGGAACTAAATCAGAGCTTTCCGGATTCCCTGGTTCTTCTGGAATAAGAAAAGCTATTGAAAAATTTAAGCCAGATTTATTCATTGCAGGACACATTCATGAACTAGAAGGTGTAGAAGAAAAAATAGGGAAAACAAAAGTTATAAACGTTGGAAGAAAAGGCAAAATAATTGAAATTTGAAATATAAAGAAAAATGGGTGATTTAGAAAACTGCAATCTTAAAATTGAAGATACGAACCTGGAAAAGGAGGGAGCTAAGATAGCAGAGATGATTTCAATCAATCCAATATACAGACTTAGAGCAGACAACTTGAATGTGCTTGATTTCATGAACGATACACACTTCTGCAGAAGTGTATGTGGAACAGCAAACCCTGACTCAATAGTAATAAAATATGCCATACACTTATATCACAAAAGAAACTAATAATCACGCAGCCGAATGCCTTATTCTCAATAATTTACTCTCCTTACTTCCTGCTCTGAAATCATGGGGTAAGGCAATTTCTTTTATTTCCCTGTCTCTTTCAAATTCATATCTTGAAAACTCGCCAGGATAAGCAAGATTAACTGCAGCATAATTAGAAGAATTAAGTCCTACATCTCTTCTTGTCAAGATTCCTGAAAAACCAGCTTTCCAAAAAAGTCTATTTGTAGCATATTTTGGAATTTCTTGTTTAGGAATCCCTAAATAATCTTCAAACAGCCATTTAATTGCTTTTGCAGCCATCTCTTTAGGATTGCCAAGGTCCCTATGACAACCATAAAAAAACCACGGATAAACTTTTCCAGGATAAATTGCATTAAACACATCATAAACACTATTATTATTCTTAGCTAATAAACCTCTTAGCCTCTTTTTTTCAAAATCTCTTTTTCTTATTTTTCGGGTATTGCAATCATAGATTTCCTCAGAACTCAATCTAGAAAAACTGGGCATTCCTAAATCCTGCAAAAGAGATTCTAAAGCTATTTTTTGTTGGCTCTCTGAATCATAAAACCCATTAGGAACTGCCTGCATTTGCCATCTCTTAAGATTTGGAAAAACAGCTTTTAAAGCAAGAAAAGTACACCAAGAAAAATTAAGATAAAGCATTCTCCCTAATCCTTCCTCCTCAAACTCTTTATGCCCGACAGGCATCCTTTTTTCATCCCCATTAATATTATACTTCTTAACAAGCCACTTTATTGCTTCTAATGAATTTTCAATCCCTTTTCTTCCATCCCAAAAATGATTTGGAACCCTGTTAAACTCCCATTTAAAAAATCTGTCTGGATAAGCATCTTGTATTGCCTTCATTGGGCTATTTTTATAAAAAAGCCACAAAAAATTTCCCATATTAGAATCCACAAACAACTGATAACTCACTTTTTTTGGAATCTCCTCTAAATCAAATTTCCAAACCTCTTCTACTAAACCTCTAATAATTTTCCTAGGAAAACTCATATGATGTTTTTTTATATTTTTAAGATAAGTCCTGCCAAAATTCTTTCTTAAAAATTCTTTTAGAAACTCTATTTTTTCTAAGGGGGTTATATCCGAAGAGCCAATTAAAAGATCTCCTATACTGTCTTCATCTTCTTCATATTTATGTATGCTCAAAGGCTTCTTGCCCCCTCCTCTTTTTTGAGTCTTTTCCTTGTTCCTCAAGTTTCGAAAAGCATTTTCCACACAAACATACAAATAATTAGCAGGAACATCAGGTTTTTCCTCCAAAACTTCAAAAATCTTAAGCCTTGCAATCTGCTCTAAATCCTCTCTCTCATGAAAATCTGGACTATATCTTCTAGCAATTGCACTGATTCCAGGCTCTAAATCCTCTAATTGAATCATAAAATAGCCTCCTT
Source organism: Candidatus Woesearchaeota archaeon (assembly GCA_964594115.1). Classification (GTDB taxonomy): domain Archaea; phylum Nanobdellota; class Nanobdellia; order Pacearchaeales; family GW2011-AR1; genus MFWN01. The sequence continues at coordinate 20,524 of CAZQLD010000001.1, forward strand.
TTAATTTTTATACACTAATATGGACTTGTAAACTATATACCTTTTACTGCACAAGTTTTGTCAATAGTGTTGTATAAAACAATAATCTTTAAAAACCCAGAATCTCTATGTTATTATGCTAAATACAGATACAATAAGAAAAATAGAGAATTTTGTGTATGAAAAGCCAAGAAGTATTCAAGAAATAGCCCAACACCTAAAAAAAAACTGGAGAACAGCTGATAGGTATATCAGAGAAATAGAAAAAGAGTTTGGTACACTCTCAACACGTGTTTTTAGAGAAGGAACAAGAGGCGCTCTGAAAATAGTATACTGGGCATCTATTGAAAAAATAAGCCACTCTATTTTCCAGGAAAAACTTGAGCAAGAAATAATGACTGCAAGAAAAAAAGAAGATTTTTCTGTTTTTGACATTTTCCAGCATATAGAAGACAAAAACAAGAAAGTAAGTGTAGAAATAGCCAAAGAGGAAGACTCAACAAACCTGGCTGAATTTGCCAATGCCCTCTCAACAGTAAAAAAACAGCTTTTAATTTTTTCAGGAAATTTATCATTTATTAATTTGAAAAATAAAGAAGTTGATATTTTCAAGATTCTTGAAAATCTTGTTAAGAAAAATATAAGTATGAAGATACTCTGCAGAGTGGACCTTGCTGGAAAAGAAAACATTAAAAAATTGCTCTCTCTTAATTTTAAATACAGAAAACAAAATATAGAAATAAGACACGCATATCAGCCGCTAAGGGCCATAGTGATTGATAATAAAATTTCAAGATTAAAAGAAATAAAAGAACCTACAGGAAGAAAATACGAGCTAAACAAAAAGATTTTTATATTCTACACCATAAAAGATAAAAAATGGATAGACTGGCTCTCTAGGATTTTCTGGAAGATTTTTTTTAGTTCAATAGATGCCAACAAAAGGTTGGAAGAAGTGGATAAACTTAAATAGCCTAAAAAAGTAAAAAGAAAATGCCAAAAGAAAAAATAGAACTAATTATCACAGAAAAACCAGCTGCAGCTGCAAAAATAGCAGCAGCTTTAGGAAAAGCTGAAAAGAGAAGTTTAGGTGGTGTAGCTTATTATGAAATTAAAAAAGCTGGGAAGAGAATCTTAGTTGGATGTGCAGTAGGTCATTTATTTTCATTAAAACAAGCTGAAAAATCCTCAGGATGGCCTATCTTTGATATTGAATGGAAGCCAAATTATGAAGTAAGAAAAAAAGACTGGAGTAAAAAATACTATACTACTCTACAAAAATTATGCAAAGAAGCTAATTCCTTTATTGTAGCATGTGACTATGATGTTGAAGGAGAGGTAATTGGATGGAATATCCTGCGTTTTATAGCTAAGAAAGAAAACGCCAAAAGAATGAAATTCTCTACCCTTACAGCTTCTGAATTAAAAGAATCTTACAAAAATGTAATGAAAGAAATAAACTTTGGGCAAGCTTATGCTGGTGAAACCCGCCATAAATTAGACTGGCTTTATGGCATTAACCTAAGCCGGGCATTAATGGAAGCAATAAAAAAAGCAGGAAGTTTCAAGATTCTCTCAATCGGAAGAGTCCAGGGCCCTTCTTTGCATTTAGTTGTGGAAAAAGAAAAATCTATACAGAATTTCAAACCAGAGCCTTTTTGGCAGGTCTATCTTTTGGTAAGTAACAGCCATAAGGTTGAGGTAAAATACCCTAAAGATATAACAAAAAAAACTGAATTGGCTAAATTTAAAATATTAAAAGGAAAGACAGCAGAAGCTACAACAAAAAAAACAGAAGAGAAGGTTAATCCTCCAGCGCCTTTTGACCTAACTACTCTCCAGACAGAAGCTTATAAGTTTCATAATTTCAGCCCTTCTAGAACTCTGCAAATAGCACAGCAGCTTTATCTTGCCGGCTTGATTTCTTATCCCAGAACATCTTCTCAAAAACTTCCCCCAAGCATCCAGTATAAAGAACTCTTAAAAAAATTATTAAAAAAATACAAAAAACTTGTGGATTATGCTAAAAACAGCAAACCAGTAGAAGGGAAAAAATCAGATCCTGCACACCCTTCAATATACCCAACAGGAGAATACAAAGACTTACAGGCAGAAGAAAAAAAGCTTTATGAATTAATTGTCAAAAGATTTATAAGTTGTTTTTGTGAACCTGCTGCCCTGGAAACTAAAAAAATACAGGTAATGGTTAATAATTTAAAATTTACAGCCAAAGGTTTACAAATTAAGGACAAAGGATGGATGAATGTTTATCCTGCTAAAATGCAGGAAAAAAAGCTTCCTGATTTAAATGGCAAGGTAAAAATCAAGGAAATAAGAATTGAAGAAAAAATGACCCAGCCACCAAAAAGATATACTCCTGCTTCATTAGTAAGAGAGCTTGAAAAAAGAGATCTTGGAACCAAGGCAACCCGTTCATCAATTGTTGAAACACTCTTTGATAGGGGATATATAAAAGGAAGAAGCATAGAGGCTACAAAACTAGGCATCTCTCTAATTGATAGTTTAACAAGACACTCTCCAATTATTATTGACCAAAAATTAACAAGAGATTTTGAAAAACAAATGGAGTCTATACAAACCAGCAAAAAAGAGCTAAAACAAAAATCAGAAAAGATTATTGAAGAGGCAAAAGGAAGTTTGAAAAAAATAGAAAAACAATTTAGGAAAAACGAAGCAAAGATTGGTAAGGAATTAGTTGCTTCAGTAAATCATATAAGAGAACAGGAAAGAAAAGATAATACCCTCACTCCTTGTCCAAAATGTGGAAAAGGAAATTTAAGAATCCTATATAACAGAAAAAGCAGGAGATATTTTGTTGCTTGTTCTGCTTATCCTGACTGTAGAAATACCTACTCCCTGCCCCCAAACAGTTTAATCAAGCCGGTTTTAGATAAAGAAGGGAAAAATGAAACCTGTGAGCACTGTAACTTCCCCCTCCTCTTAGCTCTAAGAAAAGGAAAACGCCCCTGGAAATTCTGCTTTAACCCAGAATGCATAACTAGAAAAGAATATAACAATAACAAAGAAACCAACGAAAGCAAAAAAGAGTAAAAAAAATAATCTTTAAAAAGCCTGTTTTCTAAAACAAAATACAATGCCCTTATTTGATATGTATTGCGGAAATGCTGCGTGCGGGCAATATCACATAGAAGACACTTACTTAGTTAAAAACCCAAGAAACATGCCCAACTGTACAGAGTGCGGAGAAAAACTTGAAAAAATCATAAGTCCTTTTTTTGCAAAAACCTCTGACAAAACAGGAAGCAAACCAAAATGGTCTCCTGTTGTTTTTTGCCCAATTGCAAAAATAGTACTCCCTCTTGCAAAAAAAGCAAAAAGAAAATATCAAGCTAGTTTAAATTAAATATCCTGCAACAAGAGTAAAATATTATATATAACCAATAATAAACTTCTTTAAAAATATAAAAAACAAAGATAATTTATGAAACTTTCACTTATAGTTACAAGAGAATCTGATGAAAAATTATGTGAGCTTATAGAAGGATTAAAAAACCCTCCAGGATTTGGTGAAAAAGTAAAAATAACAAGATTTGAAGATTTACCAGGAAAATATGGTTTAGAATGGCATTGCGGAGAATTTTGTTATGGAGGAATGCTTGTAAGAGTAGTTAATGGAATGATACTTGCTAATAGGGCTAGATATTTAATAGAAAGTGTGTTAAGAGATGAAAAAATTAGTTTTGAAGAGTATGAAGAGTTTGATATCTCTAAACAGAAATTAGATTCTAAAAAACTAACAATTAATGAACCAGGAACTAGCCCTAACTTAATCTATATTCCTTAAATTCCCTCTACTCCTTCTTAACAACAGTAACTTCATTCTGAAGCATATGCTCCATAGTCTGTCTTCTTTTTATTAAACTAACCTCTCTGTCAGTATCAATCAAAACTTCTGCAGCAGCAGGAAAAGAATTATACCCTTTAACATTCATAGAAGAACAATAAGCTCCACTTCCCTCAATAACAAGAAAATCTCCTATCTTAGCTTCACACAACAATCTTTCACTTAGTGTTCCGGGCTCATCTAATTTTGGACTTACAAGATCTCCAGATTCACAACAATGTCCTACAACAACGTACTTTTCTGTTCCTCTTTCCTCACTAGTTTTAGGAACTATAATAATTGGATGCTGGGCACCATATAAAGAAGGCCTTGTAATTTCTGTCATTCCTGAATCTATTTTAATAAAATGCCTAGAATGCTCAAAATCATACTCAAAAACACCTTCCTTATAAACAGTTGAAACAACATCAATAACCTTACTAACTAAAGCTCCTGCATTTGCAACTAAAAATGTTCCAGGCTCTACTTCTAACCTTAATTGTCTTTCAGTTTGTTCTGCAAAGGCAATAAAAGCCTGCTTAACAGGCATTCCGCACTCTTGTAAATCAGTTGATTTCTCATTAGCCATTCTCCCAACTTTATAACCACCCCCTAAATTCAAAATTTTTACTTTATGACCTTTATTAATAAACTTCTTAACAATATTAAGACTCATTAAAGCTACTTTTTTCCAAATTTCAGGATCAGAACCAGACCCAATATGAGTGTGAACCCTTTTTATGTTTAAATCATAATTCTTAGCAACACAAAAAACATCATTTAAATACTCATGCCAGATACCAAAACTAGATGCAGGACCTCCTGTATTTGTCATATCAGTTCCTCCAGAACCTAAGCCAGGATTTATTCTAACTGAAACACTTGAATTAGGAAACCTCTCTCCGTATTGTTCTAACTGATATAAAGAACAAGCGTTAAACTCCACTGCTTTATCAACAATAAATTCTAGATTTACAGGAAACTGCTGAGAAGTCAGAAGTATATTTTCAGGAGGAATTCCTGCAAGAGCAGCTCTCTCAACCTCATACTCAGAAGAAGCATCTATCTTTATCCCTTTATTATGAAATATCCTCAAAATATTTAAATTAGGATTAGCCTTCATAGCATATCTTACTGTCAGACCAAAAGCATTTGGAAAAGCTAAAGCTTTATCTGCCTGTTGCTCTAAAAGCTTTCTAGAATAAACAAAAACAGGTGTCTCAAACTGTTTAGCAATATCTCTAACCTGCTCCCCTTTTAAAAATCTTAATTTCTCTAACTTCATTTGAAAAAACTGTAAAAAGAATTTATAAGTTTTTATTTGATTGAAAATATACAATTAAATCCAGCCTCTTTTCCTAATCCCCTTATTAATTATCTCAAAGTTAAGTTCTTTCTCTGGAAGACTTCTGTGTTTTCTCAATATTGCTTTTTTCTTTCCCCTGTTATTCTGCAGCTCTATAATGCACTTGCTCCAGTATTTTAAAATATCTCCTCCAACCATACTAACCCCTCTTTCCTTGCCTTCCTTAAAATCTTTTTCACTTAGAAATTCACTATACACCTGATTTGTTACAATCACTGGAATTTGCTTTTTTCTTGAAATTTCAGCAAGTATTCTCATTTGTGTAGCCAGTTTAGAATTTATCTCTTTTACCTTAGCTTCAGACTCTCTTTTTGCCTCTGCCAACTCTAATCTATAAAGCATAGCCATCCCATCTACAATTATTAAATTTATTATGCTTGATTTTATTTCTTTAAGAAGTTTATAAAAAGAAATCTCTTGCTCCTTGAATGTTGTTGGTTTTAAAAGAAGAATATTATTCAAAACCTCTTCATAACCCCCTCCTGCCAACTGCCTGAATCTTTCAATAGAAAAACCTCCTTCTGTATCCACATAAATAACCTTGTTTCCTTTTTTTGCTTGGCTCACTGTTACTAAAAGGCAAAAATTTGTCTTGCCACTTCCAGCAGGCCCGTAAATAGTAGTTATAATATCCTTCTCATAACCTCCAAAAAGCCATCTGTTTAATTCATAACTTCCAGCAGATATTTTCCTTTCTTTCTTAACATCCATAAAAACAAGAAGAAAAAAGAGATTATAAGGATTATTATAACAAAAGATAGATTTAAAAATAGTAAAAATATTATATTTTTCATGGTGAAAAGCAAAAAAGCTAAAAAAGAATCCAAAGAGAAAACAGAGGCGTGGTTTAGAATTTTAGTCCTAATAATAACTGGGATAATCCTTGTATTATGGAAATACCTAATAATTGCCTTGATTGTAATCAATTGGTTTATAACAGTCTTCTCAGGAAAGAGAAACAGGGATATAGCTGAATTTTGCGAATACTGGAATACAGAAGTATACAATTATATTGAATATATAACATTCATGACTAACAAACGTCCATTCCCATTCAGTAATATGAAAAGAATAGGCAAGTTTGAGAAATAATTATTTTCCTTCTAGTTCTTCTTCTTTAATTATTTTAGCCTGAAACTTCCATAATTTAAATTTAGAATCTTTCCAGCTGTCAAGAGGAAGCCCTGCTTTTTCACATAAAGCTCTTAAAAATTGCTCTTCATTTAGTTTATGCTCAACAGCTACCTGTGGAAGAAGCAGCCCCCCTAACCCTTCATACTCACACATTAAACCATCCCTGCCTATTCTAATATTTTCTAATCTGGATTCAGTTTGCTCTGGAACAGACAAAATTGAGATTTCTATCTTAACTTCAATAAACTCTTTTTCAGATAGGGGCGGAAATCTCGGGTCTCCAAAAGCAGCTGACTTAGCTGCTAAAATAATAGCCTTCCCCAAAGGCATAGAAGGATAAGGAAAACCAATACACCCCCTTAACTCGCCATTCCTTGTGAGAGTAACAAAAACCCCCCTTTTTTCCTTTAGCTCCTTATAACCCGGAGTCCTAATCTTCTTTCCACTAAACTCAGCTGCAATAGCTTCTTTAGCTAATTTAATAAAATTAATTTCATCCATTTTTATAATTTAAATAAAGAAACAAGATTAATAAATTTTCTTATCTCTATTTGGCTTTTTTAAACTCATTAAGAACCTTGCTTGTAGCTTTCTCTATCTTACTTATTGCACCCTGTAATGCCTCTTTAGCAGTCTTTCCCTGGCTTTTTATATGCAAAATAGGGTCCTTACTTGGATGCTCCCTTCTCCAGGCAACAAATTTCACATCAGAATCTTCATTCAAATAAACCCTTAAAATCTCAACTAATGTAAGATTACCTACTTGCACTTTTAATTCCTGCTTCTCATCCTTAAGAATCTTAATTTCCATACAAAGCATAGAAAAATGGTATTTTTAAAATTATGCATTGGAATTAAGAAAAAATCTCACTAATCTTTTCCTTAGCTTCTTCTACCTGCGCATCACTAAGTTTTAACTTATTATCAACACTATCTAAAGTACTATCTATAGTATAAACTCTTTCTGTCAGGGATTTCTGTTCTGAAATTCTTGAGGGAATTCTGGGCTTTCCTCCAATAGCTTTTTTAACATCTTTAGGAAATTTACCAGGGTCAGCTGTTGCATAAACTACAGCTGGCTTATCATGTTTTCCTTTTAAATATGATTCTAATGCTAGCCAACCAACAGAAGTATGAGGGTCAATAGTAATTCCATGATTTTCAAAAACTCTCTTCATTGTCTGATAATGTTGTTTATTAGAAACACTAAAAGCAAAAAAATCTTTTCTCATAGCATCTAAATCAGGCATCTTATCAATAACTCCTTGCTGAATAACTTTTCCTTCCTCATCTCTTTTATCAAACATATGCCCCCCATAAAGATCAATTAATCTGACTAAATTACTTGGATGTGAAACTCTCATAGCAGAAGAAGGAGTTTTAATAGATTCAGAAACTTTATACTCTCCTGTTTCAAGAAAATCTAAAAAAGGTTTATTCGGATTAAGAGCAACAATAATTTTTTCTATAGGAAGCCCCATTTCTCTTGCAAGAACCGTGCCCACAAGATTACCAAAATTACCAGACGGAATACTTACTGTCATCTTTTCGCCATTCTTAGCTATTCTTGAATATGCAAAAAAAGGAAAAACAGACTGGGGAAGCAATCTTCCTATACTTATAGAATTTGCAGAAGTAAACCTTTCTTTATCTCCAAAAACACCTTCTGCAAACTGTTTATCTCCTAAAAGATTTTTAGCTAATGCTTGGCATGCATCAAAATCACCATTAACTTCAAAAGCATAAATATTATCTTTTAAAGTAGTCATCTGCCTTCTCTGTCTCTCACTAATCTCACCTTTAGGAAAAAACACAAGATTGTCTACACTCTCTAAACCATGTAACGCATCTGCTACAGCCCCACCAGTATCTCCGCTAGTTGCAACAATAACTGCCTTTCTTTTATTTCTTTTTTCTAAAAAATAATTTAAAACTCTTCCAAAAAACCTGGCTGCATAATCTTTAAATGAATAAGTTGGTCCATTAGTCAACCATAAAATGTAGGTTCTACCAGTTACATGCTGAGCAATAGTAGGAATGTCAAAAGTATTATAACCCTGTTCTATTAAGGGCTTTAGCTCTTTCTCAGGTATTTCTGAACTAAGATAAGGACTCAAAACTCGAGAAGCAATCTCAGGATAATAATTTCCCTTCATATCACCAATCTGAGAAGCAGAAAGTTTTGGGATATCTTTCCTACAAACCATATACAGCCCATAATCTGGAGCCATACCATTCAATAAAGCTGTCTCAAAATTAACTTTTTTAAAAACATCATTTGTACTATGATAAAGTATTTGCCTCATCTTTACAATTTCTCACTAATCTTTTTAAACCTTTTAGCTATCATGCTCTTCTAGTATCTCAATCTCATCCCCTGTCATTTCTTCTGCTTTCTCCTCTTTTCTTTTTTCTACTAAATCTGAAATAGTAGGAACTCTATCTTTCTCTCTTCCTAAACTTACTGATGCCCCTGATTTTCTGTCTGCTAATTCTGCAAGAGTGGGAGTTTTCTCTGGAATCTCTTCTTTTGTTACTTTTTTCATAGCCCTATCAAGCATCTTCCTTTTTTCCTCTATTGTTTCTGGTTTTGGTTTTCCCAAAGCAATATCTTTCATCTCACTTGCTATTTGCTCTCTTAATTCTTTCTTTCTTCTTTCTTCATTTGCTGTTTCTTTAAGAAGATTCGCTGCATGCATAGCCCTCTTTCTTTCCTCTTCTGCTTCTGCAAGCCTCTCTGCTTTCTCTTTTTCTTCTTTTATCTCCTTTAAATCAGAGATAGTTATTTCATCCATTATTTCTGGTTTAAAGCTTAATATCTGTACAGGACTCTTATCTTCTTCTTCCTCAATCTCCTTTAATTCAGTTATCACAAAATCCTGCTCTGCTGTCTCTTCTATGTCTTCTTCATCCAGCACAGGCTTAATTGGAACTTCTTCAAAATCTGGCTCTTTTTCTGCTCTTGGAACTTTGAACTTTTCCTTGGCTTTTTCTTCTTTTTTCCTATTTTCTTCGATTATTTCTTCTTCTGTCCTCTCTCTTAACTTAATCTGGAAAAATTGCTCTAATTTTCTTATTAACTTTTCGTGTTCTTCTGGCAATTCAGCTTTTTCTATCATTTTAATAGCAGTTTCGCTTTCTCCTAAAGCCCACCCAAGCTGTCTCGGACTTAAACCTTTATTTCTTCTTGCCCTTGTAACCTCCCAATGAAAATTATCTACTAAATTAAAGGGCTTTTTCTCCGGAAGTTCTAATTCTGGATTTTCATCTAGCTTTCTAATCTGGTCTAAAATGCTCTCACTACCCTTTTCTTTTTGCTCTCCTCCGGTTATTTTTTTTAATCTTTGATAAACAGTATACGAACGTTCAGCTTCTTTTAGCTGAGAGGTAGAGGGTTTTCTTATTATGGGGACGCTCTCAACTACAGCACATCTCTCACACACTTTTACCATATCATTTTCATAAATAGCATCAAGAAGTCTAACCTCTTTCCCATCTTTTTCACACCTAAAACATTGATCCATGCACAAAAAAAGAGAAATAGGTTTTTATTGATTACTGTGATAAAAAATAACGTTTCTACTTAATTAATTTCTCAATATCTTCAACAGTCTGCAATTCAGTAACCTTTGTTTTTTCATCTATTAGAATGACAGGAAGTTCCTCTTCTGTTATGTTATATTTAGCCATTAGTATACTAATAGAAGAGATATCATTATCCCCTGCCATAGGAATAAGCATTATTTCGCTTCCTTTACTCTGCTTTAATTCTGACAGGATTCTGGAAAAAACCCCTTGTTGAGCTTTTTTATCAATGCTGGGATCATTATAATTATAAATATAAACCAGATTATGATAATCCTCATTACATCTCTTCTTGATTTTTATAGAATTGACCCACAATAATGCTCTAAGGATATCATATCTTTTATGTTGCATGTCCAGACTATCAGTCAGTCTGCTTGCCCCCTCATATCTGCTCAGAACTTTTGCCTCTTCATAAATTCTATCTGCAAACTCCAAATTTTCCTGTATAGCCACCTTGCAGTCAAAAACCCCTAAAGAGTATATCTCAGCCTGGGTTCTGATATCTAATAGCTCTATTTCAGATTTCTGATATAACTCATCTATTCTGCTTGTCCTCCAGTTTTCTAAAATAACTCCTATAAAAACCCCTATACCAAATATGAAAACTGTGACTACTAAAGCTTCCCAAAACACATTTTTTTGTGATTTAAACATTTTTTTCTACATATATCCTTTTATTTCTATCAAAGGGAGGACACGCTATTGCCAAAAGAGTAAGCCCTTTTAAGTGCTTATATTTAGTTCTTCTTGGATAAAAAACACAGTCTCCTTTCTTAAGATGATATTTTTTGCCATTAATAATGCACTCCCCTTCACCTTCTAAAACATAATAGGCTACATCACTCTCAGAGTCGTAACCTAACTTTATATCATTACCAATTTTTCTAACTTTAGCTATACTAAATTTTAATCCCTCAATTTCTAAAACAGTAGTGGTTTTTGTATGCCCATGGTCATTCTCTTTCAAATCCTCTGCCCTTATAATTTTCGGTTCCATTATCTCCAGACCCTCTTCCCTCTTATTGCATGCACTATTGCAGTTAACATTATAAACGGGTAAAATGCAATGTAGACAATCATATAAAAAGGTATATTTAAAATATTCTCTTTTTTCAAAATCTTTTCTTTTAGTATTGCAAAAACAAGGAAAAGAAAAATTAAGCCTAAAACAAATAAAGCAACACCTAAATAATTTAAAATTGTAGGAGTGACATAAAAATCTTCTAAAGTCAGTAAAGGAGTTTCTGCTATTATGGAATATCTTGTTCTTAAAAAATTAGATATCAACCTTCTTGTAACAAGATAGAAAAAAATACTTAATCCTAATAATCCTAAAAAAGTGCTCAATACAAAAAAAGGAATGATAAAAAATCCTAACATACCTTTCTTAGAATCAAATAATGATTTTTTGTATTTATTAATGCATTGTAACCCTCCAACATTCCACCTTCTTCTTTGCCTAAACCACGCCATAAATCTATTAGGAACTGTACTGGAAACCCCTGTTGGCAAACACATTCTTCTCTGCCACCCTGAATAAGTTAAATGCCAGGTAACCTCAATATCTTCTGTCATATTTTTTTCATCAAATCCACCAATTTCACACAATGCCTCTCTTCTATAAACAGCAAGAGGGCCAGGGGTAACATAAATTGCATCAACATAATCCAAAAGCTTTCTTGTTAATCCAATCATCTTATACTCAATTGCCTGTAATTTTTCAATAAATTTATTTGTATTTCTTGCAATAACAGGGCAAGTAACTGCCCCGACTTTTTCATTATTGAAAAAACCAACCATCTTTCTAATAGAATCCCTAGCAGGATAAGAATCAGCATCAACCACTATGACAAGTTCACCTTTTGCAATCTTCAAGGCTTTGTTCAAACTTCCTGCTTTCCCAAGATTCTCCTTATTATTTATTACCTTTAAATTAGGATACAGGCTTTCTAATTTTTTGGCAACTTCTAAAGTATTATCTGAACTCTTGTCATTGACAACAATTACCTCTAAGATATTATAATCAATATTAAAAACATGCTTCAAGGTATCTCCTATTGTCTTACTTTCATTATAAGCAGGAACAAGAAAACTAACAGAGTAATTTTTCTTAGCTTTGGGATAATTAAAAATCTCCTTTCTGTTTTTCAAATAAATTAACAGAAACATAGCTAAGAAATATAATGAAATAAACATATATCCCAAATAAATATAAGGCAGTATCGGCATTTTTCCCTTTTTCTATAGAAAAAAACAATAAAACCATATTTAAGGATTATTGTACTCTACTGCTTCTCTTTTTCCGAATCCTTAATATTGAAATAATCATAAAAATCCTCACTTAATGTAAGCTCTTTTGTATGTCCTACTCTTTTTCCCTTAACCAACCCAATCTCAATAAAATGCTTTATATGATCATAAGCCTTATTCCCCCTTATCTTTACTATAATACTCTGCTTAACAGGTTGTTTGTAAGCTATAACTGCTAGGGTTTCTTGTTCAGCCTTTGAAAACTCTGCTGTTCCTGTTGCTAACCTATTGACCATGTCCTTATATTCCTGCCTAACATCCATCTTCCAGTTTTCTTCTCTTTTCAAAATCTCAACAGCAGACCCATCTCCGTAACTTTCAGTCAATTTTTCAATTAGCTCCCTAAGAAGAATAGGATTTATATCTGTAAGAGTGACAAGCTCCTGCAAACTTAAAAACCTGCCAGAAATAAACAAGGCAGCCTCTACTCTTTTAAGATTCTTAATCTCTTCAGCATTATCTACCTCATCTTGGCTTTTTGAAGTTAATTCCATAACAAGAAAAAAGGGATTTTTCTTATAAATCTTTCCATTTCAATTTAATCTGCCGTCTCTTCTCTTCTCCACAATATTCTTCACCTTAAAAGAAACCAGAAACATTAGTAACATAAAAAAGCCATATAAAAGAAAAATGAAATTAAAAGGAAGAAAAATTAAAACTAGTGATGTGCACATATTACCTATAAAATGATTTAAATCAATCGTAGTATTATACGGCCCATAAAACCTTAATGCCTGCTTTCCCTTTAAAATATCAAAAAAATAAGCTTCAGTTGTTGCTTCAACTATTGCAAACCCTATACTAGCTATAACTAATATGAACATAATAATATGGATATCTATTAGAAAAAAGCATATAAGGGCCGCAATAAAAGGAATGAAAAAGCCAATTTTAAATAGACTCTTAAATCCTATTTTTCCAGCTCGTTTTGAAAAATAATACTGGAATAAAACCATTGGGATTGGCACTGCAAATAAAAAATAACCTACCCACCTAATTCCCAAACCACTCCTCATTATATAAAGGGGCATATAAATATAGATTAGAATCCACCATAAATTAACCCCTCCGCTCAATATATAAGACAATACTCTGTCTCTTCGCTTAAAAAAATCTAAGAAATTTCTAAAAACATTTCTGTCAACTCTCTTCTTTATATTTGCATCCTTAATTTTTGAAAATTTAAAAAAAGTAAGTGCTATGAAAATGAAAATTGCTGAAAGAATAAAAATAAGGCTAAAATTATATTTTTCAGACAAATATCCTGCAATTAAAGGCCCTACTAACCAAGCCAGATTAAGAAACGTATAATTTAATCCTTCATTTCTCGATAATTGCCTTTCTGAAGATTTATCCCTTAAAATTATTCCATAACAAATAATTCTTAGGCTTAAAAGAATTGTGACCAAGGTTGCTAAAAAAATAAACATTTGTAAGTTCTGTGTAAAAGCAAATAATAAATAAATTATCCCAAAAAGAACTAAAGAAACATAATACAATTTTGACTTGCTGTATTTCTCAATTATAGGGATTATAAGAAAAAAAGAAAGAAATGAAACAAGAGTAAGAAAAGCAGAAATCAAACCAACTAAAACAATACTATTAACAAAAAAATCAATATAAACAGCCCATATTGTATCAACAAAAGCTAAAGATAATGCAACAATGGCTCCGATTAGAGACAACTTACCCATAACAGTAATTTCAAGACTATTCTTTTTTCTAAAAAAGACGCCCATGTTCCCTTTTTATATGATTATTATAAAAATGAAGTTTATATACTTTTATTTAATATTTATAGCAAACCTTAAAATAGCTCCGACTCCTCCTAAGTTTTTAAACTGTTGCCCTTCTTCTGTTTCTTCTGAAACTAATTTTATAGTGGAAGAGATATTTTTTGCCTTTTCTTCTAAACTTTTAATATTCCTTTTACCAATTTTATTACTTAAAATTAAAACTTCAACTGCCCCAACATCCAATGCCTCATTTACCTGCTCTAGACCATAAACAGTTTTTTCTGGTTGTTTAGCTAGTTTTGTAAAGAAATCCTCAAGAATCTTTTTTTCTCTAGTAATCTCTTGTTCAGCTAAAACATCCCAGCTTGTCTCAACCAACAGGTCCAAACCATGCTGGTCTGCATACCCTATATCCTTAACTGCAATAATCTTATCTTTTAAAGCAGTGACAAGCTGTCCTTCTTTTAAAAAATCCTCTTTTGTTGGTCCTGGACCCCCAATAAGAATTCCCTTTAGTTTTTTCATGCCAAAAAAATTATTTTTCACCGCTTCAGCAATCCTTCTGTAAAATTCCTTTTTCATTCCTTCTCTTATTCTAGCATACCTTGCAGCACTCTGGCCGCCTTTTTCTGTTTTTCCTGGAACTCCAGAAGTCATATGCTCCAAAACTTTGATATTTTTTCCTTCGAGTAATCCAATAGTAGCTTCATTAATCTCAACAACAACCAATCCATAAACCTCTACTACCTCTAACATTTCGCGAAGGGGGTCTAAAACAAATTGCTGGTCACATCTGTATAATCTAGCTTTTAGCGGCAAGGGAGGCTCTATACTCCAAACCTCTATTTGTGACTGTCCTTCCACTTCGCTTACATCTCCTGCAAATAAAGCTATTCCATTTTCAGGGGTTTTTTTAATAAGTTTTATGTGTCTTGTTAATCTTTCTAATGCATCTAAAACGTTCTTACGAGTAACCTTGCTCTTAATATTCATTGCAGTTGATTTTTCCTGTTCCAGCTGCTTTGCTATGTTCATTAAACTATAACCCTGAGGAACATACACAGTAACAAGTTCCGTATGTCTTCCCTTGTAGCCACTAAGCTCTTCAACAAATTCTTCTAACTCATATCTCTTATCTTCTTCCATAGCAATA
Organism: Candidatus Woesearchaeota archaeon; assembly: GCA_964594115.1. Classification (GTDB taxonomy): domain Archaea; phylum Nanobdellota; class Nanobdellia; order Pacearchaeales; family GW2011-AR1; genus MFWN01. The sequence continues at coordinate 35,655 of CAZQLD010000001.1, forward strand.
AAATAAAGAGCAAAGCTTTTAAAATACTTTCTCTTAGTTGGGATATGAAAAAAACCAAGGAAAAAAAGAGAAAACTCAGTATTTGGGGTATGTTCAAAAAAGGATTTGGGCTGTTCTTGATTATTATAGGAATTGCAAGTTTGCTCTTGCCCATTATTCCAGGAATACTCATAATCCTTCTTGGAATAACCTTCTTAAAAAATGAAAAGATAACAAAATACTTATCAATGAAATTTTTAAAAAAGAAAAAAGAGCAAGGGATAAAAAAAATAAAACAAGAGCTCTCTAAGCCAATTCTATCTTAAAACTACCTTCTTTAATCTCTGCGTTTGTAACTGCTTTTAAATCTTCAATAGCAGGCTGTAATCGTTTTAATTCATTTTTCCCAAGATGTAAAATAATTTCCTTCTTCAGCGAGACTTTTTTATCTGCCTTAACCTTTCTCACTTTCTGTAAGATTTCTATAAACAAACTGCCGATTTTCTCAGCTTCTTTATCCGGCTTTCTTTCAAATTTTGGCCACTCAGTTAGGTGTATGCTTTTTTCTTTTTCAAATTTTCTAAAAAAATCCTGATAAATTTCTTCTGTTATAAAAGGTGTAATTGGTGCCATTAGTTTTAAAATTGTAAGCAAACTCTGGTATAAAACATACTGTGCAGATTCTCTTCCTTTCTTCTTATTATAAACCCTATTTTTTATAATCTCTAGATAATTATCACAAAAATCATGCCAAAAAAAGTTTTCTGTTTTTTTCCTAGCCTCTGCTACATTATAGTTTTCATATAATTTTTTTACTTCTTCCACTAATCCAGATAATTCCTGTAGCATGTAGCTGTCAATTTTCTCCAGAACTAATTTCCTTCTTCTAGCTTTATAATCTTTTAAACTCATAAAAACAAATTTAGATGCATTCCATAATTTCGTTAAAAATCTTTTTCCAGCTGCCAACTCTTGCTCTTTAAATGGTAAGTCTGCACCAATAGAAGCAGAAGCAACCCAATATCTAAAAGCATCTACATTATACTTCCCAATAAGTTCATCAGCCCACACAACATTCCCTTTACTTTTATGCATGCCTTTCCCCTTGGAGTCTAAAACATAAGTTCCTATCATCACATCTTTCCAAGGAATCCTAGCAAAGAGAAGATGGCTTTTCAGAATTGTGTAAAAAGCCCATGTTCTTATTATATCATGTGACTGCGGCCTCAAAGAAAAAGGAGCTATTTTTTTATATTGTTCTGGCTTTTCTAACCATCTTGCTGCAACTTCAGGGCTATTAGAAGAAGTCATCCATGTATCAAAAACATCTTGTTCTGGCTTAGCCTCTTTTTTACATTTTCCGCATTCTTTTTTTAATTCCAGTGGGTCCAGAGGCAGCTCTTTTTCAGAAGGTAAAATAATTTCCCCACAATCACAATACCAAACTGGAATAGGCACGCCATAATATCTCTGCCTGGATATAATCCAGTCCCAACCAAGATTTTCAGTCCAATTCTCAAATCTCTTCCTCATAAATTCAGGCTTCCAATTTATTTCTCTTGCCCTCTTAATCAGCTCTTTCCTATACTTCAAAGTTCTAATGAACCATTGTTTTGTAACAATATACTCAACAGGACTGTTGCACCTCCAACAACTTCCAACTGTTTGTTCTAACTGTTCTTGTTTTTTCAATCTACCTTCTTTCCTTAAATCATCAATTATCTTTTGCTTTGCATTTTCTATTTTCATTCCCTTATATTTTCCAGCTAGATCATTCAGACTTCCATTCTTATTTAGAAGGTTTCTTAACTCTAAGTTATGTTTTTTCCACCACTCAATATCAGTATTATCGCCAAAAGTGCAAACCATTACTATTCCAGTGCCAAAATCCATATCAACCTTTTCATCTTTCATAACCTTGACTTTATGTTTAAATAAAGGAACAATTAAACTTTTTCCAACCAAATGCTTACGTTTTTTATCTTGCGGATGGACAAAAACACCCACACAAGCTGGAAGAAACTCTGGTCTTGTTGTAGCAATTGTAATTTTTTCTCCATCTTCTGAATCAAAGTCAATGTAATTTAATTTAGTATTCCTTGCTAAATCCTCAACTTCTGCTTGTGCTAAAGCTGTCTCATGATAAGGGCACCAGATTACAGGTTCTTCTGCCCTGTAACAATCTCCTTTTTTAATCAACTTTAAAAAAGCTGTTTGAGCAACTTTTTGAGCTTCTGGAGAAATTGTTGTATACAATAAAGACCAATCATAACTATGTCCGAGTGTCTTGAAAACCCGGTTAATATACTCTTTCTCCACTTTTTCTGATTCCTTTAAACAGAGTTTCCTGAATTCTGCTCTATTGGTCTTAGCTTTATTAATCCCAAGCTTTTCTTCAACATATTTTTCTGTTGGCAAGCCATTATCATCAAAACCTGGCGGGAAATATACCTCTCTTCCAAGTAATCTCATTATTCTTGCAATTATTTCAAATTGAGTATAGTGAAGGGCGTGCCCTACATGCAAATGCCCTGAAGAAGCATACGGAGGGGGCGTATCAATAGAAAAAACCTTCTTTTTGCTCCTGCTATCAAATTTGTAGATTTTCTCTTTCTCCCAAAACTTCCCCCATTTTTCCTCTGCTTTTTCAGCATCATATTGCTCTAACATTCTAACATAAGCTTTTTAAAGCAATACCTATTTTAAATCTTATGGCACAGAATAAAATAAATGTTCCAGCAGGTTTTGGCGGACTTGTAAGATATGGTGAGGAATATGAATCTAAATTTAAACTAAAACCAGAACATGTAATAATTTTCATAGTTTTAGTTATAATATTTGTAACTGTATTAAAAATCTTCTTGCCTGTACCTGCATAAAATGATTCCTGGACTTAATCCTAAAAAAATGCAAGCTATGATGAAACAGCTTGGCATTAAACAGGAAGATATAGATGCTGAACGTGTTATTATAGAAAAATCAGATGGAAAAATAATCATAGAAGAACCTTCAGTAGTTAAAGTAGAAATGCAAGGACAGGAAACTTTCCAGATTTCTGGCAGTATTAAAGAAGAAACAGGAGAAAGTGAGGATAAAAAGGCTCTTGAAAAAGATATCTCCACAATAATGGAAAAAACAGGTAAGGATAAAGAAGAAGTTGCCCTTACTTTAGAGAAAAATAGCGGAGATATTGCTGCTACAATTCTTGAACTAAATGAATAAAATTTTCATTATCTATGATTAGATGTTATCAACTATTTTAACATCTAAATTACTTCTAGCATAATGTCTCTTAACTTCACTAACAACTCTCCTTGCTTCTTTTAAAGTAAAACAAGTGTAGGGATAAATCATAGCAAAACCCCATCCTCCATGCCTTTCGGATTTCTTCACAACTTCAAGATTATACTCTATTTCATATTTTTTAAAACGCGAAAAAAAATCACTAATTCTCATTATCGTATTCATTACTATTCCATAACCATATTCTCCACGTGGAGAACTCTCTCCAAGGCTCAATGTTATTGTTTTTACTGTCTCATCAGTAATCTCTTTAAAAGCCAGTATGGCGCTACTTATATCTGATACTAGATATAGTGTTGTAGGCTTTACCCTTGACTCAGACTTCATAATATTTGTATTAATTACTTATTTTATAAATATTATTGTGCTAAAACATATGCCCCTAAACCCATAATTTTATTAATCTTGACTTCTTCCTATGTGTGACTAAAGGAAAATGCCAGAGAAATTTATTGAAAATTTAGATAAAGCAGCATCTCTCTTGCAGACAGCAGACCATATGTTATACATGACATATCCCCTTGTAAAGGAAAAAAGGCTTCTCTTAAAAATACTGAATGAGACCTATACAGTTGTACTTAGTACAGTAAACGCAATTTTACAATACGAGTATTTCTATAAAAGAATAAATCTTTACAAAGACGCTAAGGCTAATTTCCAGGTATTTCAAAATAAATGTGCTCCTAGATATGGCATAACCACAGAACAAACAGAAAAAATCATTGAAATCTTTAATCTTGCTGAAAAGCACAAAAAAAGCCCTTTTGAATTTGTAAGAAACAATAGGGTTGTAATTATGACAAATGCCCTTAAAACAGATACTGTAACAATAGAAAAAATGAAAGATTATATCCTAACAGCTAAAGATTTATTAAGAAAAGCTGAAACCATAATTAGAAGCAGAAAATAGCTAATATATATTTCTATCCTTAGGAAAAGAAAGGTATAAATATAACCTCTTCCTTCTAATTTTTGCTCTGCCTCATTTATAAAAAAGAGGTTTTTGAGAGATAAAATGCCATTAGAAAGAATTATGAAAGAAAAAACATCAGCAGACCACCTGCTTTATGTTAGCCTGAAGTATACAAAAACCTGCGATGTTATGCTCAATCTCATACAAAGATGGCAAAGCATGATAGAATTATGCATAGATGCCTTACTCCAAAAAATTAAGAAAAAAAAGATTATAACTGCTATTCCAATAGCCCCAAAAATGAGGGTCTTAACTTTAAAAGATGCTTTCAAAAAAGAACCAGTTGTTTTAGAAACTCTTAATCTTTATGAATTCTTTAAAAAAATACCAGAATTAGGGAAAAAAAGGGAAAATGAATTTAGAAAACACGTTTGCTTGACTATCATAGATCAAAAAGAAGTAAGAATAGACATGGAAAAACTAAAAGAATATTCTGAATTAGTCGAAAACTTTATAAAATTTGTTAGAAGTTACTTATAATCTTACAAGACACTAAAAGATGGCAAAAATTTACAGTGTAGTATCAGGCAAGGGAGGTGTAGGAAAAACAAGTTCTGCTATAAATCTCGGAGCAGCTTTAAACTCTCTTGGAGAAGAGGTTGTAGTAGTTGATGCGAACCTCTCTACTCCCAACATAGGGCTGCATCTCGGAGCTCCGATTGTTCCTGTAACTTTAAATCATGTCTTAAAAAATGATGCAGAAATACTAGATGCTATTTACAAACATGAATCTGGCCTTAAAATTATTCCCAGTTCCCTTTCACTAGAAAAATTAAGAGGAATAAAACACGAAAAAATTCAAGAGGTAACCAGAATGTTAAAAAATTTTACTGAGCACATAATTCTTGATTCCCCTCCTGGTTTAGGAAAAGAAACAGAAGCTTCAATAAGTGCTGCAGATGAAGTAATACTAATAACGCAAGGAGAAATGCCTGCTGTAACAGACGCCCTAAAAACACTGAAATTAGCTGAACAATTAAACAAAAATGTTAAGGGTTTTATAATCACAAGATTTAAAGGAAGAAAAACAGAAATGCCTCTTGAGAATATTATGGATATGCTAGAACTGCCCTTACTAGGAATAGTTCCAGAAGATAAAAACATGCAAAAAGCCCTGATTTTGAAAAAGCCCATAATAAACACACACCCAAGAAGCAGAGCAAGCAGAGCTTATCAGGAGATAGCAAGAAAAATGCTAGGAATAGAAAAACAAACAGCCTTCTCAAGGTTCCTGAACAGATTAAGACTTTAAAGCAATTACTTGGTGTAAACGCAATCAATACTTTTATTGAGCTCTGTTAATTTTTAGAGTATTTTAAATATGGGCTATACCAGAATCGGACTGGTGAGTGCACGGTGTAAAATATATTAATAAAAAGCTTATTTTATTATTTTTTGCTTTTTATTTAATATTGACTTTGGACTTAATAGATTAAGGATTGATAGTTTTTAAAATCTTTGATAAAAATTAATTATTGTTCATGAAAACTTGCCAAACCAGTAAAACCTATGCCTGATTCTCCCCACATATGTTCATGAGCTTTATAAGAAACTTCCCTTATGTCTATAAAGTGGCTTAACCCTTTTTCAAGCAAGACTCTATCTTCAAGTGGTTTTAATATACCTGAAAGATAATACCTCTCTCCTATTCTTTGGGAAAAATCAGCCCTTTTTACATTTCTGAAAACTCCTTTGGTGTCCATACAAGGAATTATTCCTTCTGGAATTTTTTCCATAGTTGCTAAGGGCATATCCAGCCCTTTTCTGCTATCAAATAATCTTTCATCATATACCCAAACATCTGCACCCCCATTTTCTCCAACAGAGGATTGGTTAAATAAATGAAAAATTCCCCATAACCAAATAGGATTAGTTGCTTCTGAAAGAGGTCTTGAACCTAAGGCATTAGCATGTTTATGTATATGGTCACTAACTGCAGAAATTTTCTGAAATATATCTTTCTTTCCAGCAACAACTTGAGTTAAATCAAAAAACTGTTCTGCTTCTTCATAAGTCATGTTTGATGTGTTACCATGCCTTGTTATAGCATTTCTTACAAAATATCTTGGGTCGCTTGCATTTGGATGTATTCCTACACGATTTCTATAAGTATTAGGGTTCCAAATTTGAAATTGTAATTTTGATTCACAACAAGGCATATCACATGCATCATTATGAGACTCGCCAGGTACTGTTTCTGTTATATCAACAATTCTAACTTCTCCAGTTCGATTATATTTAGCTTTTTCTCCTGTTTTTGAAAGTCTTTGCTCTTCTATAACATAAGGACAATTTGAATCTACATGAAGGCAATCAGCAAATTGAGTATTCAAAACTGCCCCTTCCCCTTCTTTGAAAGTAATTGGAACTACATCAGCAGGTAATGGCTTACTTTGATAACCATCACAAACTCTTTTAGAAGCAATATTATGGCTCGTCCCTTTTTCACCCCAAAAACCTTCCCAATATTCTGCAATTTTTACTTTCCTAAATCTTTCGGGATGTTCACAATAAGCAGGACATTCTTCAGTAGTCACTCCTCCAGCCATATTATTACAAGTAACACAAGTAACTAAGCCTTGTTCACGTGGCTCTCTAAATCTATATCTTTCTTCAAACTCTGCTTTTTTTAATTTAGGCATCTTATGAATATATTATCAAATATCCATATTTAACCATTATTGTGATAAAGTTAATTATATTAATATGGTCCCAGCAGGAATCGAACCTGCGATTTCGTCGGTGTAAACTAATATATCCTAAAGGTAACCTTTTCTAATTAGTCGCTTTCGCCTGGTTTATATCCACTATCCTCATCCCAATTCAACGGCTCAAAAGGTGCAGGGTGATAATCATGCTCCTGTTGGTGATCTAAAGCTGTACGAGCTATCGAACTTGCCTTAGGGTTTTCTCCTCGTGATGTGTCTTCAAGTCTTTGTCTTGTTTCAGGCCACAAACCAGGCCCAACATGTCGACTAAGGTCTCGTGTTTCAGCAATAAGAGCTCTATCTCTCTTTTCCTGCGCTTCTCGGTCTGAATCTTCAAAAGCCTTTGCATATTCTTCATAACTTGTCATATTAAATCACCAAATTACTATGTATTCTAAATTTATATATTTTTGCAAATAAAGTGGGCCTGCGAGGAATCGAACCTCGGATCTCTTCCATTCTCAATTTTCCTAGGAGGTATCGGAACCTAGGTTCTGATTCGTGAAGGAAGTGTCATAACCACTAGACCACAAGCCCACTAAATTTTAAAGAATTATTAATTTAAAAATATAATTATTTTTTACACTGTCTTCCATGAGGCCTATTTGCAATCTCAATGAGCTTAGAATAATTAAAATTTCTATCTAATTCATCAAGTATTTCTCTGTTGTCAATAGGTTGTCTATAACCTCTTACTCCAATATGAAGATTAGATGTTTTATAAAGCCAATTTCTCTTTAGCTTTAATTCAAGATCCTGCACAATATTTCTAACACTCACAACGAAATCCAATCCTCCTCTTTTATATTTCTCTTCTGGAAGCTCTTTAGGAGGATTCTCAGCACGAAGTATAGCGCCAAGTAATTCATCAGAAAGCTGCATTACTTGCTCATTGTTAATCCATCCTTGAAAATGTTTTGTTCTCCATAAATAATCTCTTCCAAGTATAAACCACATAAAACCAAATAGAAAAACTTGTTTATAAACATTATTTTAACAGAAAATATATTATAAGTTTATCTTATCTTGCTTCCAAGCTTAACATCCTTCTCCGGAGATATTAAAGTAGGTTTCCCATTTTCATCAGCAGCTAAAATCATTCCCTGACTTGTTATTCCTCTCATTGTCCTGGGAGCAAGATTAACAAAAACCACGCACCTCTTGCCTTCAAGCTCTCCTTTTCTATAAAACTCTTTCAAACCAGCAGCCAGAGTCCTCTTCTCAGTTCCAATATCCACCTCTAATTTATAAAGCTTATCTGCTCCTTCTATATCTTCAACTTTTAAGATTTTCCCAGCTCTTAAATCCAACTTCTCCCAGTCTGAAAATTCAACTATTGTCATTTTATTACTCAAATTTTTAGGTTTTTATTCTTTTCTAATACAATAATTTATAACTGACTGATAAAGTGAACAAGGAATAATTGAACTAACAGGAATCACCATCCCTGTTTTCTCTTTTATAAATGCTGACGCTTCTAGCCTATACTCATAGGACTTTTGACTTCCCCCAGACAGAGTGGGTATTTCTCCTTTAACCCTCACACCATTAGGAAATTTTTTTTTGAATTCTTCAGCTGAAGTATGTAATTCCTCTAAAACTCCAAGTTGTGTATCCAATGCACTAGCTACAACCCTTAAAGTAGTTGCGCCCATTTTCCTAAAATTAGGACACACCATACCACAAAAACTAGGAAATAAGATATTTTTTTTCTTCTTTTCCGCCATAGACTTTCCCTTATTTATTTACTTTATTTTCTTAAACAAAATCTCACTTTTTTTAATTTTTTTAACTTTAATTAGTTTTCTAATCTCATCTAATTTTACCTTAAAACCAATCTGCTTTGCTATTTTTTCGCTTGTCTCTGGAATAAAAGGATAAAGTAAAATTGCAATTGCCTTAATACTATCCACAAGCTCATATAAAACCTTTTTATCCTTAGTCTCCCAGGGCTTTTTATTCTGAACATACTCATTGCAAACATCAATAAAAGCAAAAATCTCATTTAATGCCTTATCTAACTCAAAACCCTCAATAAGTTTTTCAATTTCTTTTAGTTTAAGCTTTTTCAAAAGCTTGTTATCTGTTTTTTGTAAGCCATTTTTCCCAGCTAAAGCTATAACCCTGCTGACTAGATTTCCAAGCTTATCAGCTAACTCATTGTTGTGTCTTTCTATCAAGGCTTTTTCATCAAAATCCCCATCATTTCCAGCAGCAAAAGGAAAATGTCTTAAAACAAAATACCTAATACTATCTGCGCCATATTTTTCAACTAATGCTATTGGAGATATTACATTTCCCAAAGACTTAGATATCTTTTGTCCATTAAAAGATAAAAAGCCATGATTAAAAACAGTTTTTGGTAATTTATATCCTGCAGATTTTAACATAGCAGGCCAATAAACAGCATGAAACCAGGTATTATCTTTGCCTAATAAATGAAGCTCTGCTGGCCAGAATCCATCTGCCCCAGAAACATAATTAATCAGAGCATCAAACCAAACATAAACAACATGGCCTTTTTCTAAAGGAAAGTCTATTCCCCAATCAAAACTTGTTCTCGAAATACTTAAATCAGTTAATCCTTCTTTAACCCTATTGATTACTTCGTTTCTTCTTGACTCAGGAAGAACAAATTCAGGATGATTCCTGTACAAATCAAGCAAAAATTTTTGATACTTGCTTAGTTTGAAAAAATAAGATTCTTCTTTTAATTTTTCAAGAGGTTTTTTATGAACAGAACAAATTAAATCTGGACAATCCTTTTCAGTATAATATCTTTCACACTCAACACAATAATATCCTTCATATTTTCCTTTATATATATCTCCTGCTTTATTACACTTCTTAACAATCTCTTTCACAGTTTTATGATGGTCTTTATCTGTTGTTCTAATAAATCTATCATAATCTATATTCAAAACCTTCCAAGCCTGCTTAAATTTTTCAGAGATTTCATCAACAAATTTTTTAGGAGATTTCCCAGAACTTTTTGCTGTTCTTTGAACTTTTTTACCATATTCGTCTGTTCCTGTTAAAAATCTAACTTTTTCTCCTTTAATTTTATGCCATCTTGCTAAAGCATCTGCTACAATTTTCTGATATGCATGACCTATATGAGGTTCTGCATTTACATAATCTATAGCAGTTGTGACATAAAACTTATTTGCCATAAATAAGCTATAAATCAAGGATATAAAAAACTAACTAAACCCCCAATTATAACCTGCAATATCACCATCTCTGCTTCTCTTAGAATAAAATGTTCTGTCATGCCCTAAATTATCAACCCAGCTCCACAAGACTATTTCTCTGTCTCCTCTGTCAGGTTTCCTAAGTTTATCCTTACCTTGTAAAGAATTATCCCTGACTAAAACATTATTCATTAATCTTAGATAAAAATCAACAGTTTCCTGGCTAGGAATTGCAAACTGGCACATTTGTAATGGAATAATGTTCTTTTCATTCCAGTAGTGATCTATAACTTTCAAATAAGCTGCAATTTCATGAGCACAAATATTAACAATCCCTGAACTTTCTTTATCATCTGTATATCTATATCTTATATTGAATCTTTTTGCTGGACAAGAGTGGTCTGAACCTATATTTAAACTAACTATGTGTTTTTCCTTGCTATCAATAACAGGAACAGAAATTAATTTAAACTTAATTCTTCCTTGTCCCTTGGTTCTTGAAGGAACATTACAAACAATTTCAGCTCCATCCATTCTAACCCTTTTAGAGTCAGCATAAGGCTTTATTTTTATTTCAGTTCCTCTGACTTGATTTGAATAAGCATAAATTCTTGCTCCTTCCAAACAATCACTTAAAGAAACCTTTCTCTTTCTTCTGTCTCTTCCTATAGGTAAAAAACTGTATCCACAACACTCATATCCTTCTAAATTATCAAATGCCTGTTCCCTCAATTGTACAGGAGTCCTGCCATCATTTAAAGCCTGGTCTAAACTGTAATATCTTTTAGGCTTTACTTCTTTGCCGTGTTTCATAAATTTTCTTGTAGATTCAAAACCTCTTGGAACCAAGGGATTTATAATTGTAAATTCATCATTCCCAAGCTTAGCAATATCTGAAAGCTCAGCTATCCCCACAAGATTCTTTTTTGCAATTTTAGCTTTTGTAGCTTCTTTAAAAAACGATTTCCTTACCATTATATTTATAAAGAAAAAACGCTAATAAACTTATGAGGTGATAAACCCCACCACATCAAAAAGTTTAAAAATAAAAAAAATATATAATAATATGGATTTAAAAACTCTAAAACAACTAGGATTAACTACTAATGAGTCCTTAGTATATAGTTCGCTGCTTGAACTAGGCCCTAGTTTAGCTGGGCAGATTTCCCGAAAAACCGGACTGCACAGAAGGACTGTCTATGATACAACAGAAATGCTGATTAAAAAAGGACTCATAGGCTATATTTTAAAAAATAACAGGAGATTATTTGAAGCAGCTTCTCCAAAAAGATTGCTTGAAATACTAAAAGAAAAAGAAAACATAGTAAATGATGTGCTTCCTGAAATGATGCTGCATTATGAAAAAACAAAAGAAAAACAGGAAACTAATTTTTACAAAGGAAAACAAGGTCTGAAGACAGTTTTTGAAGACCAGATAGAATCCAAAAAAGATATTCTTATCTTAGGAGCTTCACCTTTAGCTTACGAGATTCTTCAATTTTATTTTAAATGGTTTGATAAAAGAAGAAAAGAGCATAAAATCAAAACAAAAATAATTTTCAATAAAACAGAAAAAAAGTCAAAAATCCCGCTTTCTGAAATCCGTTACTTGCCTCAAAAATATACTTCACCTTTAGCAGTAAATATATACGGAGACAAAGTAGCCATAATCCTATGGAGTAAAGAAAATCCTATTGCTATTGTGATAAAAAACAAAGAAATTTCAGAAGGTTACAGAAAATATTTTGAATTAATGTGGAAAACAGCAAGAAAGTAAAAATATTAATATTCTCTTTTTCTATTCTTCTTATGCGCTAGTAGTATAGTGGCAGTATGCAGCCTTCCCAATGTAAGGAAACCTAGGTTTCCTTCACAATCAACCTTCCTAAAATAGAAGGATAAAAAGGAAACAGGCTGTGACCCGGGTTCGAATCCCGGCTGGCGCATTTAAATTATAACCCATAACTTTTTTATATACTAATTCCTTAAAATTATATGTCTCAACAGATAGAACTTATTTCTAAAGAATTAGCAGAGGAACCAATTGAAATTCCTCAAAATCCTTTTTGGCAGGTTTGTAGAAGATTTGGCAGAGACGAACTTATTGCACTATTTATAAATGTTATAGGAACTGCAATTATAAGCTTTTTCACAGCAATACCAATTCTGCTTTCTATAGCAGGTCCGGTTATTGAAAAAATAGGATTTTTTCCAGCTCATTTTTTAGAAGCAAGAAAAATTTACGAAACAACCCCTAAAAAACAAAGAAAAAAATTATCCTATTATTTTAAAAATGCAACAAAAAGAGGCTTGACAAGTTTATCAGAAGATGTTCTAGTACACGACCCTTTGTATGTGATTTTTATGTTCACTGGAATAATAATTTATCCATCAATTCCAGTTTGGATATTAGCTACAATAAGTTTTGTTTTGGCTGTTATTGTTGTTACTTTATTAGAAGTAGGTATAAGAGAACTACAATATTTAAATTTCAAAATAAACATGAAAAATGCAGGTTTTGAGTCAGAATCTTTTTTAGAAACCAGATTTTTCATAAGTACAAAAGAAAATCCAAAAAAACTTCTTAACCAGCTTATCAAAGATTTTAATTTAAAGTTGCTTGGAAATGTTTTAGAATACAATGATAAATATTTTGATAATAAGCTTAGAGTTTATTCAGGAAGAATCCCAAAAGTAAGATTAAGAAAAAGAACCAGGAACTCTGGAAAAGGATTAATAAAAACTATTCAGATAGTTTACACACGAGTGTCAGAAAAAGAAAAAAAATCTCCTGGTCAATATAGATACTTTCCAATTAAAAAAGAAAAATTTTATTTTATGATTAAAAAAGAAATTCCAAACACAATTAAGGAAATTGATAATCTAAAGATTAAGAGAATTTTAAAATCATGTTTAAAGAGCTCCCCGCAAAAAATAACATTTAAAAGAACCCTTGCTAAAAATAAGATACTGCTTTTTTCTGTGGATAAAATAATGAAAGGTAAAAATTATTATATTTTAGAAATCAAATCCTGGAAGACAAAAGAACTTTTAGAGGCAATGCGTTATGTTATGAGGGAATTTCCTGTTATCCAGACAACAAAAGGAAAATCAGAAATGAATGTTTGGAGTGATTAAGGTTATTCTTTCTTCTTCAAATTTTTTATTGTATCTTCATTAATCACAATAAATTTAATAAAAAATTATGGGTTTACTTGGTCTACTAATTCTGGACACCTTTTTTTCATTTCTGAAACTATAAGAGCTTTAAAGCTTTCATCATCTCCATATTTTGCTTTTAATCTGTTATATTCTTTATCATCATAACTGTATTCTTCCATAAGAGATATTGTTTTTTGCATAGTGCTAACAACACCTTCAGCATCTGTTGCTCCTAAAAGCTCGCAAGTAAGTTCTGCTTCGAATTCTGCATATTTCTGTTCTTCAGAAGTGGCTGATTCTCCCCCAGTTACTTTTGGAATATTACCCTGTGGGATATCTCGCGTTTCTTTTTCTCCAGATTCCCCAGAAAACAAAACTACAAGAACTATTGCTATAACAACAATTACACCAATAACAACCATATTTTGCTTTTTAATTTTAAATCTCATATATATCATTGAGTACTAGTTACTTTTAAACTTTTTGTTTAATAAATCTTTAAAAAACTAGTACTCTACTGTAAATTCAAAAAAGCTTGTTCCATAATTACAGGTTTCTCTATTAACCTCTATTCTCTTTCCTGTTTGAATTCCATTTTCACAAGTAATGATCTCTTTAGCAGAACAATAATCATAAACATTAACGACACCTGAAAGAAATACATGTTTTCTAACACTGCAAGTATTACACTGCCTCTCTCCATCAGAATCACACGGACAAGCCATTTCAGTACATGCTTCAGTAGTCTGAGGAATAGACGCCCCTATTCTAAATCCTAAAATAATAAAGATTGTAAAAACAACAAATATAACTGCAATTCCCACCCATTTTTTAGTTTCCATAATGCAGAGAATAAAAATATGTTTTTAAATATTCTCTATTCAATTACCACAAATATACTTTAAAATATATATTCTGAAATATACTTTACAGCATATATATTTTGGCAAAAAAAAATGCAGGGCGGTCTTGACTATAGGAAAGAACAGAAATATTTTTGGAGGCATCAAAACCTAGAAAACCCTGCA
>CAZQLD010000001.1:50101-53479 GCA_964594115.1 Candidatus Woesearchaeota archaeon
CCCTGCAATAGTGAATCCTAATATTAAAAAAGGGGAGTCTTGGCGGAAGGAGGGTGCAACTACCAAGACTCAAAAGCCCCTAAGCAAACAGCAGGGAGATTTCTACAGAGGAAGTGAGCAGAAATCTAAATCCCACTGAGGAACAGACAGAATAGTAAAAAGCAAAGCAATAAAGGGGGCTTTACTGCAAAAACTCACACCTAAAAAGGATTTAAGAACCTCATAACACTAAAAAAACTTATGGAGTACGCCTCTCAGAAGCATGGAACGAACCGAAGAATTATGAGGGTGAGCAACAGCAAAAGCCCCCTTCCGCCAGGCATGATTCCTAGTGGAGGTAGCCAACCAAAAACTAAGAACCACACCCCGTGCGAATTACAGAAACAAGAACATTATAAAATAAAATATGCCAGAGGGGGGCCTTAATGAAAGAAACATCAAGACCCAACACACCTCTGCTTATTAAGAAAGGCTTATCAAGAGCAAAATAATAAAAGCCTCGGCGAGGGCAGGGGACTTAGGGAGGAGAGGGAAAACAAAAAACTAAGAACCCAAAAACACCTCGCCAAGGGAAGTAAGACAAATAAAAGGGGGCATAGTCTTAGTAAAGGAGGAATAAGAAAAACTAAGACTCAAAAGCACCCCTTTGTGTGGCAGATAAAAAGGGGGTGGCAGAGAAAAAAGAATCTAATGCAACTAATGTCCAGGGAAAGCTAAAAAAACAACACCAGGACTCAAAACCCCCTGCTCTAAAAATGGTAAAACCCCACAATTACCTCTAAACCAAAACACCTTCTTTTTATCTTTTCTATAAAATTTTGCAATTTTACAGGTATTTCAGGTCTTCCGCATTGTTTCTTTATGTTTTTTGATGTAGCTGTTTTTCTATAAAATCTCTCACTGTTGTCTTGGTTCTTTGTCATCTTTCTTATTACTAAAATAACTTTTTGAGTTATTTGTGATTACTGATGCGGTTTGGAATTTCTTCCAATAATTTTTGTTTATTTTTTATAAAGTTAAACATAATCAAAGTAAGAAGGAATTTTCCCTCTTTTCATTTTAATATTAAATATGGGTGCAATATCTTCTCTGTACTATTTTACCTTTTTTTAATTGTATAACTACATTATCTCTTTTGTTTATAAGGATTGTTGTTTTCTAAAATATGCTCTTTATGATATTTTTAGTAAAGTCTATTTAACCACCAAATGCTTCTTTTCTTATCTCTTTTGCATATTTGTGAGCCAGATGTAAAGGTTCAGGAAGTTTATGAGGTAATTTTATAAATTTCTTTGCAAACTCGTATGCTGTTTCTACAGATATTAAATCCCCAGGACTAACATACATTGGCTTGCTTCCTGGCTTGCTTTTTAAAATCTTGCCGACTTTCTTACCTTCAAAAATAATATCCTTTCCTTTAACCTCTCCAACTAACAAAGAATTTGCTATTCCTATAACTGGCAGAGAAGCTGAAACTGCAAAATGACTCGCCATTCCTAATCTTGGATGTGAAATTCCGTGCCCTGGAACAAAAACAACATCAGGGTTTTCTTCTATTTTACTGAATGCCTGTATCATCGAAGGCAGCTCTCTGTAAGCTCTAAATCCAGAGATGTAAGGAAATTTCATTTTATCTGAAAAATACTCTTGCTCAAGAATCTCCATGTTTGTATTAACAACAATACATGCAGAAATCACCCTATTCTGAAAAAAAGCATTGTCTACAGCAGCTACTTTTTCTACTAGAGAAAAATCAATTGAGTCCTTAATCTCAAGCTGCTTTGCTAAGTTTTCCTGCTCTTTTTCAAGTTTTTTCAAATCTATACTATATTTTTTAGCAATCTCTTCTGGTTTCACTTTTTACCTCTTTTACATTTTATTTCTCTTCCAAATAAAGAAATTATTATTAAAAAAGTTTTCTATAGTTAATCCCCAGTACGGGCAGGCTCATACATTTGACAGGCATCAGAATTTTCCCGAACACCAGCCTCTTGGCAAGCACCATAAAAATTGCAGGTTCCGCACCTCCTTCTTACTAATATCTCTGTTACAACAGGCATTCTATCAGGAAATCTATCAGAATCAACTAGCAAATCTGAATAATCTTCAAGTCCCATAAAAATAAATGATTTGAAAGTATAAAAATATTATTGTTCTGAAAGTTGAGAATATCCAAAACTTTTTAAATGCCATTTACTCAAAAATTTTATGTTCAGGAAAAAAATCTGTAAGAGATGTGGGGGAAAAACAGAAAAGGATTTTTCTTACTGCCCTCACTGCGGCTTTTCTCTGATTGACAGAGAAAAAGAAGAAAGAGATTATGGTTTCTTAGGAAAAAGAGATATAGAAGACTTTAACATGTTTGGAAGGGGAGAAATAAAACTCCCTTTTGGGTTTAACACGGTTTTTAAAAAATTAGTAAAAGAAATGGATAAACAGTTCAAAGAGCTTGACAGAGAATTAGGAAAAGATAAAATAAAAAAAATGAATGAAACAAAAAATTCTTCAATAAGAAAAGGAGGAATAAGTATAAATATTTCAAGTGGAGATGGCTCTCCAGTAATTAAAGTTAGAAGTTTTGGCAATATTCCAAAATTTAAAGAAATGGAAAAACAAATTAAAGATCCTAAAAAAGAAACACCTAAAATAAGCGAGAAAAAAGCCAAAGAACTCGCTAAACTTCCAAGAGAAGAAGCTACAAGCAAGGTTAGAAGACTCTCAGGAAGAGTAATCTATGAAATTGAACTTCCAGAAGTCAAAAACATTAAGGATATTGTCATCAACCAGCTAGAAAACAGCATAGAAATCAAGGCATTTGCAAAAAACAAGGCATATTTCAAATTCCTGCCTGTCAGCCTGCCTCTTTTAAAATACTCATTTTCAAAAGGAAAATTAACTCTTGAATTAGGGGAAAAATAATCATTCAAAAAAATACCCCATAGCTTCTTGGATAGAAGCTACTTCTCTTACTGCTATGCCTGCCTCTTTTTCAACTTCTACTTTTTTTGGCCTAGTTTCAGTGGTGCAAATATTATTATTTCCAAAAACCTCACAATGCTCTTTTGTTTCATAAATAACATCTCTGCTTTGTAGCAAAGGAACTAAAAATAAGGTTGCTCCTCTTTCCCTGGCTGCTTTAGCTTTCTCTAAAATTGCTAAAACCGGGCCAACAGAACCGTCATGATTCACACTTCCTGTTATCATTACATCTTCTCTAGGTTCTCTTCCTTCCAAAGCAGCTATTGTTGCAATTGCTAAAGCAGAACCTGCTGAAGGACCCCCAATTAAAGTGGCATTAGCCTCAATTGTATAAACAATATCATAATCCTGCATTTTCTTTCCAGTAATATTCTCAGCCACTCTTCTTGCTATCCTGAT
>CAZQLD010000001.1:53579-83699 GCA_964594115.1 Candidatus Woesearchaeota archaeon
GCAGTGCTCTAACCTGACTGAGCTACAGCCTCATAGCGCTATAAATCAATTAGCATTTATAAATTTTAGCAAACTTTAAAAATCAACTTTCTCTAATGAAAACATGAAAGGATTATATCATTACCTACGAAAAGCATGGAAAAAACCTGATAAGAAATTACTAAGAGAAAGAATGATTGAATGGCGAAAAGACAATGTCATCGTTAAAGTAGCCAAGCCACTAAGACTGGACAGAGCCAGAAGTTTAGGCTATAAAGCAAAAAAAGGATTCATAGTTGCAAGAGTAAGAATTAAAAGAGGGGGGCGTAAAAGGCCTAGAAGAAACAAAGGAAGAAGAAGTAAGAGAATGACAATTAGAAAAACACTCAAAATGAATTATAAATGGGTTGCAGAACAAAGAACAGCAAGAAAATTCCCAAATTTAGAAGTTCTTAACTCTTATAATATTGGAAAAGATGGCTTGCATTATTTCTATGAGGTTATCTTAATAGACCCAAACAGACAGGAAATCAAAAAAGATAAAACAATAAACTGGATTTGCAGTCCTAAAAACAAGAGAAGAGTCTTCAGAGGACTAACCTCATCAGGAAAGAAAAGCAGAGGCTTAAGAAACAAATCTCCTACAAACAAAAATAGACCTTCTGTAAGGTCTGGAAAAAGAAGGGGGAAATAAATTTTCTCGCCAATAATGAAAGAAATATATAGGGAAGGTGTTTGTGGTTTAGGATTCACACCAGACCAAAAACAAATAGTTCTTATAAAAAGAAAAGATTTCGGAATATGGTATCTTCCTGGAGGAAATATAGATCAGGATACTAAAGAAGTGGCGATAGTAAGAGAATTTGAAGAAGAAACAGGCTTAACTTTTAAAATAACCAATTATCAAGGAGTATACGATTTTATAGCACATTATAAAATAATATCTTTTCATGATAGAGAACATGTATTCTCAGGAGTTATTTTTGGAGGAGAACCTGCCCCAACTGATGAAGCAAAAGTTGTTAGACTTTTTAATACCACAAAACTTCCATGGGGGCTCCCTTATTGGCAAAAAGAATATATAACTGACGCAATTAATAAAATAACACATAACTACCCAGTAATCCAAAAACCAGAATTTAAAGGATTATGCAAACTTCTCTTAACTAATCCTCAACTAGTTAAAACCCCTGTCGCTCTTCTCAAAAAATTAACTGAAAACTAAAGAAAAAGGAAGAAATAAATCAAATATAACTTTTCTCCTACATAAATACTTAAAAACTGTTTTTTCTAAGAAAACTTATGTCCTATCAGAGTACAATAAAAAAAGATTTTAAATTAATAGGCAAATGTCCAGCTAGCGGAAATCTTGTAGAGGTTATTTTCTCACCAGCTTCTGTAAATACAGGAATTGTCTATGAATCTAAAAGAGTAAGGGCATCATTAATAGAAGGCAGTGTTGAAACTACAAAACCTTATCAGATTGCTCAAACAATTGTTCTTAAAAATGGAAAAAGAGGCTTTGCAAATATTGAACATGACCTGCCTACTTTTTTTACATATGGCATAGACAATATAATCATAAAGTTAAATAAAAAACAATCACTAACTTCCTTTTTCTTCAGACCATTTGGACATGCAGGAAAAATTGAATTTGTTCCTTACTTTCCTAATTTACAAAAAGACCTATGTGAAAAAATAGAAGAAATTGGAACAATAAAACAAAACACTAAAAGACAAATCCTCAAACTTAGAGAAAATTTTGAAACTGAAAATAAAAAATTAAAATTTGAGATAATTCCTGGAGACGAATTAAAGATAAGGTCTTTTACAAGTTATTTCCTTAAAAATGGAGATAAAGTTGATGGAGACAAAGAAATATCTTTTGTTCCAGAACAATATAAAGAAATTGCAGTTGCAAGAGCATTTTGTGGGGCTGCTTTAAAACCACCAAAAGACTATAAAACAGAATATACAAGAAAAACAGGAAAAATTGGCGGAGCAGCAATATATGTTCCACAATGGTTGATAGGATGTTTAGGATATTTTCTATATCTTTCGCATGGTTTTGGAAAAGGTTGTAGTGACAATGAATTATTTTATCCTCCAACATCGGCAAAAGAATGGCGACAAAAAGAGAGAATAAAAGATGAAATAGCTGGACACACAAACATAGACCGGGCAGGAGATTTTATTGCAGCAATACAGGTAGCATTTAATGCCAAACCTGCTGGAATAAGACCAGAAGGAATAAGGATAACTTCTAGATTTGCCTCACATAAGGATGTTATTAGTTCCTTAGTAAAATACCATAATAAATTCTACATTGAAAATCCTTAAAATATCTTCTAATAGAATCAATAAGATTTTTATACTTCTATTGTCTCAATAATAAAAAGAGGAAAAATGAAATACTCAGAATTATGTGAAATTTATGAAGAGCTTGAAAAAAATCCCTCTAGATTAAAAAAAACAGAAATACTTACAAGCTTTTTAAAAAAACTAAAACACGAGAAAAACAAAGAGGTTATATACCTTGCTCAGGGAAAGATTTTTCCAGATTATGATGAAAGAGAAACAGGAATCTCAAAGCAATTAGTGATTAAAGTTCTTTTTAAAGCAACAGGCATTTCAACAAAAGAAATTGTAAAATTATGGAAAAAACTAGGAGACTTAGGACTAGTTGCAGAAGAAATAACAAAAAAGAAAAAACAATCTACTCTTTCTCAAAAAGTTTTAACAACAGAAAAGGTTTTAGAGAACTTACAAAAGCTTCCAGAATTAACAGGAAAAGGAACAGTAGAGAAAAAACTAGCTCTAATCTCTGAATTACTGACTTCTGCAAAACCAATAGAGGCAAAATACATTATCCGGACTTTATTAAACGACTTAAGAATTGGAGTGGGCGCTGGAACAATAAGAGATGCTGTTGTCTGGACATGCTTTGATAAAGAAAAAGGAAATTATGATATTGTTCAGGATTCTTATGATAAAGCAACAGACTGGAAACTAGTCTTTGAAAAAGCATGTAAAGGAATTAAGGAACTGGAAAAAACAGAGCTAACCCCTGGGAAAGCAGTAAAAGTAATGCTTTATCCAAAAGTTGATGATATAAAAGAAGCATTTGAAAGAGCAGGAAAACCAACTGCATTTGAATTCAAGTATGATGGATTCAGAATAATGATAAATAAAGACAGTGAGGGAAAAATAAAACTGTTTACAAGAAGGCTGGAAGAGGTATCAAAACAATTTCCAGATGTAGTAAAATACGTAAAAGAGAATATCAAAGGAAAAACTTTTATAATAGACTCTGAAGCTGTTGGGTTCTCTCCTGCAACAAAAAAATACCGCCCTTTTCAGGAAATCTCCCAAAGAATAAAAAGAAAACACAATATAGAAAAACTAGAAAAAGAACTGCCTGTTGAACTGGTTATTTTTGATGTTATTTATTATAATGGAAAATCCTACATAAAAGTGCCTTTCAAAAACAGAAGGAAATTACTGGAAAAAATAATCAAAAAACAAAAGTATAAAATAATACTGTCTGAACAAATAATAACAGATAGTGAGAAAAAAGCCCAGGAATTCTATGACAGGGCAATTAAAGAAGACCAAGAGGGAGTAATGGTGAAAAAATTAGAAGCTCCTTACAAACCAGGCTCTAGAATAGGCTATGGCTATAAACTAAAGCCAAAAGCTAGTGACCTTGACCTTGTGATTGTAGAAGCAGAGTACGGAACAGGCAAAAGAGCTGGATGGCTGACTTCTTATACAGTTGCCTGTAGAGACAAAAATAAATTCCTGGAAATAGGAAAAGTTTCCACAGGTTTAAAAGAAAAAGAAGAGCAAGGATTGAGTTTCAAAGAACTAACAAAAAAACTTAAAACACTCATTACAAAAGAAAAGGGAAGGCATGTTAAAGTAAAGCCAAAGCTGGTTGTAACAGTTATTTATCAGAACATACAAAAATCTCCTACTTATAATTCAGGCTTTGCATTAAGATTTCCAAGAATAACAAGACTAAGGCCTGACAGAAGCACAAATGACATAGCTTCTTTAAGTGAAATCAAAAAAGATTATAAAAAAGAAAAATAATTACCTAATATAATCTAGCCATTCTTCATATCCTGCTTTTCCATGAACAATATCAAGATACTTCTCTTTTATTTTTCCTGTAATTTCCCCTTTTTCAAGAGTCTTGTCATCTAACTGCACTATTGGAGTAACTTCTGCTGCAGTTCCTGTAAAAAATAATTCATCTGCCTGTTTCAGTTCCTCTAATGTTATATCTCCTTCTTCTACTTCATAACCTAAATCTTTAGCTATTTTAATAACACTATCTCTTGTTATTCCAGAAAGAATCTGTCTTTTTAATGCAACTGTCTTTATCTTTCCCTTTTTGACTAAAAATATATTCTCTCCCGGACCTTCTGCTACCTTTCCCTCGCAATCTAAAAGTAAAGCCTCATCAAAACCCTTTTCTTTAGCCTCTAAACTTGCATGTATACTGTTAACATAATGCCCGCAGACTTTTTTATCAGCTTTTAAACTTTTAGGATGAATTCTTATAAAACTACTTGTGCAAACCTTGGCAGAATCCCCAATATAAGCCCCCCAAGGCCAGACTGCAATTGCTGCATTCAGCTCAGCCCCCTTAGGGTCAAGCCCCATCTTGCCATAACCATAGAAAATAATAGGTCTTATATAACCTTCTTCTAATTTATTTACCTTAACTGTCTCCTTAATTGCATCTGTAATTTCCTGCTTAGAATAAGGAATTTTCATATACAAAGAAGAAGCAGAGTCAAAAAGTCTTTTTACATGATCTTTTAATCGAAAAACAGCTGGTCCCTTGTCTGTTTTATACACTCTTATACCCTCAAAAACTCCAGAACCATAATGTAAACCATGTGTTAAAACATGAACATTTGCATCTTGCCATTTAACAAAACTCCCATTCATCCATATTAACTCTGTTTCTTCCATCTCCAATATTCTAACAAACATGTTTTATAAGGATTATGGTAGTGTTTAAAAAATGACAAATATTAAAAAGATAACATTACTTATTTCTTTATGGGCACCAAAATCATAGAAATAATTGGGGCTACAGAAAAGGAAGTAAAAGAAAGAAAATTTAACATATTTATAGCTATTAGTCTGGGGAATAAATGGTTTAATAAAGAGAACCTTAAGGAATACATCACTTGGGCTTTGAAATATTCTAAAAGTGAAAAACTACTAATAATCATTGCTGACAAACTTCATGTTATAAATCAGGAAGTCAGAGATGGATACAGCCCAAAAAGATCTATGAATAGGGCAAGAAAAGCTGGAGATAAAATAGAAACAATAGTTAAAGAAATAATTTCTACATTGCCAAAAAATAAACAATTAGGAATAGAAATTCTTAGGTGGGATGATGTAATTAATTCTCCAAATTATGAAAGTATAATAAACTTATTTTATGAGGAATTTAATAAAAATTTTGAATTTAAAAATTTCATTTTAAAGATTGTTAAGAAAAATATAGAAAAATCTGATAAAATTTATAACGAAAAAGAAATAGAGAAACTTGCCCAATATGTTCTTAATGAATTACCTATTTTTTTGAGGGGTATGGAGTGGAAGGGAATTATTTATAATCTACATCCCTACCCTAAATTCACCATTATTAATGAACTTGTAAAGGGAATGCAAAACAAAAAATTATTCAAGAATCTATATTCAAAGCTAGACAGACATAAATCAATTACTGTTAAATTGATTATATTTTAATCATTTCTAAAGATTCAAAAATATATACAAAACAAAACATTTAAATACCCCAAAGGAGTAGTAACATTACTAATATTGTAATAAACATGGAAAAAATAAACAAGATACTAATTGTTGTGGAAATTTTTCTAGCTATAGGTATTTTAGCCTTAATAGCTGTTCAGTTTAATACAGGCACAATAACCGGACAGGTTATTTCTGACCTTGAATCTAATGCTGAAAGTACAGTAAATCAACCTATAGTAAATCAACCTAAAAATATAGAAGGGATTTATTGGGACCACATGCCTATTACCTGGAATTTTGACAATAAAGAAGTTTGTGGAGATTATCAGGCAAACAGAATTGAAAGAGCTTTTAATGCAATTCAAGAAGAAACAAATAATATTATCCAATTTAAAAAAGTAGAAGGTAATGCAAGAGATATAACTGTTTATTGTGAAAAAAATCTTCCAGTTTCAGAATCTCCTGGATTTTATATTACAGGAGAAACAAAAAGCAGAGTTGATGGAAACAAAATAGTTGGAGGGGATATTTATTTTTATAATACTGGTAAATACACTTATAGTGGTGGATGCGTAAGCTATCCAAACACAGAAATACACGAGATTTTGCACTTATTTGGATTTAAGCATGTTGATGAAAGATTTCATATTATGAACCTTTCCCCTACTTACTGCCCCAGCAGAATAAACTCAGATGTTATTGAAAAATTAATAGAAGTTTATTCTGGTTAATTCTCCATCTTAACATAATCTATAAAATAGCTTTTTGTCTGTAAAGTATGTTCCAAGCCGCCCCTTTCAATTACTAAATTTGATATTTCTTTCTTTCCCACCCAATTACTGAAGGGGCACTTTTAAAGACTAAGCTTTTCTAAGTCTATTCTAGAGAATTCATATAATTTTTCTTCTTTTAAATCATAGAATGCATTTTCATAAGCATTTTTTGGATTTTTTAGCCCAAAAAAGTTTTTTTGAGTAAGATATATTTGTGATTTCAATGGTTTTCCTGGATAACACCATAAAACCCATTTTTCATGATTTTGTATAAAATCATTTTTCAAAACTACCTTTCCTTTTACAATTAAATAAAACAAGAGTATTTCTTCTAAGAAGAAATTCAGTTGATTTTTATCAAGTTTATTCTTTCCAGAAATTTTTGAATCTTCTCTAATATATTTCTGAAACTTCTTATCTTTTTTGTAGATTTTCTTTAATTCTCCGAGATAAGTCAGAAAATCTTTACATTCTAATAAAACTTGATTCCAAGTTGTAAAAGAAAAAGCTTTAGATACATACATAGGATTTTTACTTAATACTTTTCTGAATTCATTTTTATGACTCAGTATCAAAGACATAAATTTATTTTTGAGTAGTGATGCCTTTTCATCTGAATTAAAATATAAAAAGTCTGCATATATAAAATTTAATCCAATTAATGGTTTTATTATTTTTTTTGGGCTGAAAATCTTTAAGTATTCCCAGCATTTTTTTGCATTTTGGATATTGGATATTCTACTCATTGATATAGGAAATACTAAAATCCCTTCTTCTGTAGGAAGTTTATTTATATCAAAAAACTTATTTATTAGTGCATTTTTCATGTAAGATAAATAGAAACTATGATTTATTAATTTAACGCACACCTTCTCATTTTATAAACACTTTTTAGTTTATGGACTGAGTTCTCCATCTTTTTCATTTAAAAAGCATTTTTCTCCCGACGAGAAAAAACGAAAGCTTTATAAAGGGGAAACATTTAAAAAGCTTAAGAAAATGGCGCAAAAAACTTCTTTAAAAGTTCAAAATATTGTTGCTACAACTTCTTTAGGAAAACCAGTTTCTTTAACTAAACTAGCAAGAACCCAAAGCAATACAGAGTATAATCCAGAACAGTTTCCAGGCTTAGTCCTCAGAGTAAAAAAGCCAAAATCAGCTGTTTTAGTTTTTTCAAGTGGAAATTTAGTGTGCACAGGAACAAAATCCATAGGACAAGTGAAACAGGTAATTGAACAGGTTATAAAACAACTTAAAAAGATAAATGTCAGGATAACAGCAAAACCAAAGATTAATGTCCAGAACATAGTGGCTTCAGGAAGCATTGACCTGACTCTAAACCTTAATTTGCTTGCTTTAGAGCTGGAAAACACAGAATATGAACCAGAACAGTTTCCAGGACTTGTTTATAAGCTAGAAGAACCTACAGCAACTTTCCTTTTGTTTAGTAATGGAAAACTAGTGTGCACAGGAACAAAAAACAAGAAACAACTAGAAGATAGTATGAAACAGTTAATCAAAAATGTTAAAGAAGCTATAAAAAGCTTCAAGTAATATTATTTTTTCTTTTTTTAGCTAAAACAAATAATTTTACAAAATCAAATTCTTCCTTTTTCTTTGGTTCTCTTCTATATTTACGAATTATAGAAAATCCTGCTTTTTCAAGTAGTTCTTTAAGTTCTTTAAAAGAAAATATATCAAGAAATGTTTTTTCGTCTGGTTTAAGAGGTCCTGTTACAAATATTTCTGATGATTTCCCTTCATGAACCGCGATATAAATAACACCCTTTATTTTTAGAAATTTATGTAAACTTTTTAGTACATCCAATACATCTTCCTTCGGTAGGTGTATCAAAGAATAAGCTGCAAAAATTCCATTAAAAAAATTTGATTTAAATGATGATTTTCTCATATCTCCCAGCCTAAAATCAATTTTTGGAAATTTTTGTTTTGCTAATTTCAGCATTTCTTTTGATAAATCAATACCAATCACCTTAAAACCTTTAGACGCCATGTAATTTGCATCAATTCCTACCCCACAACCAATATCTAATATTTTCCCTTTTTTAACTACCAAACTCAAAAAATCATTAATATAATCTGAAGGACTCATAAATTCTTTTGCATATGATTCTGCAATTTTATTATATACTCTAACAGCCTCTTCACTTTTATCCATATTTCCTTAAAGCATTCTCATTTAATAAATCTTTATTTTTACTTTACCCACTCTTTCGTAGCAAGATAGATTAATAAATCTTACAAGCTTAAAATTTCAGCTAAGGGCGTAATAATCTATTAGTTATATATTTTAATCTATAGAAATTAATATAAATAAAGAGATTTTTTTAAATAATCAAATGAAAAATGGCAGAAAAAAAGAGTGAAGATCTTGCAACAGAAGCAAGGAATTTTTTCAATTTTTATAAAAAAGAAATTGGGAAATCAGTTAGAGCAGGAAAAAACGTCATATATGTAAATTTTGAGGATATATCTTCTTTTTCCCATATTTTAGCAGAACAACTTACTTCTACTCCTGAAGAAATTCTTCAAGTTCTAGAAGTTGCACTAGAAGAATCCGGCCTTGTTTCTAACCCAAAAATAAGACTTTCTAATATTCCAGAAATGCAATTTACTGAAATTAGAAATATAAGAGCTAAACATCTAAATCAACTAATTTCTATAGAGGGAATAATAAGACAGGCTTCTGATGTAAGACCGCAGGTAGTAAATGCAAAATTTGAGTGTCCAAGCTGCGGAACAATTATTTCTGTATTGCAAATAGAAAAAAGATTCAGAGAACCAAGCAGGTGCTCATGCGGAAGAAAAGGACAGTTTAGACTAGTTAGCAAGGACATGGTAGACGCTCAAAGAGTAGTTATTGAAGAAAGTCCTGAATCTTTAATGGGAGGTGAGCAGCCAAGAAGAATCTCTGTTTTTTTAAAAGAAGATTTAGTAGATCCAAAAATGGAAGAAAGAACAACTCCTGGAAGCAGAGTTAAAATTATTGGTGTGTTAAAAGAGGTTCCAGTTCCCTTACAAACAGGCTCTATATCCACAAGATTTGATCTAGCTATGGAGGCAAACAATATAATCCCTTTAGAAGAAACATTTGAAGAATTTGAAATAAGTGAAGAAGACGAAAGGCAGATACTAGAATTAGCTGCAGATAAACAAATACTCCAAAAAATGATTGGAAGTATAGCTCCGAGTATTTTTGGATATGATGAAATTAAACAATCCCTTGTCTTACAATTATTTGGCGGAGTAAAGAAAAAAAGAGCAGACGGAACAGATTCAAGAGGAGATATTCATATACTTCTTGTAGGCGATCCAGGTGTAGCTAAAAGTGTTATTTTAAAATTCATATCTTCTCTAGCTCCAAAAGGAAGATATATTGTTGGAAAAGCAGCCACAGGAGCTGGAATTACAGCAACAGTTGTAAGAGATGAATTCCTAAAAGGATGGTCCTTAGAAGCAGGAGCAATAGTGCTCTCTAACAAAGGTCTGATTTGTATAGATGAAATAGACAAAATGGATCCCCAAGATAGGAGTGCAATGCATGAAGCAATGGAACAACAAACAGTAACCATAAGCAAGGCTAATGTACAAGCCACACTTCGTGCAGAAACAAGTGTTTTAGCAGCTGCTAATCCTAAATTAGGAAGATTTGAGCCATTCCAGGTTATAGCCCAGCAAATAGATATGCCACCAACTCTTCTCAATAGATTTGATGTTATTTTCACACTGCGTGACCTGCCTGACAGGGGAAAAGACGAGGCAATAGCAACCCATGTCTTACTGGAACATAAAAGAGAAGGTAAGAAACAAATAATAGATGGAGAACTTTTCAGAAAATATATAGCATATGCAAAACAAAAAGTTAATCCAAAACTAACAGATGAAGCAGTAGATGAAATAAAAAAATTCTATATTGAACTAAGAAATGCCCCTGTCTCTGCAGAGGGGGTTATAAAACCAATTCCAATTTCAGCAAGACAGTTAGAAGCAATGGTAAGACTAAGTGAAGCAGCTGCAAAAACAAGGCTTCACAAAAAAGTAAGAAGAGAGGATGCTAAACTAGCAATTGAAATAATGAAATACTATTTAATGCAGGTTGGTTTTGACCAAGAAACAAAAACTTTTGATATAGACAGAATTGCAACCGGAGTAAGTACAAGCCAAAGAGGAAGAATAATACTGATTAGAGAAGCTTTATCAAGACTAGAGAGCAGGATGGGAAAACTCATTCCAATAGAAGAGGTTAACAAAGAATTAGAAGAAAAAATGGGAAAAGGCGAATTAGAAGAAGGCATACAAAAACTAAAACAAACAGGAGATATTTTTGAGCCAAGAAAAGGCTATATTCAGAGGGTATGAAAAGAGTTTGAAGAAAAAATGGAGATTAAAGAAGCACAACAAAAAGCACATAAGATAATAGAAGATTACAATAAAAAACACAGTTTAGAGCATAATAAAGAAACTGTTTTTTATCATCTGATAGAAGAGGTGGGAGAGCTTGCAAGAGAAATATACAATGAAAAAGATAACTGGAGAAAGGAATTCAATAAAGAAAAAATAGCAGAAGAGATAATCGATGTTTTAATGCAGACCCTCAATATTGCTGAAAATTATAATATTGATATTGAATATGAATTTAATAAAAAAATTGAAAAACTAAAAAAAAGATTTGATTTATAAAAATGGAAAATAAAATGGGGGTTGGAATTGGAGTAATATTACTAAAAGACGGAAAAATCTTACTTGGAAAGAGACACGAAGACCCTGAAAAGGCATCCAGCTTATTAAAAGGGGAGGGAACCTGGACACTTCCCGGAGGCAAACTACATTTTGGAGAAACATTTGAACAAGGAGCAATGAAAGAGGTTTCAGAAGAAACTGGCATGAAATTAAATAAAGCAAAAGTTATATGTATCAACAACGATAAAGTAGAAAATGCCCACTTTGTTACGATTGGCCTTTTATCAGAAAATTTTGAAGGTGAAGCTAAAACCCTAGAACCAGATGAAATAACAGAGTGGAAATGGTTTGAACTCGATAATCTGCCATTTCCTCTATATTTTCCAAGTGAAAAAGTATTAAAAAATTATAAAAGCAGGGTTTTTTACGCAAAAGGTTAAAATGTCAGAAATAAACTGGAAAGATAAATGCTGGGTAACAACAATGTTTTTAGTTAGAGATGATGGAAAGGTTCTCTTAACTCACAACAAAAACCTTAATACATGGATACCTGTTGGAGGGCATATAAATCCCGGAGAAACACCTGAACAGGCAATTTCCAGAGAAATAGCAGAAGAAACCGGGTTTGATTTTGATTTTTTTCATCTTCCAGAATTTGAAAATAATGGCACTTTAAAAGTTATAAAACCCCATAGAATACAAATAGAAAATGTCCCTCATCACAATCAGCATATGAATTTTGTTTTTATAGGAAAATGCAAAAAATGGCATGAAAAAGAAACAACAGATGAAAAAGAGGAATTAAAATGGTTTTCAAAACAAGAATTATTAGAACAAAAAGACCAATTCCTAGAAAATGTCTGGAAAACTGCATTAGAATCAATAAATTTAATTAATAAAACAGAAGAAAAAACCTAAAATGGCAGAAATGAGAAAAAGAGAGATAGCTTATAAGCTAAGAATTGGCGAGATTCTTAAAGGAAAACCTGAAGTATCTACACAAAATGGGAGAGAAAGATTCAATTTTCTTGAACTTGGAAACAGGAAAATTGTAAGAGTAAATGTGGTGGCAAATGTTATTGATAAATTTATATCAGAAGGAGAGAGAAAATTTGCAACTTTAACCCTAGATGATGCCTCTGGGCAGATAAATGCAAAAACCTTTGGCCAGGAAGTAGCCTCATTTGAAGAAATCATCCAAGGCAACACATTAATGATAATTGGAGTATTGCGTATTTTCAATAATGAGGTCTATATACTCCCGGAAATTATAAAAACAATAGATCCCAGATATCTTTTAGTCAGAAAACTAGAAATAGAAAAATCCATGCAAAAACAAGAAGCTAAGCCAAAAGAAATAACAGCTATAAAAGACCAGATAATGTCAAGAATAAAACAAGAAGAAAAAAACGAGGGAATTGACACAGAAAAGCTTGTAATGGAAATTAATGCTAATCCTGAATTAATTAATCAAGAAGTTAAAAAACTCCTTGAAGAGGGCATAGTTTATGAGCCAAGACCTGGCAGGGTAAGGTATTTGGGTTAATCAATAGAAAAATACTCACTACAAATAAAAGCGTGCTCAATACAGATAGAAGCAACCCCTTCCTCAGATAAAGAATCTTCTGCATAAGGCAAACAAGGTATTTGAGGAAAATGAACTGGCTCACTGCCTTTTTTAAATAAAAAAAACCTAACCCCATACCCTTTTTCTTTATCTATATAAAATTCCTTTCTTAAAACTCCCTGGAAAACAAAAAAAGGCTTTTTCCCACTAAAAAGGCTTTCATATTGCCTATCATCAATTTCTTCTGTCTCAACTAATGTACTAATAATTTTCAAATAAGAAGCTGCACACTCATGACCTTTATAAAAAATAAGAGCTTTTGCATCAGACTCTATTTTTATTACTGCGCGCTCTAGTAAAGAAAGCGCATGTTTACCTACTCTTGTTTTATTTTCTAATTTCTCAGCCATAAATTGGTATAATTCCTTTATTTAAAAATATAATTACACTGTAAAATAAATTAAAATAACTCCAAAACCTTAAAAACCCCTTCTTCTACTAATTTTCATGGAATCATATGAAAACCTATTAAATGATGCATACAGTAAAATAAAGCCAATTGTGCATGTTGAAAGATTTGAAATACCTAAAATAGAAGGGCATATAGAAGGAAGCAAAACCATCCTTACAAATCTCCAGCAGATAGCATCACACATAAGAAGGGATATAAATCATTTATTAAAGTACTTGTTAAGAGAACTGGCAACTTCAGGAGCAATTAAAGAAAACAGAGTAATTTTGCAAAGAAAAATCTCTTCACAAAAGATAAATGAAAAAATAAAAGATTATGCGCATGAGTTTGTCATATGTAGAGAGTGTCAAAAGCCAGACACAGAACTAATAAAACAAGATAAATTCATGTTTGTCCATTGTTTAGCCTGTGGAGCTAAACATAGTGTAAGGGCTAAGATTTAAGCAAAACAAACCTTTAAAAATACAAGAAACATATATTATCAATAAATCAAAGGAGGAAAAATCAAAAATGGCAACAGGTTATTGTGTGAAGTGTAAGAAAAAAACAGAGATAAAAGACGCAAAAAAGACAAAAACAAAGAAAGGCAAGGCGATGATGAAAGGCAAATGCCCAACTTGTGGAACCACAGTCTGCACTTTTAAAGTAGACTAAATGTTTTTATTTTTATTTTTGTATATTTTTTTAATTAATTAAATTTTAAAACCCCCATATTCTTAATATAGTATGATTATAAAAATACACAAGTCATACCGAGATGTTATTGCTATTTGTGATTCTGAATTATTAGGTAAGAAATTTGAAGAAGGCAAAATACAGCTTGATTTAACAGGAGAATTCTTTAATGGAGAGGAGAAAAATGAGGGTAAAATCATGGAAATCATAGAAAATGCTGCTAAAGAAGATGCTACTTTCAATATAGTAGGTGAAAAAGCAGTCCAGCTTGCATTAAAAGCATGCATTATAAGCAAGAAAGGTATAAAAAAAATACAAGGAATTCCCATGGCTTTGAGATTGTTATAGAATATATTTTCTAAAACAGATTTATTTTTAAATACAATATGTGTGAACTACACATGGGTGAGTTTAAAAAATTTAGTGCAAAAAAATATGAGAGAAGAAATAAGATTAAAAGAGTGGTTACTTATCTAACAATTGCAGGAGTTTCCTTAGGGGCAGGAATTGTTGAAGCAATATATGATACTCCTTGTTTATTTAAACCAGTTTTAGGACTAATTCCAATTGCAAGTGCTATGGCTAGTGCTAATGCTGAATATGAAAGAGAATATGAAGATGGCCTAGGAGTTGGTGATGGAAGCCTAGAACATGGTTTTGAAGCTGCAATGGATTTAGGAGTAGGGGCAGTAAAAGGAGTAGGATTATCTGCCTTATGTGAAGGAGCAGGGTACGGGCTTGCAAAACTTTTTTCTTAATATTCTAAACATCATCTTTATAAATCAAATCTTTCTTGATACACTATGGCATTTAAGAAATTTAAAGATAAAAGTAAAAGAAATCAGTCTAAGCCACAAGAAGGAGCAGGTCCAATTAGAGTCAGGCTTCCTAAAGGTAAAGAGGTGTTGGGCATTTTAGAACAAAGACTTGGAGCTTCAAGAATGTTAGTTAGATGCCTTGATGGCAAGTCAAGAAATTGCAGAGTTCCTGGAAGATTAAGAAGAAGATTATGGTTAAGAGAAGGGGATATTGTTCTTGTTGAACCCTGGGAATTTGATGATGGCAAAGCAGATGTATTATTCAAATATAATCCAGCTGCAGTATTATGGTTAAAAAGAAAGGGATTTTTAAAAGAAATTGCAGGCGAATTCTAGGTTTTTAAATGGAAAGTTTAATAAATAAAAACCACTTATTTAAAGGAAGTTGAGTGTCAGGAAACCATAGGTGTCTTACAATGCAAGAAATATACTCAGAAAATATAAAAAAAATCCTCCAAAACAAAAGTAGATTAGAAAAAGAGCTCAAAGTTAAGATAACAACCAAAGGAAATATTTTGTTTGTTGAAGGAAAAGCAGAAGATGAATACCTTGCCATAGAGGTAATAGAAGCAATTAATCTTGGTTTTACAATACAACAGGTTCTGCTTTTATGTGATGAAGAGTGTATTCTTGAAAAACTTAATATCAAGGATTTGACAAAAAGGCGTGACCTAGACAGGATTAGAGGAAGAATAATAGGAACTAAGGGCAAGACAAAAGAAATCATACAAAATTTAAGTGACTGTTTTATCTCCTTGCATGACAATATAGTAGGAATAATAGGAAGAGCAGAAGATATAGAAAAAGCAATGATTGCCTTAACTTCTATAATCAAAGGCCAAAAACAAGGAAAAGTCTATGGCTTTCTTGAAAGAGCGAGGAGCAAGGAAAAAGCCAGAGTTAATGAGAGTTTAGGGCTAAAAGAATAAACTTTTAAAGTATAGGATTCTTAGTATAATCAAGTCCCGGTAGCTCAGCAGGTAGAGCGCATGGCTGTTAAATCTATAGATACCATGATGTCGTTGGTTCGAGTCCAGCCCGGGACGTTTTTATTTTCATAACATTTTTATACCTCTCTTTCTTCTATTTTTTATGGATTTAGACAAGGCAATAAAAGAGAGGCACTGTGCAAGAAGCTTTAAAACCAAAAAGCCAGACTGGAAAAAGATTCTAAAAGCAATAGAATCTTCCACTAAAGCCCCTCTTGCTGGAAATATTCCAACACTTAAATTTATCCTTGTTTCTGACAAAGAAAAAATAGCTGATCTTGCAGAAGCTGCTACTCAAAACATCGTAGCTGGAGCAAGATATGTAATAGTTGTATGCTCTGACAATAAACTAATAAAAAAAAGTTATGGTGAAAGAGCTGAAAGATACAGCAGACAACAAGCAGGCGCTGCTATAGAAAATCTCTTTCTTAAGCTAACAGACTTGGGTCTTGCAACCTGCTGGGTAGGAGCTTTCTCAGACACAACAGTAAAAAGAGCCCTAAGAATTCCAGATGATGTAAATGTAGAAGCTATATTCCCAGTTGGCTTTGAAATGAGAAAAGAAAAACAAAGAGCAAAACCAACTCTTGATTCTTCTATTTTCTTTGATGTTTGGAATAACAAATATATGACAAAAGTAAGAAAACCTGAAGCAAGATAAGATGGTAAAAAACTTATCAAAAAGAATTCTAGTCAGTATTACTGGAAACAGAAACTCTCACTGGAAATCTAAGCTAAAAGAGATTAAAAAATATAAAACAAAGGAAGTTGCACTATTTCTAGAGTGTTTTGAAAAAGAACAAAGGGAAAAAATTTGCTCTGCCTTGCTCTCCTCTAATATTAAAAAAATTCCTTTAGTTCATATAAGAGATGACAGCTCAAAACAAGAGCTAGAATTTCTATCAAAAAATTTTAAAACCAAATGCTTTACTATTCATGAAACTGGTTTTAACAATTTAAAAAAATGGGATGAATTTTATAAAAAATTATTTTTAGAAATGAATACAGATAATATTGTCTCAAAAAAAGTAGATGTTAGCAAGATAGGTGGTTTTTGTATTGACTTATCACATTTTAAAGTAGAAGAAAAGAAACACACAAAAGAATTCTTATATATTATGAAAAGAAGAAAAGTAAGGAAATATTTCAAATGTAACCACTTAAACGGATACTCTTACAAAAAAAACACTGATTTACATACAGTAAAAAGCTTAAAAGAGTTTTCTTACCTGAAAACTCTTCCAAAATTCTTATTTGGAAAATACATTGCTTTAGAAACCAACAATAGTATTTCTGAACAACTGAAATTCAAAAAGCACATAATAAAATTATTGAAATAAATTCTTGAAATTCTCAAAAAAATAAAAAATATGGAGGGGGCCGAAGCCCCTTCCATAGAAGTAAAAGACTAAGGGAAAAGCATGATTATCTCAATACCTCGATTCCTAATTCAGATATTTCTGAGGGCGCAGCTTCAGCTTCTCTTTGTCTGCCCAATATATAAGGGCTCTTTACACCAGTCATAATTGTTATAACTCTAACCTTACCTTCAAAATCCTTATTGATTCTTGCTCCGATAATTACCTGTGCGTCTGAACTTAAATTCTCACTTACAAGCTGTCCAATACTGCTGAACTCTTCTAATTTTAGATCTCCGCCGCCAGTTATATGGATTAACGCTCCTGTAGCATCTTTATAATCTACATCTAACAAAGGGTGTGTTAATGCCTGTCTAACAGCCTCATTTACCCTATCTTTAGTGTCACTCTCTCCAATACCTATAACTGCAACATCTCCTGCCTTCATTATAGTTGAAACATCTGCATAATCTAGGTTAATTAATGATGGCAAAGTAATTGTTTCTACAATACCTTTAATCATTGTACTTATTAGCTCATTAGCTACTGCAAATGCCTGTTCTATTGGCAAGTTTCCTGCTATATCCACTAATCTGTTATTATCTATAACAATAACTGTATCAGTAACATCCCTTAATTCCTGTAAACCAAATTCAGCTTTGTCTATTCTTGCTTTTTCACAATCAAAAGGCATTGTAACAACACCAATAACAACAGCTCCTGTCTCTTTAGCTGTTTGAGCTATTATTGGAGATGCTCCACCTCCTGTTCCACCACCCATTCCAGCAAGAACAAAAACCATATCTGCTCCACTTATGCATTTCTTAATCTCCATCAAAGACTCTTTTGCTGCTTCTCTTCCTTTAGCAGGATATCCTCCACATCCAAGTCCTCTTGTTAATTCCTTTCCTATAAGAATCTTATCATCTGCTTTTGTAATGCTTAAATGCAAGGCATCTGTATTAGTTGCATAGACTGTTGCTCCATTAATTCCTTTATTAAAAAGCCATGTAACTGCATTACAGCCTGCACCTCCAGCACCAAAAACCTTAATATTTGCCTTTCCTGCTCTAAGTTCATCAAAATTTATACTGTGTGTCTCTACATTCTCTATTGCTTCTTTTGCAAAATCTAACACCATGTTACTATATCTTAACCTCCTTTCAATTTCTTTTATTTTTTCCCACTCTCATAAAGCCTATTTTTTTCGAAAGATTTAAATAGTCCTTATGCTTTTATTTTTTAAGAAAAAGGGAGATTAAAAATAAATTAACAATTAAGAATAAGAAAAATTCCCTTTTT
Organism: Candidatus Woesearchaeota archaeon; assembly: GCA_964594115.1. Taxonomy (GTDB): domain Archaea; phylum Nanobdellota; class Nanobdellia; order Pacearchaeales; family GW2011-AR1; genus MFWN01. The sequence goes on from CAZQLD010000001.1 coordinate 71,998, forward strand.
TGTCAATTAAACAAAACAGATTAATTCAATTCCCTCAAATTGAATTAATTAATATAATAGAAAATTCAGTAACTAGTTCTTTATAAAGTTTTAGTTTTATTTCAAAGTGATAAAATTGCCATTATTCTTAAAAATAACTTAAAAAGACAATCATACCATCTATAATTAATCCCAAAATCCCGATTATTATCAAAACTATTGCAATCCAATCAAGAACATTATTTGGAAGTTTTCTTCTTTTAATCTTTATTACTATGCCAATTACTAAAATAATTAAAAAAGCTGCAATTCCAAAGATGTCAAAAAATGCTGGATTAAGTTCCATGGGAAAATAAAGAAAAAATAACTTAATAAAACTATCTTTTAAGACAGAAATATTTTTAAATCCAGTCTTCTTATGAAAAACATGCCAGAACTAACAAGAAGGGAATTTCTAAAAAAAAGCGCCTTAGTTACTGCAGTATTTAGTTTAGGTCTTCCAAATATTGCCAAAGCAGAATAAACAGAAAGCTCAGCAAAGGAAGTTATTTGAAAAAGATTTAATAAACAATTCTGAAGTTTACTTTAAGGGCGCTGGAGAAAATGACAAATATATTGTTGTAACACTAAATGAAAAAAGAAGCAGATATCCTATGATAATTTACACAGAAGGAAGATTTTGTAGAAGTGAAGCTGAAGCAAAAAGAGTAACACAAGATTATGAAGAAAAAGGATTGATAGCACTATATTTACAAAGAGTATAAACCTTACTCAAACCTTTTTGCAATCTCAAACATCTTATCTTCTTTAAAGTTCTTACATATAATCTGCATTCCAACAGGAACTCCTTCTATGCTTCCTACAGGAACAGAAATAGCAGGAACTCCTGCCAAATTAGCAGGAGTGGTAAGAGTGTCATACATATACATATCTTCAATACTAATCTTACTTCCTAATTTATGAGGGAGTTTAGGAACAGTAGGCATTATTAAACAGTCTACTTTTTTCAAAGCTTTTTCAAACTCTATTTCTATCAACTTCTTAGCTTTTAACGCTTTTCTATAGTATTTTCCAGCATACTCTGCTTGTGCAATTTCTCCTCCTCCTAAAATCCTCCTCAAAACCTCCTCACCGCAATTTTCCTCTATTTTCTTACCATACTTTCTTCCATCATACCTTCTTGTAGAAGAAAAAAATTCAACATAATTTATTGGATAATAAGTCTGAACTCCTAAATCAATATACTTAATATCTATTTCTTCTGCTCTCCACCCTTCTTTCTCACAAACATTTTTAATCTTATCTTTAACAATCTTCCATATTCTTTCATCTGCCTTAATCCTTGGAATTCCAATCCTAATCTTATTTATTTTTTCTTGTTTGTCTTTAACTTTGAATGTTGTCGCGTCTTTCTCGTCTCTTCCCTTTATCACATCTAAAAGCAGTTCAGCTCCTTCAACATCTCCTGCAATACTTCCAATCTGCTCCAAACTCATGCTTAAATCTAATAAACCATATCTTGAAACAAGACCATAACTTGGCTTTACTCCCACAAGCCCACAATGACTTGCTGGATTTCTTATGCTTCCTCCTGTATCACTTCCTAAAGCTAGATCACAAAAACCAGCAGCAACAGCTGCTGCACTTCCAGAACTGCTTCCTCCAGGAATTTTATCTAAAGCTTTTGGGTTTCTTGTAGCGCCAAATCCTGATGACTCTCCACTTGCACCAGCAGCAAACTCATCCATATTTGTGATTCCCAAAATGATTCCATCCTCTTTTCTGATTTTCTTGACAACATATGCATCATAGCCAGACTTATAATTTTCTAAGGTTTTGCTTGCACAACTAGCTATAAGTCCCTTGACACTAATATTAGCCTTGACAGCAATAGCAAGACCAGCTAATTTGCCAGCCTTGCCTTTTTTTATTTTGCTGTCCACCTCTTTTGTCTCCAGAAGAGCATTATTATTTAATTGAAGGAAAGCATTAATCTTCTTGCCTTTTTTATCATCTTTTTTAATTCTTTCTAAAAAATTTTTGATATTCTGTTCTGCTGTTAGCTTCCTAGATTTTATCAACTTGAGTTTCTCTTTTATTTTCATTTTATTATATCCACTCCTCAGCTATTGTAAGAAGAGAACTTTCAACTCTCCCATATCTCCTATATCTTCTAGTTTGTTCAGCTGAATCTATTTTTTTTTGCATGATCTCCATTTTTACAGAATTCCTTAAGCTATTCACATTCTCGCATATTAAATCATATCTCTTTATTAAACGATTATACCTTTTCTTATCTATAAGAGCCATATTTGAAATAAGTTTTTGAAATCGTGAATCAACAGTGTCCCATAAAATATTTCCATAAACTGCCCTGCCTTTTTCCATAATACGCTCTAATATATCTAAACATTCTTCAGGTTTATCTAAACCTATATTCAACATATTCCTAAACCTTTTGAGTCTATATCTATAACTTCTTGAAACTTTCATTTCCACCTCCCCCTCTCTGCTTCAATGCAATCTTTTTTTGTAGATGGAGCATTTTCAAAAAATATTTTTCTAAATTCAGAATCTCCTACCTTACCCACTCCTTCAGTTCTTCTATCTTCCTCTCGTTCAACAAAACTATCAGGAACTTTTTCTATTTTGGCTAGGGCTCTGGCAAACTTATCAAGAATAGTTTTAGCTTCTATTTTTATCTTATCTCTCTCTTTCTCTCTTCTGGAATCCATATTATAAAAAGTAAAATGTAATTTATAAATTTATCGACGATTATTCATTTTATTTTCTCAGCATTTTTATATGTCTCACTAAAAAGCTTTTTCATAATTTTAGCAAATGGCTTGTCATTAATCAATAAAGTAACATTAGACTTTATTAAAGCAATCATAACTTGTTCATCATCTATAATGCTCATTGCAACTCCTTTATTTTCAATTTCCTTTATTTCTTTCTTAACTTTCAGCCATTTTTTGACATCTTTTCCTGTTTCTTCATCATATCTGGTTAATGTCTTGTTATCAATTCCCTTTTTCCTGTCTCTTACTGAGCCCCTCAACCATTCGGGCCTTGGTTCTGAAGTATACTTAATAGAATAATTATATTTCTTGCCCCCTCTTAATTCAGCAACAATTTTATAAAAACCCTTTCTTCCAAGCTGCATAACAACAGGATTTTTTTCCTTAACTTCATAAAATTTCCTCATTCCCTTAGCTTTTTCTTTAGCTTTTTCTAATTTTCTCTGTTTTTTATCTATCAATTCTATTAAAGCTTCAGGACTACTTGGAATAAATTTCTTGCTTTTTTCAGGAACAACCTTAACTAACCCTTTTCCAATAAGAGAATCAAGAATATTGTATATTTTACTATACGACACCCCGCTCTCTCTGCTTACCTCGCCTGCTCCTAACTTTCCAAATCTGATAAGAGTTTCATAAACCTTTCCTTCATTACTTGTTAAACCCAGTTCTTCATATTCTTCCATAATAATCCCTATATCTCACCATATTTAAACCTATTTATTACCACCCCTTTAAAGGTGGCATAAATATAAATACAGTTTTATGTATCTACTATTAAGTAAATAAAACTTGAAATAAAATGGCAAAAAATTTAATTGTTATAAGACACGCAAAAAGAGCAAACAAACAAACAGAAGAACTTGCTCCAGAATACATAGAATATGCAAAAATACTTGGAAGTAACCTTGAAAATAGTTTTGGTAAGATTGATGTTGTAATTCCAAGTGACTATGAAAGAACGCAAAATACAGCAAGGGCAATGGGTTATGATTTTACAATCTGTTCTCCAAAACTAAGTGCAAGTTATAACTCTATAATTAATCCTTCAAAACTGGGTGAAGAATTTGAAAACTGGAAGGCGATTCCTTGGAGAATGGATTTCAAACAAATTAGAGAGAGCTATCTCCAGGGCGGAGCAACAAAAGAACTAGGAGACTATCATGCTAACACCTACAAATGGTTAATTCAAAACATAAAAGGAGATAATATTCTTGCAATAACCCATGATACAAGAACAGAAGCTGCAACAGTCTCCCTAATAGACAAAGATGAACCTCTTTTATTAGATAAAGGATTAGATTATCTAGATGGAATTATATTCCAAGTAAACCAAGACAAACTTTATTCTGCTCAAACAATAAGAAAAAATCAAAAAAAAGGATTAGTTCAAAGAGGGCGAGTCCAAATGCTGGGATAAGTAAAATGATACAAGAAAAACATAAATGGATTTTAGAGGAACTAAAAATTTTAAAAAAGAAAAGCTTAATCTCAAAACCTAGGAAAAGAGCTCAAAAAGGTTATGCTAACTTTCCAATAAAATGGAGTATAGAAGGAAACTTTAAAGATTATGGAAAACAAGAAACTGGCTCACTTCACAAAGCATATGCAACCTACAACATAGGAGAAATCGGAGGGATTATTACCATAGACAGAGAAACAATAGAAAAATCCAGGCAAGTCTTATTAAAAAAAGCATTAGAACATCCAGAATATATCCCTTATAGGAAATATCTTACTGATAAATATGGAAAAATGCTTCTTGACTTCTGCTTAAATGAGCTTTCTAAGGAAAATATAGAATCTGCTTCAAAACAGAAACTATGGGAACTCTACAATAAGTTCAGAGAGATTTACACTAAATATGATTTCTATAATGGAATATGGTTTAGAATTTCAGACCAGTATTTAGACAAGATTATAAAAAGACTAGAAAAACATAATCTAAATTTTAATGAACTACAAACAATCTCTACATGCTCTATACAAACATTCACAAACAGAGAAAAAATTGATTTACTAAAAATAGCAATTAAGATCTTAGAAAATGAAATTGCAAAAAAAATAATCCAGGAAGGCAGGTTTGAAGAATTCCAAAAAATACCTGAATATAACCTTTTAACAGAACTAAAAAAAGAATATCACTGGATTCCTTTTGGACATGTGGGTCCTGAACTTTTTGATGAACAACATTATTTTAATGAAATAAAAAAATTAATTGAAGAAAACATAGATTTAAAAGAAGAACTTGAAAAAACAATTAATTTTTATCCAAATATCAGAAAAAAACAGCAGGAAATTTATAACAAATATAATATTGATGAAGAGACAAAAACAATGATTAGAAATCTTCACTTGCTTTGTATAATGCAGGATGATAGAAAAGAATTAATTGGAAGATCTCATGTAAACTGGACAAATAATTTAATGGGAAAAATAGGCTTACTTTTCAATCTTCAGCCACATGAAGCAGCAAATATATACCCAAATGACATTGAAAATGCTCTTTTAAATAATAAAATCAGTTTAGGATTATACAGAAAAGAGAAGGAGAGTAATAAAAACTTTAAAATTACAGAACCAGATGGCTACACTGTTTATTTTGATGAAGATGCTCAGGAATTCTTAGACATAATTTTAGGAAAAGAAGATAAAAAAGAACTAACAGGAATGACTGCTTGTGAAGGATTTGCAAAAGGAAAAGTAAAGGTTTTGCTAGACGCTAATGAAGGGAAAAAAATGGAAAAAGGAAATATTCTTGTAACAACAATGACAACTCCTGATTTTGTCCCTTTCATGGGAAAAGCAGCTGCAATAATAACAGATGAAGGAGGGGTTACCTGCCATGCTGCAATAGTCAGTAGGGAAATGGGAATTCCTTGTATAGTTGGAACAGATAATGCAACAGAAATCTTAAAAGATGGAGATTTGGTTGAAGTAGATGCAACAAACAGAATAATAAAGAAAATCATAGAAGAAAAATAAAATGGAAAGAGAAGAAAAAGCAAATATTTTGTATATCTTTTTTGGGATAGCTGCAGGAGCTGCACTAACATTCCTTGCCCCCAAACTTGTGAATGCAGTAAAAGGAGGAAATTTAGAAGAAAAATTTGTCAATCCAAATAAAGCAAAAATGAAGATAACTAATTTGGATAAAAATGGAAAAAATGAATCAGTTTTAAAATATGAAGGCAGAAACTATCTTATGAAATATAACCCTGAAACAAACACAGTTTCAGTTGTTCCTTATGAAATACAAATTCAGGAAAAATAAATTATTTTATAAACCTAACCTTCCCAACTTTCCCTTTTTTCTCATCAAACTCAATTATAGCTGCCCTGCCTTCGCAAGCTGCACCTGTATTAATAATAAGAGTTTTTCCTAATTTACATTTTCCCTGATTTTCATGCATATGCCCGCAAACAACAAGTTTAGGCTTATATTTTTTTATAGCCCGATTATAAAAACAAACCCCCATACAACTTCCTGTTAAAAGAAAACCTTTTGCTTTCATTTTATCTAAACACTTATAAGGATTATAATGAATTAACAGTATATCTGGCTTGTTTTTCATTAACTTTATTAATCTTTTTTCCTGTTGTTTATATCTTTTTTTTCTCCTTTTCAGAATTTCCTTATTAGAATTAGTTGCCTTAATCCCTTTTTTAGTAAAATAAACATCTGGGTCAAGATAACCTCCAAAACCGACTATACTTAATTTCCTAAACCTAGCTTTCCCTCTGTTTATATTCTTAACATATTTTAATTTTTTAATAAATAACCCATAATCTCTTTTCCATCGTCTTGGGTTAAAAAATACTTTATACCAGTCACCATTTCCAAAAACAGAAAAAGTTTTAATTTTTAATTTATTTAATTCTCTAAGAATAACCTTTCCAGCAGCATAATCTTTTTTTAATAATTCATTATATCTTTTTTTCCCTATTATATTCTCTACTGTTAAATCTTGTCCTTTTTCTGTAGCTTTAAAAACTTTTTTTAGTGGCTTTCTCCATTCATCGATTCCTGCATAATCTCCATTACTTAAAATCAAATCAATCTTTTCTTTTTCAATTTTCTTTTTCAATTTTACTGGAAACTTTCCATGAAAGTCACCAATTGCTAGAATTCTCATCTTAACTTCAAGGCACCAGCCTGTCACGGTCTCTTGGAAACCAGCAAGCCTCTCTTATATTGTCTAAATTAATTAAGGCATGAGTAAATCTTTCTAAGCCAATACTCCAGCCACTATGTTTTGGAGCACCATACCTAAAGCTGTCAATATAATACTTAAAATTTTTAGGATTTAATTGCTTCTTTTTCAGCATTTTCTCCAAAAGCTCTGGTATATGCACTCTCTGCCCTCCAGAACTTATTTCTATTCCTCCATAAACAGCATCAAACCCCTCACTCAGCTTTGCATTTTCATCTTCACCTTTTGGCATAATATAAAAAGGCTTTAATTTTGTCGGCCATGAATGCACAAACACAATTGTATCTGGAAATTTCTTGCATAATTTTTTCTCATCTTCAGGGGACAAATCTTCACCATATTTAATTTTTAAAAGCTTAATAGTTTCATCATAGCTTATATACTTTGCTTTAGGAACTTTTAACTTAACTTCCAATAAATCTAATTCTTCTTTGTTGTTTTTTAAAACTTCAGAAACTATATGTCTTACAACACCCTCCATTTGTTTCATAATTTCCATTTGCCCTTGAAAAGCAGCCTCAATATCCATCTGTCTGCATTCATTTAAATGCCTAACAGTATTATGCTTTTCAGCTCTCCAAACAGGAGTAATTGTCATTGTTTTTTCCATACTGCAAGCAACCATCTGCTTGTATAACTGGGGAGATTGAGCAAGATAAGCATTTTTTTCAAAATATTTTGCAGGAAATAATTCAGTGCCTCCTTCGCTTGCAGAACTTATAATTGAAGGTGGCTGCATTTCAATAAACCCTTTTTTAATAAAATGCTCACGAAAAGCTGTTGAAATTGTTGATTGGATTTTAAAAATAGCCTGAATTTTCCTTCTATGTAAGTCTAAGAATCTGTAATCAAGTCTTTTTGACAAATCTGTCTTAGAAAAATCAGAAACATCTATTGGAAGCCTTTCTTCTGACTTTGCAAGAACCTCTATTTGCTCAGGAACAATTTCTTTTCCACCAGGTGCCTGCTTGCTTTCTCTAATCTCTCCTTTAATAGAAACAACACTCTCCTGAGGAAGTTTATCCATTAAATCAAAAAGTTCCTTGTCTGTTTTGTCTTTAAAAGCTGTAATCTGCATGATTCCTGTTAAGTCCCTGATTACTAAAAATCTTATTTTTCCTAAATCTCTTTTCTCATGAATCCACCCAGCTATTTCTACTTTCCCTTTTTTTATAAAGGCGTCCTTAATATAATTTCTCATGATAGAAATAAAAAAAAAGAATTTATAAATCTACTTATTTCTTAATTCTCCTAACCCCTCTTTTGCCATTCAATCTTCCTGCATCTTTTAATTTGCCCCTTAAATGCTTGCTGAACATAAGCCTGCTTGTAAGAGAAAACAAATAAAGAACAAGTCCTATACCTAAAAAAGGAAAAATAATAGTCACAATCTTTCCTGTATCAGTCTGAGGAGCAAAATCACCATACCCAATAGTTGTTATTGTCACAACAGTAAAATATAAAGAATCAAGATACCTCCATCCCTCAACCTGCTGATAGATAAGAGTCCCAGCTAAAATCAAAACAATCAAAATCGTGATTGGAACTGAAAACTTACTCCATAACCTCATCTTGCCTCTTTTGTTTCTTATTTTTTCTAATTTAGTTTCTTTCTTCCTAAGTTCTTTCTTTTCTAAAAAAAGAAGCTACAAGGCTTTATAAATTTTATTTAATATGCTTCTTAATCAAATTTATTAAATTCCTTCCACTAATCTTGCCTTTATATTTTGCCATTAAAAGCCCCATATAAGCTTTTTCTGTTAATCCAGGCTTTTCTTTTAAAAGCTTAATAACCTCTTCTTCAGCATCCTCTACCTCTTCTTTTTTCATTGCCTCTTCTAACCTCTTTCCTCCTGCTACTTCCTTCATAATTCCCTTAACATCTTCATCTTTAATCTTCCCTTTCCTTAAGGTAATTAAAATATCCTCTAATAAATCTATATTTAATTTTTCTTCTATTTTCTCTATCTTCTTACCCTCATGCCTTGCTATCTCCTCTCTCCACAAAATCAGCATTTTAACTATTAAATTTGGTTTTTTATACAGTGTCATAAGCTCTTTAAATTCAGCTAGCTTACTTTTTTGCAAAACCAGTCTGGCAAGTTCCTGGCTTAATCCTTCTTTTACCAATTCATCTCTTATTTCATGTTTTAATCTTGGAAGGGTTTTTTTAATCTTATCAATCATTTTCTTTGAAATTTTTAAAAGAGGCAAATCAGTCTCCGGATACATTCTTGCAGCTCCTGGTAATGGTCTTAGAAAACTAGTTGTCCCATCAGGATTTGCCTTTCTGACTTCAGCTTTTGAGTTCTTACCTAATTTAAGCTGTCGTTCTGCTTCTATTTCAATTGTTTTTTGGATCAGTCTTGGCTCTTGGACTCCTTTAATCTCTATTCTCTCGCCTCTTATTTTTCTTCCCGAAGTTTCTTTTCCTAAAAGAAGGCTCATATTAACATCCTGCCTTATAGTGCCTATCCCTCTTTTAACCTTACAAGCCCTTAAAATCTCTCCTATGTGCAAAGCTACTTCTCTTGCCTGCTCAGGACTTTTAATGTCTGGAAAAGTTCCAATCTCAACTAAAGGAATACCTAATCTGTCCAACCTATAGATTATTTTGCCTCCTTCTCTAGAAATAATTCTTGCTGCATCTTCTTCAAGAGAGATATTTTCAATTCCTACTCTTCCAGATTCTGTCTCAACCCATCCATTTCTAGCTACAAGAACAGTTCTCTGAAATCCAGATGTATTGCTTCCATCTATTACTGTTTTCCTCATTATCTGGCTAACAGGAAGAATCTCACAATTTAACAACAAAGAAATCTGAAGGGCTATCTCCAAAGCTTCTTCATTAATAAGATAAGGAGGGCATTCATCTAATTCAACTAAACAGGTTGTATCATAACCCTCATAAATAAACTCTCTTCCTCTGCCAGCCTCAAACTCTGCTGCTATATCTATCTCTCCGCCCTCTCCAGCAACAACATGCAATTTTCTTTCTATTTTAAAATCAGGCTCATCCTGCCTTAATAAACTTGGACAATTACAAAATAACTTATGAGTATCAAGCTGCTGATGAATCTCAATTCCTGACTTCAACCCTATTTTTTTATAATCTAAATCCATGAAATTACAAAAAAAAATAACTTATTAAACCTTATTATTGGAAAAATTGCAAAAAAAAATTAAGATTGCAAAATCCAGGCAAAACTATATTCTATAAAATATATATTGCAGTATATATATTTTTGCAAAAAAAATTGGAAAAGTAAAAAAGCGTGAACACAGTCCTAGATTTTGTGATTATTGTAAAAATAATAGCGCACAAAAAAGACTGAGGTCACGCCTTACATGCTTCACAGGATGTATTAAAAATAATGAAAAGAGGGACTCTGGCAAACCAAAAATACTCTCTAAAAGGCAGTGTTCCTTTATTTTCTGCATGCATTCTGCCAAGTTACGCAAGGGATAAAACCACTCCAATCTGGTATTTATCAACACTGCCACACAAATGCAGCCTGTCATTCAGCTCGCGCCTTTATCTCACCTTTATCTCAACAGTCAGTCAATGCAAGAAAAGACTATCCCTAGTCTACTCTGATTTCTCCTTTCTTTTTAAATTTTGGCACAGCATGCCAGAGCCCAGTAACATATAAAAATTTCATCGCCCTCTATAAAAAAATATCCCCAAAAATTTCCTCAGCTAGATTTGAAAGAAGTCCGATTACCGACAAATCTTCCAGTAATCAGACTAACTTCAACTACCTTACTTCTGGGACATAAATTAGCCCTTATTGTATGGGGCTTCTTTTTTACCATTGTACTACCAAAAGTAACTTTTCTTTTTTGATTGTTAGTTCTTCCTTGGCGGGTAGTCTTCTTAATCATAATCAGATGCCTCCTTGTCTTTGTGAAAAAAAGTTCTCTGTCCGGTTCTCATGACTCTACTGAGGAAATATGCCAATGCCAGGCCCTTTCCTTGTGTTAGATTATCACATCCAAAAACTTACAGATAAAAAGGGAAGTTGACATATAAATTATAAGGTTAATAAAATAATAAATTCCCTATGCAGTCTTTTTCAAGAGGACAGCACTTATTTAGGCACATCCAATCTATCCGAGACTGCATAGGGCAACAGTATATGATTATCTGACTAGCACAAATTAGAGAGTTCAAAAATCACCCTCCAACACAGAGTTTGGATTTATCAAGCTAGTCAGTTATTTTCTACTTCTTCTAAATAAACAGAAGAAGTAGGGTGACTAATGGCTTAAAAAAACAGGAAAGCAAAGCCGCACCAAGAAGAAGCTCTTTATTTTTGAAACAAAAAAAGGGCTCTTAGACTTCTTGGAGGAGAAATCCTGATGATCATTGAAATGATCAGGCTTCTGCAAACTAAGAGCCCTGATATCACGAAAAAGGGTGATAGAGCAGCCCTCAGGGTGCGGAGGGAGAGGAAAAAGCGAGATATCCCCAAGGGCTCTTAAGTGCACTAAGAACAATATAAAAGGAATGAGTAGAAATGTGTTAGGTGAAGTAAAACAAAATGCTGTAGCCTAACAGAACGAATATCTACTCATTCCAACCATCCGTGGACAATGCTGCTAAGCAAAGGTGCTCCTAAACCTCCATGTTACTATGTTGCTGAGCAAAGATGCTCCTAAACCTCCATGTTACTATGTTGCTGAGCAAAGATGCTCCTAAACCTCC
>CAZQLD010000002.1:0-75049 GCA_964594115.1 Candidatus Woesearchaeota archaeon
TTCTTTTTTGCATATTTTTGATTTTGCAGCCATATTTTTAGTATTCTTTTAGGTCTTTGATAGATTGTGAACTCTGATAGTGATTTTAGTTTTTTGCTTGCAAAAGAGATTCCAGCAGATAAAAGAAAGTTCTCATAAACCAAGAAACGCCAGTGCTGTTGCCTGTAAATTCTCCCTCTGAAAACATCTGCTTTGCTCAAAGCATCATAGGCTTTGGCAAGTTCTCCTCCTTTGTATTCATAAGGGATGTTTTCTTCTATCCAGAGAAAAATATCATCTATTGGCATGTCAACAGTATCATAAACTCCTAAAAGGTTTGGATCTGATTTGTTTTTGAAGACCTTTCTTAAAACATGGAAAATATCTTCTTCTCTTTCTCTTTCATGTATGTCTTTTGCCTCTATTTTTATATCTAAACTTGTTTGTAAGTCGTTTAGTGCTGCTCTGACATCTCCTCTTGATTTTGCTGCTATTGTTTTTAAAATATCAACAGGCACTTCCTTGTTTTCTTTTGTTGTTATTTTTGATAAAATTGATAAGATTGAATTATAAGTAATTTCTTTAAGTTTAATTATCTCTGCTTTTCTTCTTAGCAGGTTGAATTTTTGCTGCCAGATGTTGTTGGCAGTTATAATGATTGGAAAAGAGGTTTTTTCTATTAAGGCTATGAGCTCAGGCAGGCCCCCTCTATCCACACTTATACTATCTATTTCATCCACTAAAATGATTTTGCTTTTTCTAAATAAGGATTGCTGCTGTGTAGCTGGTTTCATTACTTCCTCTAATTTTTTTCTGTCTCTTAAATCAGAAGCATTTAGTTCAAGAATTTCTAAGTTTTCTTCTTGTGCAAGAGCAAATGCAAGACTTGTTTTTCCTGTTCCTGAAGGACCATGCAAAAGAATAGCTTTTTTATAAGGAAAATTCTTGAGAAAAACCTTTAAAGAATCTATTGCTAAATCTTGGCCTTTAATATCTGCAAAGCATTCACACCTATATTTTTCGCATAATGGAATCATTTTATTATATTTTATTATTAGTTTATAAAAATTTATATACTCTGGATTGCTGAAAGTATCATGGCTAAGAATTTGAGTAGTAAGCTGGGTGTGGGTGGAAAAGGCAGGGCTTCTAGAACAGATTTACCTATAAGAGGAGAGGTTAGTAGGTATTATGGTATGCGTCTTGTTTTTGCACCTAATGGGGAATTAGTTGGGTTCGGAGAAAAAGTTGGAGGGATTATTAGGGGGGCCCGTAAAAGATATGGTAATTTTTGTAGTATTGCTTATGTTCCATATCCTGATGAAAAATATTGTTCTCTCGTAGCATAATCAATGAAAAACTATAAAAGCTAATTCTTTTTTATATTAATATTATAAAAGAAGGTAAAATGAATCAGGAGTTAGCTGCTATTTTCTATGAGATAGCTGATATTTTAGAAATGAAAAAGGTTCAGTGGAAACCAGCTGCTTATAGAAAAGCTGCAAGAGCTATTGAGTCTTTAGGGGAAGATGTTAAGGAAATTTATGAGAAAGAAGGGCAAGAGGGTTTAGAAGAAATACCTGGTGTAGGAGAGGCAATATCAGAGAAAATAATTGAGTATATTAAGACAGGCAAGGTTAAACATCTGGGAAAGTTAAGAAAAACAATTCCTAAGGGTGTTGTTGATATGATGAAAGTTCAGGGAATAGGAGCTAAGAAAGCTGTAAAGTTATACGAGGAACTTGGAATAAAGTCAGTAAAAGAATTAGAAAAAGCAGCTAAAAAGCATAAGATAATGGAGCTTGAAACATTTAAAGAAAAAAGTGAAGAAAATATTATAGAAGGAATTAAGTTTATGAAGTCAAATAAAGGAAGAATTTTATTAGGGCATGCACTGCCTGTTGCTAGAGACATTGTTGCTAGGCTTAAGAGTTTGAAAGACGTGAAAGAGGCAATTGCTGGTGGGAGTATTAGAAGAATGGAAGAGACGATTGGTGATATAGATATTCTTGCTGTGGCATCTTCTTCTAAATCTGTTGTGGATTTTTTTACAAGAATGTCGGACGTAAAGAAGATTTTGGCAAGGGGAAATACAAAAGCTGTTATTATTACAAAAGATAATGTCCAGGTTGATTTAAGAATTATAAAGCCAGAATCTTTTGGGAGTGCTTTACAGTATTTTACTGGTAATAAAACACATAATATCCATTTAAGGAAGATTGCTATAAAAAAAGGTTTGAAGTTGAGTGAGTATGGTTTATTTAAAGGAAAGAAGCAGGTTGCTGGCAAGACTGAAAAAGAGGTTTATAATAAGTTAGGAATGCCTTATATTGAACCTGAATTGAGAAATGAGAAAGATGAAATAGAAGCTGCTTTAAAGAAAAATCTGCCAAAAATTATTAGTTATGGTAACATAAAAGGAGATTTGCATATGCATACTAAACTTTCTGATGGAAAAAATACAATAGAAGAGATGGCAAAAGCTGCTAAATCTTTTGGTTTAAAATATATTGCAATAACAGACCATGGCCATTATGGAAAAATGCTACAAAGAGCAAATGAAAAACAACTTGAAAAACAAATAAAAGAGATTGATAAGATAAATAAAAAAATTAATGGAATTGAGATTTTAAAAGGGGTAGAGGTAGATGTAAGAGGGGATGGAAGTTTGGCTTTAAATGATGGTGTGTTAAGAAAGTTAGATGTTGTTATAGCAGCAGTTCATTCTGGATTTAAGTTTCCTGAAAAAAAGCAAACAGATAGAATTCTGAAAGCACTAGACAATCCTTTTGTAAATATTCTTGCGCATCCAACTGGAAGACTTATTCAAAAGAGAAAGCCGTTTAACTTAGATTTAGAGAAGATTTACAATAAAGCTAAACAAAATAATATTGCTCTAGAAATAAATGCTTCTATTGACAGGCTGGATTTAAATGATAATCATGTAAGAGAGGTGGTAAGCAAGGGCTGTAAATTAGTTATTGGAACAGATGCTCATGCAACAGAACAGTTTCAACAAATGGAATTAGGGATAGCTGTAGCAAGGAGAGGATGGGCTGAGAAAAAAGATATAATTAATACCTTAGATTTAAAAGGTGTGAGAGAGTTTTTGAAACGATGAGAGAAAAAATTGAGTTTAAGAATCCAAAAGAGAAGAAGTTAGTTGGAGTTTTGCATTTGCCTGAAAAAGAAAACAAGAAGGTGATTGTTATCTGCCATGGATTTTGCGCAAATAAAGATAGGAAGAGGCTGATTGCAATAGCAGATATTTATGCTAAAAATGGAATTTCTGCTTTAAGGTTTGATTTTTCTGGAAGTGGGGAGAGTGAAAACGATGAAATTACTGTTGAGAACCAGGTTGATGATTTAAAATCAGCAATAGAATTTGTTAAGGAAAGGGGATATAAAGATATTGGGATACAAGGAGAGAGTTTAGGGGGATTAGTTTCGCTTTTAGTTTATAATGAAGATGTTAAGGCTATAGTCTTATGGGCACCTGTTACAGCTGGAAAAGATAAGTTAGAAGAGGTAGTAGTTCAAGAAAAATTAAGTAAAGAAGAATTAGAAGAAAAAGGATATGTTATTAAAAAGAAAGATGGAAGAGATTTTAAAATTCCTAAAAAATATTTTGAAGAAAGATTAAAAATCAATCAAAAAAAGTTATTGTCCAGAGTAAAATGTTCTGTTTTAATTTTGCACGGAGATAAAGATGATGTTGTCCCTCTTGAAGAGTCTAAAGAAGCTCTACAATACTTAAGAGATGCTAAACTGGAAGTTATTAAAGGTGGGAGTCATAAGCTTGACATGATTCAGGATGTCTTTGATTTATCTTTAAATTGGTTTAAGAAATACCTTTAAACCTTCCCTTGTCCAGCAAGGACAAAACTCGCCAACAGGCTTTCTAATTGTATAAATTCATCACTGCCTTCAACTAAACGGAATTCTATGTCTCCTGTTTTTTCTACTAGCTTGACTTTTAATGAGTTTTCAACTGGAAGGTTCCAGATTTCTTTTTGTATTGCTTTAATTGCATCTTGGCCAGAAATAGATTCTTTTAGCATTATATCTAATAATTTTTCTCTTGCTTTGATAAAATCTCCGCTAAGAGCATATTCTAAAGCTATTTTAACATCTGCTGGTTTAGCTGAGGAGATAATTGTATTCACAAGTTCTTCAGTTATGCTTGGAGAGATTGAAGAAGTTGCTTGTAAGAGATTAATAACTCTCCTGCAGTCTCCTTCACTTGCTTCGTGTAAAGCAATCATTGCAGGCTCACTTATAGATAAAGATTCTTTTTCTGCAATTTCTTTTATTTTTCTGAAAATATCTTTTCTTTCTAGAAGTTTAAAACGAAAAATAGCGCATCTGCTTTGTATAGGGTCTATAATCTTGCTGCTATAATTGCAGGATAAGACAAATCTACAAGTAGAGGTGAAGTTTTCCATTGTTCTTCTTAGAGCTTGTTGAGCCTCTCTTGTTAAAGCATCTGCTTCATCTAAAAAAATGACTTTAAAAGGCACTTCTCCAAGTGATTTTGTTCTTGCAAAATTCTTAACTTCTTGTCTCACCACATCTATTCCTCTAGTGTCAGAAGCATTTAGTTCAAGATAATTTTCCCTCCAATTTTTGCCAAATAATTCTTTAACTATAACCAATGCAAGACTGCTCTTGCCAGTTCCTGCTGGCCCTGCAAACAGTAAATGAGGGATATTTAAACTTTTTGTCAGATTTTGAACCCTTTTGATGATTTCATCTTGTCCAAGAACTCCTTCAAAGTTTTTAGGACGATATTTTTCAGTCCATATAGTATTGTTCGCCATTTTTCTTTTTTATTTAAAAATCAAATAAATTTGTCTTATAAATATTGCTATTGTCTGAAATATACTTTCAGTTAGAATTAGTTTATTTGCTTCTTTTTCTATGAAGCTTTCTTTTCTTCTTTTCTTTTCTTAATCTTTTTCTCTGCCATTTCCATCTCATCTGGCGTTTTTTCTTCCATCTCCTGCTTGAGCGTTTCATAGAAAACAGAAAAAGAATGTGTTTTTAAATGTTTAGATTCAATTCTTTTTATTTTTTGGACTATAATAAAGATTGGATAAGAATATTATCCCTGCCCCTGCTAGACCTAATGATCCTATTCCATAGAATTCTAAGGAATAGCTTATTATTCCTATTAGCGTTAGGATTACTGGAAATTCCCAATAATCTTTTTCCTGGATAGGGCTATAATTTTTATTATTTTTAGGATGCTCTAAAAACAGACTATTTTTCAGTAAGCTTTTATTTGAAAAAAAATCTTCTTTTAATTTGGTTTGATTTATTTTCGTTTCTAGTGCCTCCATCTTAAAAACGGTGGATTATTCCTCCGCTTATAAAAAAAGAAGGTTTTGAGTCTATTTTTGTTTCTTCACCCTTGGTTTTATAATCATTAAAGTTAACTCCTAATTTAATTATACTATGCCATTTCTCTGATTTTTTATCTTCTGTTTCAAATCCAATATAAATGCTTTTTTCGTCTATTTTGGCTAGGCTACTATCTTTATATCTCTCTAACCTATTATACCTATCCCATCCTCTTTCTATTTCTAAATCATATCTTCTGTATCCCCCACCTATAATAAAATTAAAATCTTCTTTTGTTTGGATATGTAACTCTGCTTTAATTCCTGGGATGAACAGAGGACCATACTTTGGAGTTAGATATGTTAATGCAGCTCCATATCCTCTTTTATCTGTTCCAGGGGCGTTTGTATAGTTTCTTTTGTACACTTTTCCAAAGCGGATAAAGTTACTAAGATTCAAACTTAAGTCTCCATAAATATCCAAATAAGAATCATCATTTATTTTTGTTTCTAAACCTGCCTTTAAGAATCTTAGTTCAATGAGCGGAGGGATCCTCACTGTGCTGTTTTTTATAGGGGCATTGTTCTCTGGATTTGCATAAGCGTCATCCTTATGTATCGGAGTAAATCTCATTTCTTCTGGTATATTTTTGATTTTACCTGAAGAGATACTCCCTTGAAGATCTACACAAGATTCAATAAAAGGTTTAATTATAGGTTCTTGAACCTGGGTTGAACATCCTGCATTTAGTGCTATTGCAGTCCCGATCATCCCGTACATAATCTTTTTAACTAATTTTTTTATCATAAAGTATATAATTCAGAGAAGGATTTATTTTTTTCCGATATACTTTTTATTCCAGATATTTTAGAATTGGGAGGATATTTTGTGAATATTAAATATATTAAGAAAAAGAAGGGTATTTTTAGATAGAAGAATACACAACCTTCCTTTTCTAATATATATAACCATATTTTCCCTATTCTATATATTAGAAAAGCTTTAAATATATCTTTTCTTTTTATTTTTAGATAATTGATAAGATGAAAAGAAAAATAATAAAACAAGGGTATAATACTTTAACAATGACCTTGCCTAGTGACTGGGTTAAGAAATTAAATATTCATGCAGGAGATGAATTAGATGTTTATGAAGATTCTGGTTCTTTGATTGTTAATGGGCATCAACATAATGAACTAAGAAGCACAAAAATTGATATTAGTGAGTTAAGTGTTCCTATGTTATGGAGATTTTTCCAATCTGCTTATAGAGAAGGTTATAGTGAAATTAAGTTAGTTTATAATCCAAGTAAGAAATCCTATGAAGGTGCTTATGATTATTATGCTTCTCAGTTTGATTATACAAAATTAGGAGAAAAGCCCCTTAAAAAACCAGCTTTTGATATGATTAGTGAGTTAATAAATAGATTTATTGGGATGGAAATTATAGACCATGGTGAAGGCTATTGCACTACAAAAGAAATGGGGGAATTAACAAGCAAGGAATTTGATAATTCTTTGAGGAGAATATTTTTATTAATATTGGAATTATTTGACAAAATAATTGCTCTTATAAAGAATAATACAATAGGTGATATAAATATTTGCAAGACAATTCATGCAATGGATGTTAATGTAGATAGATTTATAGACTATTGCTGTAGGATTAATAACAAAATAAAGGATTCTAGTTTTCAAGAAAATAAGCCAGCTATGTTTTCTACTCTGTTCTTATTGGAATTATTGAGTGATGAGTTTAAATATATAGGGAGGCATTTAGCAAGATCAAAAAAGAATGTGGATGAGATTTATTCTTTTGCAGAGACTATCAAAGAGCATTTTGAAATGTATTATCACTTATTTTATAAATTTGACATAGAAATGGCAATTAAATTCGGAAAAAATGATTTTAAAATTTATAATAACCATTTTAAATGGAAAGAATCTAAAAATAAAGATGTTCAGAGCATAAGAGGGCACTTGATGCAGATAAGTAAATTTATATTTTGTTTAATGGAATTAAGAATCGAGATGGAGTATTGATTTCTGAATAAAATTCTAAAAAGCGTATTTTTAAGGAATTTTTTTATATTTGAAATATTCTCTAACTTTTTCTAGCTCTTCTATTGAGCCAATATCTGCCCAAAAATTCTCAAATAGTTTTCCATAAACATCACTCTGTTTATGTAAGAATGTAATGATTTCTCCAAAATTATCTGTATTTTGAAACTCATGGTTTTTTATTTTTTTTACGTCTTCTTTTTTTAAGAAATAGCAAGCAGTAGAAAAAATATTGCTTTTAGGTTCTTTTGGTTTTTCTTCGTAAAAAATAATCTTCCCTTCATGATTTAAAAGTATATGGTTGCATCTTTTAATTACTTCTTTATCTTCAGTTGTTTTTAATGCTACAGTACTCGAATTTTTATGTTTGGACAAATTAACAAGTGATTGTAAGTTGAATTCAGATATATTATCTGATGCTATAAGAAAAATATCTTCTTGCTCAATAAAACTTAGAGAAAATTTAAAATCATCAATAGCCCCCTTTTTCCCGTAATCTTCATTCACACCATTATTTAGTATTTTTATTTTTGATTTTTCTTTATATTTATCCAGCCATTCAAGAAAATCCGCATAGAATTTGTTATTGCTTAGAATGTAAATCTTGTCCGTATCTTCAATTTCTTCTAGTTGTTTGATTACATATTCAATTAATGGCTTATTGTTTATATCAACTAATGCTTTCGGGGTGTTTTTTGTTAAGGGGTAAAGGCGGGTTCCAAAACCTGCAGCCAAGATTAAAGCTTTCATTTTAGATGATTTTTTCTTTTATTCCATTAATAGTGCGGAACAGTAGTTAAAAATGTTTGGCTACAGAATCAAGCGGGATTGTTGCCCCAGCTATGTTCTTCCTAACAATGTCATATGACATGTTTGAGAAAAGTTTAGCCCCATGTATTTTTATTTGAGTTTTTCCGAATCTCTCTTCAATATCCCCTAAAAGTGCTACTCCTGTTATTTCATAACCTCCTACTTTTCTTCTCATGCATATTGAGGTTTCTCTGTCTGGGTTTTTGTTTCTTCCTACTACTAGCACCTCATCTTTATTTACTAATATATTATAGGCAGCATTCATGCCCCTTAATATTCTTGTTGCATATACTGCTTTATGGGGGGAATCTCTTCCTGTAAAAACAAGAGCATCTACAGGATAATTTGTTAATCTAAATACATCACTTTTCTCGTTTACTCTTTGTCTTTTTACTATTGAATCTTCAAATATAGGGTAAGAGATTATTTTATGGTCCATCTTCATTTCCATAGGGTCCACCATTTGTATATGTTGATGTTCAATTATTGAAGCTCCTGCATGCAGGGAATTATAAAATAAATATTGGTTGAGGAGTATGGATGTTTTTATCCAAGTAGCTATTTCTTCAGGCCTTATTTCACTTTTTTGATCTCTTTTTTTTGATTTGTGGATTAAGAGTGAAGCACAGTTATGGTAAGGGTATCCGTTTGGTGTTAAATAATAATCATCTATTTCTGAGATGATCATACCCTTCTTTAGGATGTTTTTGCATAGTTTACAGTGGCTTTTCTTCTTTGCTTTTTTTGAGTGTTTTTTTGCGCTTTTTGGTCTTTCATCCCTTCCTTGGTTTAGTATAAATATAAAATAAGGTTCTTTACTGTTTTGTTCAGCTATCTCTGAATAAGCTTTTCTCATACAAACTACTGGAACATAGGCCATTCTCCCTAACCTATCTTTTCCTTTATTAGTTGGAAGCCAGGTCTTCCAGGCTTGTCTGTAATTATGCTTATTTTTTTCAATTATTTCATCTAGAACTATTACTCCCTCTATTACTTCATCTAAAGATTTTTCTTTTCCTATGATCTTGATTTGTCTGGGTTTGGTCATAAGCTTTTTAGTCATCAGATAAACTTAATCTTCGTCAATATTTTTCTCTATTAATATATAAACTAATGATAAAATAAGGAGGAATAGTGTTTCAAGTTCTTTTATTTAAATCAGATGTCCAGTCATATCCACAGAAAGGACATTCTAAATCATCTTCTTGCTCTTGTCCGTATCCTGTCATTGCTGCCTGATGCTGAACCTCTAAGCAGTTTAAACAAATATGCCAGAAATTGTGGTAATAATCAGCCTGATATTTTGATTCATATTTATCAATATAACCGCAATGAACTTCTTTTTTCCCACATTTTCCGCAGACTATGTCAGTTAGTCTTTCAACTGAACGGCTATCGTTAATAAGTCCCTGAATCACTAATGCCTTTCCACTTATTTTTTCTTCTTCTAAAGCAGTAAATTCTTCTATGCTCATTTTTCGTGTCACTTTATGCAGCTTGTTTTTTTATATTTTCAATTATTTCTTGGGCTAATAGTTCGTTGTCGTAAAACTTTATTACTCCAGAGGTTTTTGTTCTTGATTCATTCCCATCATAATAGAATTCCCACTCTTTTTCTATCTCATATTCAAGTCTGGATTTTCCTTTTAACGATACTGATACACTTTCTGTTAAATAAGAATAAAACTCTACATGCCCTTGTCCTTCTTCATCCCATTTTTTCTTTTTATGTTGTAGTTCATACTTTTCATTTGCGTAAATTTCTTTACTTTTTATTTTTTTAAATAAATTTATGAAATCTTTTGCTTTAAATTTATCTGGATTTACAAATATTTTTTCCATTTTTTTATACAGCGCTCAATTTTTCAACTAAATTACTTTTAGTTGTATGAACTCTTTCTGCTTCTTCAGTAGAATAAGGCATAACTTCTAGGATTGTCTGGGAAGTGCAATGAGGGTCATTTTCGCAAGCTTCACTATAACTGTCTCTTCCACAATTATGAGGTGGAAGAATTGAGTTATCAATTATCCCTAATCTTGGTTGAGATTTTGTTTCAAGAACAAACCACTTCCCTCCTGTTTGGACAGCTGGACAAAAATAATCAACCTTTATAAGATATTTTTGTATTTCCATAAGAAGATTGCTATAAAAATCAATTTAATTTTTTCCAATATACTTCTTATTTCAGATATTTATCCCATGGGAATATATACATATATATTTTCACTATTGAGTATATTGAGAAAAGATTTATATATATTGGTTCTTTATTATTTAATATAGTGGGTATGTTTTAAAACATTTTAAAATGAAAAGGAAAATCATCAAGCAAGGGCATAATACTCTGACTATAACTCTTCCTTCTGATTGGGTGAAGAAATTTAACTTGAAAGCAGGCAGTGAGATAGATTTAGTTGAAAGGGAAAACGGGTTATTTATTACAACAGAGAAAAATGGAGAGAGTAAGAGGGCAGAGTTTAATATTGCCGGAATGGATATTCCAACAATATGGAAGCATTTTATGGCTGTTTATAGAGAGGGTTATGACGAACTTCTAGTTAAATTTCCTAAAGATATTAAGTTAGATAGTCCTTATAAATTTCTTACTGTCCATAGATTAGACCAGAGATATGGAAAAGCAAGAGAGAAAAAGACAATACTAGGAGTATTGCAGGGATTTGTAACAAGATTTATTGGTTATGAGATAGTTGACCATGGAAAAGATTTTATCATTGTTAGAGAAATGGGAGAACTGACTAGCAAGCAGTTTGACAATTCTCTGAGAAAAATATTTCTCCTTCTTCAGGAAATGTCAGAAGAAACTTTAGAGGCTATTGAAACCGGCAACCCTAAGTTATTAATACAGATTCATGATGTGGATGTAAATCTAGATAAGTTCCATGATTATTGTGTCAGAATATTAAATAAAACAGCAAATAAAGAACCCAGGAAGTCAGAACTCTTATTTGCTACACTTTATATTTTGGAGATGTTAGGAGATGAATTTAAGCATATCTCCCATCATCTTGTTCAGGATTTTCCTAAATCTAAGTTAAAGAATATAAAAGACCTGGCAAAATCTGTTAAAGAACAAATGGATGTTTTTTATGATCTCTTTTATAAGTTTGAGAAAAGTAAGATTAAGAAAATAGCAGAAATTGACAGCAGGAGTTATTTCAGAATTCCAGAGATGTATAAAAAAGCAAATGAAGATGAAAAAGAAATCTATCATCATTTAAGAATGATAGGAAGGTATATTAATGCTCTTCTTGAATTAAGGATTGAGATGGAATTCTAAAGATTTTTATATTGAGTTTGTTTATTTTTTATATAGCCCTGTAGTGTAGTGGTCAAGCATCTTTGGTTCTGGGCCAAAGGACCCAGGTTCGAATCCTGGCGGGGCTATTTTTAGGATTCGAAGCTGGAAGGGGTTATCAATAATTTTATATACTCTTTTTTCTTATATAATTCATGGCAGAAAAGGAAATTGGAGTTGTTTCGAACTATTTTGACCATGTGCAAGCAGCTGCTATAAAACTTAAAGGAGCACTGAAAGTAGGGGACACTATACACATCAAAGGGGGAGATACAGATTTTGAGCAAGAAGTAGACAGTATGCAGATAAACAGAGAGGTCGTGAAAAAAGCAAAAAAAGGCGACGAAATAGGAATAAGGGTAAATGAAAAGGTTCGAAAAGGATATAAGGTTTATAAGAAATAAGGTTCTTAAAAAGGAGTTTTATTTCTATTTGAATTTTTCTTAATTTCATAAGTTTTAAAAATAGTGATGCTTTTACAGGAGTATGCTCCTGTAGTGTAGTGGCCAAGCATACGGGCCTCTCGAACAGGGAGTTTACTTGATGAAAGGATAACTCTGTCTGCTTGGACAACTGTAATCTCTGGCGAAAACCAGAAGGTGAGTGTTTTTGCACTCTAAGGAGAACGCCCGTGACCCGGGTTCAAATCCCGGCAGGAGCATTTATAATTTAATTTGTGCTCGTAGGCGGGCTTTATAAGCCAACCTAATAAGAATAGGGCATAGCACTAATTCCTCACCACCCCCTCGCGGGGATTTGAATGATTGACTGTTTAAATAACATTTTACTAAAATAAATATGGAAAAACTTATGAATATTTGGGCAAAGATTAATTCAATAATCATTATCCCGCTTTTGATAGTTTTAGTTATATTCATTCCAGCAGTTTTTACTGAAGGAATTACAAAAGGAATGAATGCTTTATTGATAGGCATTTTTATTATTCTGTTTTATTTGCCTTTAATTTATTATGCTTGGGTTAAGAAACCAAATAATAAAAAGATGAAGGTATTTGCAAAAATTACAACAGGTTTAACAGCTATTTTATCTATAAGAATTATGATGGTTGATAAAGATTTACAACTATTAATAGAAGCACTTATATTCTATGCACCATTATTCTATTACGCCTGGAGAAAAAAATAAATAAATTCTTACTCAGAATAGTTCTAGAAAATTTTCTCAAATAGAAATCTTTAAATACTGATAAATCAATAATATTATAGATAAATCAATAGATGGAAAATGGTAAAATTAGAAAGAAAACAAGAAGAAGGTTTTCGTGCAATTTTTGGAAACTTAGAAATTTCTCATTTAGAAGGAACTATAATTGCCTCTTTCTTTCCAGAAGCTAAAGAAATGACTATAAAAGAAATTCAAGAAAGGATAGATTATTCTTATGAAAGAGTCAATTCTGCATTAAAATCCCTAACTGAAAAGAAGATTGTTGTTGAAAAGCAAAAAGGAAAAACTCTCATTTATTCTCTTGACACAAATAGTCTATATTCATATAGTTTAGGTTTTAATAGATATATACTTCAAAGAGAGGTCAATTTCATAAGAAAACATAGACCAATCTATAAAGCAATTCAAGAAATAGAAAATTATCCTTTTTCATGGAGTGTAATTTTATTTGGAAGTTATTCAAAAGGAACTGAAACTAAAGAAAGTGATGTTGATTTGATGGTTACTTGTATTCCTTCTAAAGAAAAAGAGGTAAACAATTTTATCAAATCATTAGAGCATAAATACGGGATTAATTTTTCTCCAGTAGTTTTGCCAATATATGAATTCTCTAATATTAAAAAAGATAATCCTGAGCTATGGAACGATTTAAAATTGTATGGAATAGTATTTAAGGGAGGAGATTCATTTTATTATTGGATGTATAAAGATGCGAGCAGTTAATTGGTATATCAAGCAAGGGAAACTTTCAAAAGATAATTCATATAAGAATCTAGCAAATAAATTCTTACAAAAAGCTAGACAGAACCTTATAACAATGAGCATTCTTTCTGAATTAAACGATAACGAAAAGGCAAGAGATTTACTTAAAACCCCAAAAGATTATGATTCAAATGAATGGGTTGTTATCACAGGATATTATGCAATGTATACTGCTGCAATCTCACTATTAGCTAAAATAGGTTACAGAAGTAAGAACCATACAGCAACTTTATGTGTTTTAGAAGAATTTTTTGTTAAAAAGAAAATTTTAGATGAAGATATCTTAATATTACTCAAATCAGCGATGTTCCACAAAGAAGAAATTGAAAAGCTATCTGATGCGAAACATAAAAGAGAAATTGCTCAATATAGCATAACAAAACAAACAACAAAATCTATTGCAGAAAAAATAAAAAAAAATGCTTATGACTTTATCAACAAGTGTGAAGAAATAATTAAGAAATAGAAAATTAATTAAACTCCGACGACTTATGTTAATTAATAATCATAAAAAAGAGGAAAAAGGAAAATGAAAGAGAGGACAAGAAAACTTTTAGAGGAAATTATTAAAAACAGATCATATTTTGACGGATGGTCTGTCGGGCATTTTATTTTTGGGGTGGTGGTTGGCTTGATATTAAAGAAAATAGGATTGCTGTTTATAACTTCTGTATTTGCTTCACTATCTGTTTTTATGTTGTGGGAGATTATAGAGCCAGGAGTTTTCAAGAAGGTTATTAAAAAAGAATTTCGTGAAAACAGAACAAATCAAATAATGGATATATTTTATGGTTTTGTAGGATTTTTAGTTTATTGGCATATTTTTTAGAAGTATATACTTTTTTCTTGTTACCCCTTGAAAAAGACTTTTCTGGGAAAAATTTATAAAGCTGTTTTTATGAAGACTAATATAAAAACTGGATTTTATGTCTGGGTTTGATTATTAGTAGAAAATGGAAACAGATAAATTTTATTATATAAATGTAAGTACTTTTCCTCCAAGAAGATGTGGGATTGCCAGTTTTGCGAAAGACATGATGGAAAATCTTGATTCAAATAACTGGATAGCGTTACCAATAGTGAGGAAATTAGGATGCACATCCTATGCTATAAATCATCGTTTGCATATAGGGCCAGAGATAAAGCAAGATTGTCCTATTTCATATGATGCTGGTGCCGGATTTATAGTTGATTATGCTAAGGAGTTAAGGAGTCAAGGAGGAGATTTGGGGTGTTTTATGAATCATGAAAATGGAATTTTTGGAGAAGATGATAGACAAGATAATGCTACAAGATTTTTGGAAATATTAAATGAGGGGAAAGTTGCTGTTTTTGGTGTAGGACATACTGTTCTTTATGATAGCAAGAGAGAAGATTTTATTCACAAAAGGAATGTTTTAAAGAATATTTTAGAAAAATGTGATAAATTTGCTTGTTTAACAAATTCAGTTTTAGATATATTGATGGATGAAAATTTGTATGGCCCCAAATTTGGTGTTTCTCGGGGAAAATTAATTCATATAGCCCATGGGATACCTAAAATCAATATTCTTAAAAAAAGAAGTGAACTAAAAAGAGAATATGATTTTGTTACTGAAAAAGGAGAAGACAAAAAACTTTTTACTTCTATAGGGTATATATCTAGAGCAAAGGGTTTGGAATTTGTGATTGAAGGATTGGATATTGTTTTAGGAAAAATTAATGGAGATGCTTTAGTTGGTTTAATTGCTGGGGGAACTCATCAAGAGGTATTGGCTAGAGAAGGTGAAAAATATAGAGATGAATTAATTGCTTTGGCTAAAACCAAAAAGAATATTCGAGGAGCAATTATCACCAGGGATGATAGTAGAAAAGAGAAAATTACAGATCTTTATGGAAAAACGTTGGGGAATATAAGAGGAGCAAATTTAGTATTTCTAAATGTTCACCTTTCGGATGATGAATTGTTAAGAGTTATGAAGATGAGTGATTGCGGGATTATTGCTAATTTGGGAAAAGATCAAATTTCTAGTGGTCCTGGAGCTTATTGGATTGGAAGTAGTAGGATAACAATTGCTACAGAATCTCCTTTTTTTAGAGATATGGAAAAACAAGGCATAGGGCTTTTAGTCCCTTTTAGTGATTCAAAAGCAATTGCAGATAGAGTTCAACATGTGATAAGTTTATCTGAAGATGATTTTAATGAACTAGAATTTATTGCCTCGGATTTTGGGTGTACTAATACATGGTCGATAGTTGGTAAACAATATCGTAATTTAATGGATAAGTTGATAAGGCATAAAGCTGGTTTAAGAGATGATTTTGATTGATTAAACTCTTTTCTTGTATCTTCTTTCAATAGCTAAAAGGACAGCTGTTCCCACTACAACCAGTAAGAAAACATACACAAATTTTTGGTTTCTGATAGTTGAATAGAAAGACTCGTCTCCTTCTTTTGGGCGCAGTCCTCCTGTTACAGGGCTTCCTCCTGTAGTCAGTTTTTCATCTAAAATTCCTATAACATTTCCAGTTAGTGCAACACTGCTTCTTGTTATGGTTGTTTTGCCGTCAGTTACTTTGATATTGTAAGTTCCATCAGGGGCAATTAATCTAAAGCTTGTTTCTTCTCCTACTTCAAGGTCTATTTTTTTAGTTCCGAGAGTCTCGCCAATAATAATCTGGATAGTTTTTGTATATCTGGCATTTCCTATGTTTTTTACAATAAGTTTGTCTCCTTGTATTTCAAATCTCACTTCTTCATTCATTTCTATTGTAAAAAATTCTGTTACCTCTGCATCTTCATATCTGGCT
Source organism: Candidatus Woesearchaeota archaeon (assembly GCA_964594115.1). GTDB lineage: Archaea > Nanobdellota > Nanobdellia > Pacearchaeales > GW2011-AR1 > MFWN01. The sequence goes on from CAZQLD010000002.1 coordinate 16,247, forward strand.
GTTATTGTCCAGTAGCCGTGTTTTGCTTTTTCTCCTAGATTTATATCAATTAGTTTATTTGACTGAATTGTCCTTTCTATTCTTGTTCTTTTTTCTGCATCTTCAATTATGACAACAACATTTGCATCAATTGGATTATTTTGAGCATCATAAAGTGAAACTTTGAATGTTAGACTTTCGCCTGCTGAAAAACTTTCTTTTGTTGTTGATATTTCTATTTTATTCTCTTGGGCCATAACAAGTGATAAAAGGGCTAGTAAAATTATGCAGACAGCTATCAGTCTTTTTTTCATTATAATTATTTCAATTATAAAGAATATTTAAACATATCGTTTAATAACAATAATTATTTAAATGATATTTTCGTTTCTTAAGTAATGGAAAAAAGAGTTGCAATTAGGTATTTAATATTTGGAATTATGGTTATTGGGTTGTTTTTAACTTTAATTATTCTCAGGTTAAAGGTAGATTTTATTGGCATTACTGGTTATGCTGTTTATACTACTCAGGATATAGGGTATGTAGAAAGGGGTGTTTATTGGAATAAAATTGATAAGGGAGGGGGAAATTATAATCTGGAAATTTATAATGCTGTAATTAATTATAATAATGGAACAGAGTATGAGCCAATTAGTTATGGTGTTTGCGGGAGTAATTGTTTTAGAAACTGGGATGGGCTTATTTACAAAACAAGCAGTGATTCTCAGAGAGCTTATATAGAATTATATGATGTGGATGGCAATATTATTACAAAATTTGGATTTGGAATTACAGGTAGTATTTTAGGAGCAAATCAAAAATATAGTACTTTAAATTTTACCTGGACATGGACTCAGGAGCTGGATATGTCAACAAATGAGTATACTTTTAAGGCTTGGAATAACAGAGCAGATTTTAATTGGACACAGGAATTTCATTTTTATCCTGATCAGCCAATGAAAATTAAGAATATTCTTGTGAATAATCTTGGGGAGGATATACTCAATGCAAAATTCTGGTACATTCAGACTGTCGGAGCAGAAGAGGGTATATGGTTTAATGGAACAAAATATACAGAAGATGCTTTTAAAACAGGAGATTTTGATTCTTTAATGCCTTATGTTAAGTTTGAGGATGATTATATTTTTGATTATACTGATTTGTTGGCAAATGGTTTTAACATAACTGACTTTTATTTAGGAGATGGAGAGATTATAGGGGTAAGTGGGATAAGGATGTTGGCTATTGGAGTTACAAGAGGGTCTAGCACTTTTTCAGATGGGCTTATTGTGACAGTAGACCCAACAGTAAAAATTGGCGGGAGTGGAAATGGTGAGGATGTTTATGTTGATAAATCAACTCCAAATAGAAATCATGGAGATAAAGATTATCTTAAAGTTCAGAAACTAACCTGGCAGAGAGCTTATTTGAAATTTAATATATCTGAAATTCCTTCTGGCCAGGTAATTGACAATGCAAGCTTATGTTTATTTATGTATGATGATCAGGGAAGCAATATACTTCTTGCTAATCATGTTTATGATGATTCTTGGTGTGAAGGAGATGGTGGGACAGATGGAAGTCCTGCTTGTGAAGTAACCTGGAACAACCAGCCTTGCGGAACTGAAAATGAGTATTTAAATGCAAGCAACTGCAATACAACAGCAGAGACAAATTTGTCTAATGATGGAAGTTTAGATGATACATGGCAGTGTTGGAATGTCACTAATATGATTAAGACAGAGTATGCTTCTAGTAATGAGTTAGTTTCTATAATCTTATGGACTATAGACTCTGGAAATGCAGATTTTTTTCATACTAAAGAGTATTTTAATAATAGTGTATGGCCTTATCTTAATATAACTTATCATACTGCTAATACTGCACCATCTATGAGTCTTGTTTTACCCCAAGATGGAGCAAATTACGGAAATAATGAGTCTATTGAATTGAATTTTTCTGTTTCTGATGCTGAAAGCAATATAGACAGTTGCTGGTATAGTATTAATAATGGAAATAATATTACAATAAATAACTGTGTAAATACAACTTTTGATGTTCCTGGAGATGGCTCTTATATTCTGAATATTTATGTAAATGATAGTTACGGATTAGCGTCAGAGTCCAGTTCAAATTTTTCAGTTCAGGTAGGTGCTCCAACAATTGTTTTGCATTCTCCTATAAATGTTTATTTAAGGTATAATAATATTGAGTTTGATTACACTCCAACAGATATTGATTTAGATAGTTGTGAATTGTGGGGGAATTTTACAGGCAGTTTTGGATTAAATCAGACAGATACAAATGTTATTAGTGGAATTGTGAATAGTTTTAATCTTGATTTAGAAGAAGGCACTCATCTTTGGAATATTAGATGTAATGATTCTTTAGGAAATTCTGTATTTAATGGAAATAAGACATTTTATGTTGATACAACAAATCCTGATTTAAGCATAAGTGAACCTTTTGGGAGTAAATCAAGCAGAACAGGAATTCCATTGACCTTCAGTGTTTCTGATACTAATTTAGAAAGTTGCTGGTATAATGTTGAGTGGGCTACTGGTGGAATTGTGATTGCAAATACTAGTATAGTAAACTGCACAAATATTGTTTTTGATGTTTCTTCAGATGGGAACTATGTTTTGAATCTTTTTGTAAATGATTCAGCTGGCAGTTCTAATTATACTAGTTCTAGTTTTTCTGTTACTACCTCAATTCCTAGTCCGCCTTCAGGCGGAGGAGGCGGTGGAGGAGGTTCTGTAGTTTTAAGTTTAGGAAAATTAGAGCTTAGCCAAATTTCAAACTTAATTGTAGACCCCGGTGAGAGTAAAAAATTAGTCTTAGGAGTTAAAAATATTGGGAAAATATTTTTAAATGATTGCAAGGCAAAAGGAAAAGGAGAAAATGAAGGGTGGATAATATCAGAAGGAATAAAGGGGCTAAGTGCAGGTGAAGAATATGATTTTATTTTCACTTTAAATATTCCTAAAGCATTAGGGGCAGGTTCATATAATTTAGAACTAGAGGTAGTATGCCAAGAATCTAATGAGTCAGTTAATTTTAGTGCAGAAATTATTGAAAAAAAGTTGAGTGTAGATTTAATTACTGTAGAAAAGGGAAGTAAAGAAGGAGTTAAGATTATTTATTCTTTAACAGAGCTTTCTGGGTTTGATCAGGAGGTAAGAGTAGAAATTGTTTTATTTGGAGAGAATAATGAGAGATTAGCAGAAAAATCAGAAAGCAGGAAAATACTGGCAGGCTCAAATAAAGAGTTCGAAACTATTCTTAATAACCCTGAAAATTTGGCTGGAAGCGTTAATCTTTTGATTAATGCGATTTCTGATACTTCTTCAGCTTTTGTGCAAGAAGACATTGTTTTAGGAGATTCAAAGATTGGAGGGTTGGCTATTTTAAGTGAATCAACTAGGGATATTGTTTTTAGTGTCTTTTTTATTGCTGTATTTGTAGTATTAGCTTTCTTTATAATAAGAAGGATTTTTAAGTTGAGAAAACTGAAGAAAAAGGGAAGTATAGGATTGTAGTTATAGAAAGATTTTTAAATGTAAGTTATTTTTAGTCAATATGAGAAAAGAATGGTTGTTTGTTATTGTAGGAATTTTGTTAGTTGTAGGAGTTATTGCTGAATCTAATGGAACTAATAATGGAAATGTGACTAATGGAACTAATAATGGAAATGGTGCTGACTTAGGAGATAATGAAACAGAACAAAATCAAACAGGAAAAGGAGGTGCAATCATAAATAAGACTAAAACAAGAGTAAGCAAAGAAAATATAACTTTTGTTCCATGGCAAAAAAGAAATGAGAGTGAGTGCATGGAAGGATGTACTTGCAGAGGAGCAGTTGTTACATGTCCTACTGAAACAGGAAGAGTAATGACTATAACTGCTGGAAGATCTGGAAATATAATCACAATAACAATGGAGAAGGTAAGTGTAAATACAAGTCTGGAGTTAGAGCAGGAAATGGACCAAGAAAGAAATCAGACAAGGTTAAAAGCTAAACTTAGTAATGGAATAAAAGCAGAGGTAAAGATTATGCCTGATACTGCTTCTGAAAGAGCATTAGAAAGATTAAGATTGAGAGTTTGTGGCGAAGAGAATAATTGTTCAATTGAATTAAAAGAGATTAGTGAGAAAAACCAGTTAACTTATGAACTCCAGGCAGAGAGGCATTCAAGATTATTGTGGCTATTTAGAAAGAAGATGAAGGTAAAAGCCCAGGTAGATGCTGAAACTGGTGAGATTATTCGGGTTAAGAAACCTTGGTGGGCTTTTTTAGCAAGTGAACCTGAAGAATAAACTGAAGAATAAATAAAGCACAAGCTTTTTATAGGTATTCAACTTGATATTTCTACAAAAGAGGTTAAAATGAATTGGGTAATAATAACTGTTTTGATTGCTCTGGCATTTTTTTTCCTTAGAGTCAGGCATATTAAACATAAGATTTTTTTAATAGTCATTATTGTTGTTTTGCTGTTCTTTTATACAACCAGTTCTCAGGTTTTATCTAAGCATAATATTGACTGGAAATCAGTTTCTGGAATAGAAAAGGGTTTAAAAGTATATTTTTCTTGGCTTGGAGGGGCTTTGGGTAATCTTAAGGTTCTTACTGCAAATGCAGTAAAAATGGATTGGAGTGTAGAAAACAGCACAAATGGAATAAAAGTAGTTGAAGGCAAAGAAAGATGAAAATAATTATAGCTATTATTATGTTTCTGTGTATAGGTGCTTTTTTTATAATTAGCCAGAATACTCTTGCTTTGATAGAAGAGAAGAATATGAGTGAGTTTGTTTCTCTTTATAAGGATTGGCTTAGTAGGACTTTTAATAATATAGGAAGCCTAACTGGGCATATAGTTAATATGGACTGGTTGCCTAAATAAAAATTATCTTTCAGTTTCTTTAAGAAGTTTTTTAATATCTACTTTATCTCTTTTTTTCATATTCTTTCTTAGCCAGGAAATTACTATTAAAGACCAGGCAAGAAACATTCCTATAACAAAAATTATTCCGTAAAGATTCTCCCTACTGGCTCCGATAGCTCCTCCACTTATCCCTCCTAAAGAAAACAAAGAAACAGCAAACCCGATACTAGAAATTATTCCTGAAATTAAAATAAAAACCTCTAATCTTTTCTCTTTTTTCTCTAATTTATTAACTTCTTTTTTAAACTTTTCTGCGATAGGGGGCTCTTTTTTTCTTGTTTTGTGATTAACCATATCCAAAAAAGTCTTTAAAGTTTATAAATCTTTTAGTACATACAGTCGATATTTTTAAACTCTTTTTCTAGAATTCCGCAACACTCCCCGCATTCCTCACAACAAAGTTTTACCTTTCCTTTGTTTGTTATTACTGATTTGTAGCTTGCTTTACAGCACCTGCTTATGAAAAAGTCTCTTATTCTTTGTATCCTCATTTTTACACTGTTTTTTACACTTCTTTTTTGGGCACCCAACCTAAAAGGTTATGAGAAAGTAACAATTAAACTGGAAATCAGTATTTAAAAACTCTTTTGTGTACTTTTGAGTGAGAAAACTGACAGCAGGTTTAAATAATATAAATTTTTAAAGTTTTAGTGCCTCAGTAGCTCAGTTGGTTAGAGCGTTACCTTGGTACTGTAGGGAAACTTGGATATCTTGCTGAAAAGGTAGAGGTCCTGAGTTCGAATCTCAGCTGAGGCTTGTTTAAGATGGCAAAAAAGGGTTACATGGGACTTTCAGCACAAGCTGCTGGAGTGGATATAAATAAGCGTCATAGATGGGAGTCTAGAAGGCCGTGTTTAAGTAATTTAGTTTCTGGTCCACAAACTACCTATACTTCTGATGAGAAAGTTTCTAAAGTAGCTGATCAAAGGATAAGAGCTTCTTTTACTAAAGAAACTGTTTTTAATACAACCCCAATTACTAAGAATGATGAATTATATGGTAGGAATAAAATAAGGCATGGGCGGGATTATAAGGTTGAAACGTCTAGTGGAATTTATTTTGTAAGAACAAACAATTCTGGAAGAAAAATTCTTAGAAAAAGGAAACTTAATTAAGTTTATAAACCACCTTTTTCTATTCCTCTTTATGCCAGAAGAATCTCCTTTAGAAGATTTGAAAAAAGATTATGAAGTTCTAAAAAAGAAGTATAATCTTCCTGAGTTTCAAAAGCTGAATGAAGAGTTTGATACAGAAAAAGTAGCAGAGCATGAAACTGACTGTCTGCTTAGGGAAATAAGAAAAGCAGTCATGGACAAGGTTATAGCTTATTTGAGATTTGTTGAGATGCTTCTTAACCCTTCAAATGTCCCAATATTTTTCTTTGCTTTAGTTAAAGGGCTGACTCCTAGCGACAAGAGGATATTAGAGAGAATATATAGCAGACTAGGGAACTTTGAAATAGATGTCATTGAACTAGACTGCAGGTATAGTGAGAAAGATGAAGCAGAGTTCATAAAGAAGATAGTAAGAGAGTGGAAGGATATAAAAGAAGAAATGTTAAAATTAGTAGAAGTTTTAAGAAGAAACTGGGACCAAAAGTCAAGAAAATCTGAAAAAGGTTATTGTGGATGAAGATATATTTTCTATAATATAAGTTTTTATAAATACGTTTGTTATTTGTTTTTTATGAAACTCCCTTCAAGAATCAAAACAAGAGTTGAAAAATATTTTCCTTTTAAAGATGAAGAATCAGAGTCTATTAGTAGAGTGAGGGATTTTGGTGTAATTTATGCAGTGGAAGAGACTAGGCCAGATGATGGTGGAGGATTATTAGAAACAGTTACTGCAGGTTGTTGGATAGCATCGAGAGAGAGTGATGATGGAGGCAAGCATCAATTGGAACTAAAATTCCAAGTTAGAGGTAGGGATTATAATAATATTGAAGATGATTCAACTTGCTCTGGTCAGATGGATGATTTCAATCAAATAAAACAACAGGCAATAGATTTAATGAAAAAAACACTTCCAAATTATGTTACTAGGGTTTTACCTAGTCATTAAAGTTCTTCTATGTTGATTTCCATGCTTGAGACAGGCATTTTAAGATGCCAGTTTTTTATTACAAAGGGCGAGATTTCTCCGAGGAATCCTATGTTTTTTTCATTTACTATAATCTTACCACACCTGCCTTTAATAAAAGAAAGGCTTTCAGCAGGTTCTATTTTATATTCAACATCCAGCATTCTCATTAAGTAATCAAGGATTTGTTTAATTTCTGTGAAATCTGTTTCTCCTGATAGTGAGATGCAAAGTTTTTCTTGCTCTTCTAAATTTTCATTAAAGACCCTTCCAAGTTCAAATGTCTTTTGAGGGTATTTTGCGTCTGTGTTCTCACTTAAAACTTTTAAGGAATTTACAAGCAAACTTGAACGCAAGATATTGTAGTCTGTTTTTGACTCTAAGACTTCTGTTGCCTTGCTTCTGAGTCCTGTTTTTTTAATGTCTTTTTTTGTAGTAAGATGATAGGTTGAAACTTCTAATAATCTTAACCCAACAAGAATTTCAGCTATTTTTCTTTTTTTAATTTCAAAAGAATTTTCTTTTCCGATAGTAGAGATTTGGGGGATTTCAGGGATAAATTTATCATAACCATAGGCAATTGCAATATCTTCATAAACATCTACTGGGTGGAGGATGTCTGTTCTGTATGCAGGACTTTCTGCAACACCTTTGCTATACAAATATCCCATTTTAGAAAGAAGAGCTTTAATTTCCTGCTCTTTTAACTGCAAGCCAAGAAGCTTATTTGCCTCTTCTATGTTAATTTTAGTTTTTTCTGGAGTTAAGTCTGGTGTAATAAGCTTTTTATTTCCATACTCAAGTCTCATCCCATATATTTCTCCGCCCATATCTGATAGTGCTGTTACAAGTATATTGAGGGTTTTTTTCTGAGCCTCTATGTCATGTCCAGAACACTCAATAAAAACATCTTTTGTTTCATTGGAAATCTTTCCTGTCATTTCTGAATTTATTATTGGAGGCATGCTTAGCACCCTCCCAGCAGCATCTCTGAAAACAGGATATTTTTTCTTGTTAGATAATAAGTAAGCATAGCCTCTTCCTTTTGGATGGCGAGAAAGGATTTGCTTGCCAGTCATCTCTTTAGTCATCTCTAAGGGAATGAATTTGATTTTATCTGGGTCTTCTGCTCTATAAATGATTGGTAGCTGGATTTTTTCTAATGGATAAATACCAATTGCAATTTTTTTTCTGTTTCTCCCAAAAGTTGAGTGCAATTTTTCCTGTATATCCACTATTTCCCTGATTTTTTCATCATCAAACTTCAGATTTCTTACAATAGCACATGTTGTATAAGGGCGAACAGGCTTTACACTTGAATCTATTTTGACAGAATAATCTTTTTGAGGGGGGTTTACTTTATATTCTGAAGTTTTCTTTTTTCCTAAAAATGTTAGAAATCCCCTTAGATAGCCTTGCAATGACAATAAGTCAGGACGGTCTGGAAAAATTTCTATTTCAATTTCATTATCTGTTAAAGATTCTAAAGGTGTTCCAAAGAGCGCTATTTTTTCTTTTATTTCTTCTGTTATTTTAATATGTTTTTCAAACTCTTTTCTTAAAAATTTTACATTAGCCATCTTTATTCACTATAATCTCTTTTTTTCATTTCTTCCATCTTGATTTTAATTGCTTCTTCAATGTCTACACCAAATCTTTTTGCTATAGTCAAAACTATAAATATCACATCCGCAAATTCTTTTTTTAAATCTTTTTCATTAAGATTATCAAGTTTGCTTTTTCTTTGATAGCCCTTATGTTTTAATAGTTCTTCAAATAGTTCTCCAAGTTCTTCAACTACTTTAAAACCCATAGCCATTGTTAATTCTTTATCGTCTTTATCATTATAATGCTTTTCTAGTTTTTTTATTTCTTTTTCTATAAATTGGTTTATCTCTCTTATTTCCATTTTATTCTAACTCTATAACCCAGTGCCCATGCTCCTTTATTTGTTCTAAGGTGTAGAAATCACTTAATTTTATTTTATTTAAATTTTTTACCTTCTTTTTTAAGGTTCTCCCAGTATAGCTTTTTGTTTCTGGATTATATTCTTCTAATACTAAGATATCCCCTTCTTTTATTTCAAAATCAGCTAATCTTAAGTCTGTTGTTTTTTTACCTTCTAATATTTTCTGAAACAATTCAGGCCAGGTTTTCTTTTTAATCTCCATCTTTATTGTCTATGCCTCCTGCTAGTTTATTTGCGTGCTTAACTTTTTTCATTTTTTCAGCAGGCATTCTTTTTTCATATTCTTCTAATACATCTTTGAAGCCAGTTTCAGCATCAACGCCTGTTTGATTTGCAATTTTTAGTATCAGGAAGAGAGTATCACCAACAAAATTTTCAACTTCATCTTTCTTTTTTTCTACAATCTCTTTTTGTTTTTCATCATCAATCCATTTTATTAAATTCCACAGTTCCCCGACTTCTTCTGTTATATTAAGAGATAAATCTTTTAAGTCCCAGCAATCTTTCCAGCCTCTTTCTTCGTCAAATTTTTTAACTTTTTCTTGTGCTTTTTTTATTTCCATTTTTCCTCCAGATTTTCATTTCTCTTAATTTAGTTAAGTTATTTTCATACATCTCTCTTAAATCTTTTATATTATAATAATCCATTATTGCCCTATCAAATCCAGGACCCCATGCTAGAACAGGAATATGTTCTCCTAATAGGGGAATTGTTAGTTCTGGACGGAAGATTCCAGCTCCGCCTAATTCCAGCCATACTTTTTTCTCAGGATGCCACCAGTTTATTTCTACACTTGGTTCAGTATATGGGAAATATGCTGGAGTAAAGCGTATTTTTTCAAAACCCATTTTATTGAAAAATTCTGTCAAATATCCTAATAAGTGCCTAAAATTAGCATCTTTATCTATTACAATTCCTTCTGTTTGATTGAACTCAAAACCATGGCTCCAGTCAACTGTCTCATTTCTAAAACACTTTCCAATCGCAAAGAATTTTCCTTTTTTCTTGTTTAGTTTTGCAAGAGTTTGAGCTGATAAACAGGTTGTATGTGTTCTTAAGAGGGTTTTTTTTGCATCTTCTTCTTGCCATTTATACTGCCAGCCTTTGCTTCCAGAAGTTCCAGTTTCATGTGCTTTTTTGACAGCCTGAACAATCTTTTTATCAGGAAGACTGCTTGTTTTATCTATAAAAAAAGTATCCTGCATTTCTCTTACAGGATGATCTTGTGCTGTGAATAAAGCATCAAAATTCCAAAATCCGCTCATTACTAGGTTTCCAGACATTTCTTCAAAGCCAAGTTCTGTCCATATTTTTCTTGCATAGTCTATTGCTTGATTAACAAAATGCCTCTTACCACCAGAAATTTTTGGAAGAGGAGAGGTAATGTCATATCTTCTGAATTTTTTCCCTTTCCATGAGCTGTTTTTAATCATTTCAGGAGTGAGTTTTTCAATCATCTTGTCTTTTTCTATTTCTCTGAAATCACTTGACAGCAGTTTTTCTCCTAATTCTGTTATTCCAATAAGAATCTGTTTTTCCTCATCTACAATTATTATTTTTTTTCTGTTTTTCAGATTTTGAAAAGCAAGTTTTTGTTCAGGAGCAAGTTTTTCTGGAGCCAGAGGCAGAGTTTCAAGGAATTGTTCTTCTAAAGTTTTTTTAGTAATTTCCTCTGGTTTAGCTTGCAGCATAAGCTTTCCATGGACTAGGTTTATCAGGGCTTTTTTCTTTAAAGCTCCTAATGCTGCTTTAAATTCATTCTCATTTAATTTAGACTGCTTTTTAGCTTCTTCTAATTGCAAGGACTTTTTTTCTGATAATAGGTTAAGTAGTCTTCTTTCTGGAAGCCCTTTCTTTTTATAGAGCAATCCATTAATGTCTAAATTAATTGTTTTTTTTGTTTTTTGCGTTAAGACAAGAATTTTCTTATTGCTTAAGAATTCTAAAGCTCTTAAAATAGAGATTTTATCTAAGCCAGATTTCTCTTCTATAACTTCTATTTTCTCTTTCAAATAAGGAAGGATTCTTCTTTCATTAGGTGAAAGGCTTTCAAGAACCTCTTTAATTTCCATTAAAAAAGGGAGTTTATGATATTTTATAAACCTTATGTAACTATTTAATAGTTTATACAATAATTAGTAAGGTGGGCAAAAATTAAAAACCTTTTCCACTAAATAATAAGATGAGGAAAGCAATTGTGGCAGGACAGTTTTATCCAAGAGATAAAGTTGCATTAGGGGAGGAAATAAAGAACTATACGAAGAAAAAGCCAGATAGTAGTATAAAAGCAGCTATAGTACCTCATGCAGGTTATATGTTTTCTGGGAAATGTGCTGGAGAGGTTTACTCCTTGCTTCCAGAAGCTGGAACTTATGTTATAATTGGAGTTAATCATAATGCTTTAGGAAAGGATATAGCTGTTTCTTTAGAAGATTTTGAAACTCCTTTAGGAATAGTAGAGAATGATAAGGAATTAGGAAAAGGAATGCTGAATAAATTAGCTGTAGAGAATGATGATAAGTCTCATGAATTTGAACATTCAATAGAAGTGCAATTGCCGTTTTTACAAGTAACACAAAAAAATTTTAAGATTCTGCCGATAATTTTAAAAAATTATGATTTACAAATATGCAAGCAGATAGCTAAAGCAATTGTTGATTTAGCTAGAAAATTAAAAAGGAAGATTATAGTTATAGCTAGTTCTGATTTTACTCATGCTGGTCCTGGTTATGGGTTTTTTGGGAGTATTGATATTGACAAAGAAGCAATTGATAAGATATTGAAATTTGATACCAAGGGTTTTATGGAAATAGCAGAAAAAACAACAATTTGCGGAGCAGGCGCTATTGCTGTAACAATTGAAGCTTCTAAATTATTAGGAGCGAAAAAAGCCAAATTATTGAATTATTATACTTCTGTAGAGATAATGCCAAGTGAGAATAAAGTAGGTTATGCGGGTATTGTGTTTTTTGCCTGAGATGTTGAGGCCCCTAAAGTCAGGAGAAAGGAGAAAGCATTTTTTTTATCATACTTTCCGATTAATATCAAATCAGTTTTAGCTTTTTTGCATAACATTATGTTTTGCTTAATTCTGGCTAGAAGAATCGCTCTTTCCTTGCCTTTTGTTTTTTTTATTTTTTCTAAATCAATTCCTATTTTTATGTTGTTGTTTTTTGCTATCTTGCATAAGATTTCATTTAATCCAGAGTCTCTTTGTTTTAATTTATCTTTTCTGTTATGGAGTTCTGGAGATAAAAGAATATCAACATCTTTGTTTTCAAGGATTTTTCTGTTGAATTCTTGGCCTTGAGCTAAGACTATAACCTGTTTTTTTTCTTTTTTAAATGTTTGAATCTGTTTTCTTGCTTCATTTATGTTATTGGTAGAGATTATCATGCATTTATTAAGAATATTCTACTTTAAAATTTAACTCTTTTTTGTGTTTAAGAGATGGTTAACCGCTGTTGATTGCAAGGGCGCCAAAAATTTTTTAAAGAATTACACATTTAATAATACTATGAAAGTTGAATTTTCGACTGCAAATCAAGAGCAGGAATTATATGTTGGATTAAGTACAGAAGAATTAAGGGGATTATTAAAAGGAGAACAAATTAAATCTGAAAGAGTAGAAATCGAAAAGAAAGATTTAGCTTATTTTATTAAATGTGATTTCTCTGGTGAATATCCAGATACGCATTTCTCTATTGGAATGGGGGGGAAGATTATTCAGAAAATATTAACACTCCCTTCTGTAGAAGAGCTTTGTATTTCAGAATATGTAAGTGAACGCTTGGGTCCATATAGAGGTTTTTTTTATCATTTAAAGGCGCTCGAGCGATTGAGTTGAACATGATTTTAGAGTTTTATCTGAACTTATTAATGTCCCCATAAAATGTTTATTGTTTAGAAGATAGTCTAGATTTTTTAATTCAGGGCCTAGAATGTATGTTATAATTTTATGTTTTTTGATTATCTTTGCTGCAATTTGGTCTAGGACAAAATGCTGTCCAGGCTTAAATTCAATCTGTTTTGCCATTTTTAGAAAATCTTCATGAGAAATTTCTGGGATAAATTTAGCTGTTTTATGTTTTTTTGGATTTTTATCATATAACCCAGAAACATTTGTTAGGTTAATAAAATCTGTTTTAAAGTAATTAGCTATTTTTGCTGCTGTTCCGTCACTTGTTTCTTTTTTTGCATATCTTAGTGCTCCGCAAAAAACAACACTATTAAATCTCAAGAGTCCTTTAATTTGTTTCATGTTATGTGGGATTCCTTGATTAGCGTCTTTACCAAAAAAATAAGTCATAAATCTTGCGTTTAATCTTGTTGTCGAAATTCCTAACAAGCTTTGAAAATAAAGTTTTTTCTTTTCAACATTTTCGAGACCCTTAATATAAGCTCTGGCAGTACTTCCTCCACCGCAAACAACAACAAACTTATACTTTTTCTTGTTCTTTAAAAGGATTTTTTTAAAGCCTTCTAAGAATTTTGTGTTAAGTTTTCCTGGAACAATCAAGCTTCCACCTAAACTTATTACAACTACTTTTTTCCCCATTTCAGAAAAAAGATTGTTTTATTTTTAAATGTTTTTAATATATATGTTGGAGAATAGAAATTGTTTTTAAATAGAAATTGGTTGTTTTATGTAATATGAAGATTAGGGAAAGGCAGTATCAAGATGCAGATTTGGCTAGTGAATTAGAGCATTATATGACAACTGAGTTGAATTTTCCTAGTGGGTCTATTTCTCGAGGAACATCTAAGGGAGAGAGATCTACTCTATATTTGAAATATAATGGAAAAGAATATGTTATTGCATTTTCTTCAGAAAGAAATGCGAGATTTTTAGTTATTCATTTAGAAAAACCTACAACAGATCTTGTTGATAAATTAAAAAAAGATTTAATTGGTGATTCTATTTTTAAAAGACTCAAATACCTAAGAAAAGGAAATTTGGCTAGATGTAAACAATTTTTTAAAAGAGAGTTTGTTTCGACGAGTGAACTATCTTCTTTTGGTCGTGAAAAACCAGTTCCTACTGTTTTTTTATTGACAGAGATTAGAGAACTTCCATTAAGTAAAAAAGGACATTTATCAGGGAAATTCACTAAATATGTTTATGATTACAATATTCGTCCATTTATTGCAGGAGTAGAGAATCCTAATCCAAACGATGACTAAAAAGGTAAATCAAACAGTAAATAACTTATTGTCCTTAACATTAAATATTTTTAATCTTGCTCCACAGTCAAGCCAGCCATGGGCATAATTTAATGCCCCATAAGCATTAATAAGATGGCCTTTTTTCTCAAAATGTTCTGAATCTGATAAGTAGCATTCAATCATTTCAATAATCTCTTCAGCTTCTTTTTCTCTTCCTTTAGCTACCGATGTTTTAGCTATATTGAGGGCTTTTTCTGTTATTTTTCTGTATTTCCCAATTCTTGTCTTACAGACAAGATTTATTTTTTTATTTTCCATAAATTTAAATATCTTTTTCCATTTAAAAGTTTATGGAATTTACAATTAAAAGCAGGAAAAGAGAAGAGATTATTGATATTACTAATGAGGTTAGTGAAGCTGTTTCTAAGTTATGTGACGAGAATAAGAAAAGAATATGCAATAAAGATATTGGGGCATGTTTAGTATATGTGCCGCATGCAACCTGCGCGATAATTGTGAATGAAAATTACGATTCAGCTGTTTGTAGAGACATTCTGCAATATCTGAAAAAGCAAATTCCAGAAGGGATTTGGGAGCATGATAAAATAGATAGTAATGCAGATTCTCATATTAAATCCACTTTATTAGGGCCTGGGCAAATAGTTCCGATTGATGCAGGAAAACTGCAGTTAGGGAGATGGCAGGGAATTGCTCTAGCAGAGTTTGACGGCCCAAGAAAAAGAAGAATTATTGTTAAAATCCTCTAGTTATCTATTTTTTATTGCTTATTTTCTTAAATCTATATGCCAAAGGTGATTTAACAAAATAAGCTTAGTAAAATAGTCTTGCTAACATAAAACTTTTTGATATATAGTTTGCAGTACAGAAATGATTTAAAAATACAAAGTTTTTTAGTAATCATAAAAGAGGATAAAAGGGAAGGAAAAAACATGCATGACCTTCCTTTCTCTTTTTATGTTTTTAGTGAAAAAATTTATATATCCAGATTGTTCTCTTTATTAGGAATATAAAATGGATAAAAGAGGCGCAAGCGAGATTGTAACAATAGTTCTTCTAGTCTTTTTAGCATTGGTAGCGGTTCTTCTTATTTTGGATATTATTAATTCTGTAGTTGAGAAAGAAACTGAAAAAATTGAGCTGGAAGATTTTACAGAAAGTATGGATTCAGAAGCAGCTGGAGTATCTGCTGGAGATTTAGAAACTGCGCAAGCAGACTGTTTGTCTGATTGGGAGTGTGAAGAATGGTCGAAATGTCAGGTTATTTATAATTTAGATGCAATTATTTCAGATGATATTTTTTTAGAAGGAGAGATGCAGAGAAAATGCAAGGACTTGAATAAATGTAATTATAATAAAATTGAACAAAAAGAGTGTGAAACAAAAGCCAATGTTAGTGTTGAAAGAGTTAACAGATGTTCTAAAGAGTATATCGAGGTAAGGGATAAAGATGAAGTTTTAATTTCAAGATTAGAGCTAACTAATGGAACTTCTCAGGAATTAAACATACAGTTATTTCTTGGAGATGTGAAGTATTGCTCTTATTGTTATAATGATATAAAGGATTATGATGAAGATGAGGTTGATTGTGTTTATCAAGGAGATAGTTGTCCTATCTGTTAGAGGTCATTCTATATGAAAATATTTAAATACTTACCCTACATGATTTTTCTATAAAAGAGTTGTTTTATATAGTTAAAAATGCATTACCTTACAAAATTTTAGTAAAAGGGGTAAATGGTATATAAAAAATACATAAAAAGAGGAAATAAGAGATTTGGGCCTTATTACTATGAAAGTTATAGGGATAAGGATGGAAAAGTTAGGACAAGATATATTGGAGAAACAATATACTGTAAATCCTCTAAAAAGGGTTTAGATAAGGTAAAAACAAAGCATTTGATAGGCATTCTTTTATTATTGATTATCGGAATTCTTCTTGTTCGGGTTTTGCCTTTGTTGGAGGATAGTGAAAGGACTATTGGTATTAAAGGTGGTTTAAGAGATCTCGAAAAGACAGGTTTTTCAGAAGAAGCAAGGGCTCCTATTGTTGGCTTGGCAGTTTCTGGGGAAACTCCTGTAGAAATGTCTACAAAAAAGATTGAAGTTAAAACAAAAAGATATAGTGTAGTTATTAACAGGCCTGTTAAATGGGTTAAGACAGTTAAGGTTGATGATAAAACAGATATAGAAAATTTGACTCTGGAAATTCCTAAGGAAGCAGAGTTTATTAATATTAAAACAGCTGAAGAAGTTCAAGAGGTTTTAGAAAATATAACAGATTACAATAAAGAAATTAAGCAGCTTGATAAAAGGGATTTAAAACAGGGAGAGGTAAGTTTAGCTGCTTTGAAGACTAGGACATCATTAGTGCTTAAGATTGTGAATTGGGTGAAAGATTCTAGAGCTAAGATTGTAGGATATGTTTTAGAAGAATGGGAAATAGAGGAAGGAATCAAAAAAACAAAAGATGAAACTGTTATTGAATTAGGGAGGGTTGTTGAATTAGAAAAGCAGGTAGAGGATATTTTAGAAAAACAAGCAGAAGCAGAGATTGCTGTAGAGTACCTAACAGAAGGACCGCAGTCAGTTGAAGAAGAACTTCCTAATGGAAAGAGGATTAGGATAACAGCAGCAGATGAATTTGAGTATAAAGATATTTTAGCATATACTGAATTAGATAATTCTATTAGTATGCAAGATGTTGAAAAAGCTAAGTTATATTGGTATATAAGTGAAGAAGATTTAAAATTGATTGAGGAGATACCAAAAACTCTAGAAGAAGTAAGTAATTTTGAGGAGACTGAAGAAATTGATGTTGAGTTTGTTAAAGAAAGAGAAGAAATAATAGGAGAAACAAAAGAAATTGAAGAAGTTGTTACAATTTCTGAGGAAAACATAACAGAAGAAATTGTAGAACAACCAACTTCTTTAGAAAATACAAGTGAAGAAACCGAAATTCCAACTTTAGGTCCTTTAAATAAATTAGTTGAGTGGACTAAATGGATTTATGGTCCTGAGATAGTTGGTAGTGCAACTGCCCAAGAAACAGAATTAGAAAAGAAATTAATAAAAGTTCCTGTAGAATTTGAAGCTTATGATTTAGATGAAGATGGAAATGTGGATTATATAGAATGGATTGTTCCTTATTTGTCAGAGCAAGTTTATGAATTTGTTATTGAAATAGCAAAAGCAGAACATTTAGATGAAAATAAAAATTTTATAGCAGATATTTATTCTGTTGTTTCTGAAAAAGATAATGTCTGGGGAACTGTAGGTAATAATGAGTATTTGAGAATTATATTTGAGCAGCCACTAAAGAGTAAAGATGACATAACAGTTTATATGAAAGCTGGGCAACCTGCTGAAATAGAGGTTTATGAGGGAAATACTGAGGAATTGATAGCAGTTTTTGAGAGTATTCAAGAAGAAAATTTGTATAAGGTTTATTTGACAAATCTTAGAGAAGAAAGCTATTATATTTTTGATTTAAAAATTAAAGGAGAGGTTGAGTTTGATTCTGTTTATGGAACTGTATGGAAAGAGGTTTGTGATGAAAAAGAGATTTGTGTGTATGAAAGTGAGAAAGAAGGCATTAAAGCAGAAATTGGGAACAAAGACAGAGAAGATAAAGAATATGAGCCTCATCTTAAGCTGAGCAAATGGAATAATGAGGTTTTATTTAAAATAAAGCCTGATTCTGAGAACTCAATTTCAAAAATAACAGGTTCTGTCGTATCTGAGAAAATTAAAGAGATTAGATGGGACAAACCTAAGATAAAAGGAGAAGATAGTGTTGATATGAGTTCTGAGTTAAAAGAAGTTGAATGGCATTATGAAGAAATAGGTGATTTTCCTGTTTTAAAAATGGATGAAATAATAAAACAAAAGCCAGATACAAATATATTCAGTTATAAAATTGAGTCAGAGAATCTTGATTATTATTACCAGCTTCCTTTATATTTGGAATATGGATTAACTGAGCCAAATTCAACTTGCAATGCTACAAATTGCCAAGGTGCTTACCGCCCTGTTAATGTTGTTGGAAGTTATGCTGTTTATCATAAGACTAAGGCAAATAATGAGTATAAAACAGGAAAAGCGTTTCATATTTACAGGCCAAAGATTTATGAAAAAAATAATGAAAATAACTGGATTTGGGGAGATTTAAATATTGATGAGGAACAAGGAATTTTAACAATTACAATTGAGCAAAACTGGCTGGATAATGCTGATTATCCTATTGTGATTGACCCTGTTTTTGGTTATCAGACAGTTGGGGGAAGCATGGCAAAGCTTTCTACGTACCAAGGTGAAGAGTATGGTAATACACCTAGGGGTTCACTATTTACTATGCCTGAGATTGGGTGGGTGGATTCAATCTCAGCTTATATCCACATGTATTCTAATGATTTGGGGCATGCAGGGGCAATATATAAACATTTTGACTCAAGTAAAGTTGGACAAACAGAAACGGTTTTGCTTCTGGGAGATAGTACTGTCTCTTGGAGAACTTTCAACTTTAATCCGCCAGCGTCTGTTTCTAATATTGATTATGTTCTTGTGGTTCATCAGTGGACTGGTGGCTATTATACTAATCTGTATTATGACTCTGGCACTACAAACCAAGGGCATTATCGTGACGCAGAACATGCGGAAAGTTTACCTAGTCCACTATCTTTTATTCATGACAATAAAAAATGCTCCATTTACGCTACTTATACTATCCCAGATATAATTCCTCCTATTATTAGTATAGTGTCTATTGGTGGTGATTCATCTTCTCCGTATTCTACTTCAGATAATACTCCTTTAGCAGTTATAACTACAAATGAAAATGCTGATTGCAGGGCTTCTAGAGATGGTGATGAAAGTTATGATAGTATGAGTGATGATGTTGATTGTAGTGGAGATGGAGGGAAATCACACAATTGCCAGTTTGGGTTACTCAGTGATGGCTCCCCAACAGTGTATTTTGCTTGTAGGGACACTATCGGTAATAAAAATACAGCATCAAATAATAAGCAAACAGCAGTTCAAATAGACACAAATCCACCAACCCAGTCAAATCATAATCCAGCAAAAGGTTCTACAATAAACACAAAATCTCCAACAATAACCTTTACTACAAATGAGCTTGGAGATTGCAGAGCTTCACTATTAGATGAAAGTTATGATAGTATGTCAAATGATGTAGATTGCACATCAGGAACAAGCACATCACACTCTTGCTCTATGTCTGGGTTATCAGAGGGCTCTGAGGTTGTATATATAGCATGTAAAGATGATACATCTGTAAGTCCTAATAAAGATACTGTTGCAAGCAATGAACATGTTAATTATATTGTTGATGCAGTTGCCCCTATTGTAACTATTAATTCAATAGGAGGAGATACTAGCCCTCCATTTAATATATCAGATATATCTCCAAGTGTATCTGCAACAACTAATGAAAATGCTGATTGCAGGGCTTCAAATGATGGAGATGAAAGTTATGATAGTATGAGTGATGATGTTGATTGTAGTGGAGATGGAGGAACAAGCCATACATGTAATTTTGGCATAATAGGAGCAGGAACCCATATAATTTCTGTGTCATGTAGGGATTCTGTTGGAAATAAAAATACTGCTGGAGATAATGATAATGAACAAGTTGAAATTGATAATTCTGCACCAATTGTAACTATTAATTCAATAGGAGGAGATACTAGCCCTCCATTTAATATATCAGATATATCTCCAAGTGTATCTGCAACAACTAATGAAAATGCTGATTGCAGGGCTTCAAATGATGGAGATGAAAGTTATGATAGTATGAGTGATGATGTTGATTGTAGTGGAGATGGAGGAACAAGCCATACATGTAATTTTGGCATAATAGGAGCAGGAACCCATATAATTTCTGTGTCATGTAGGGATTCTGTTGGAAATAAAAATACTGCTGGAAATAATGATAATGAACAAGTTGAGATTGATAATTCTGTACCAACCCAGTTAAATCATAATCCAGCAAAAGGCTCTACAATAAGCACAAAATCTCCAACAATAACCTTTAACACAAATGAAATTGGAGATTGCAGAGCTTCATTGTCAGATGAAAGTTATGACAACATGTCAAATGATGTGGATTGCACATCAGGAGCAAGCACATCACACTCCTGCTCTATGTCAGGATTATCAGAAGGTTCTGAGGTTGTGTATATCGCATGTGAAGATGATACTTCTGTAAGTCCTAATAAGGATACTGCTGCAAGTAATGAACATGTTAATTATATTATTGATACATCTGCTCCTGCTGTGCAATTTGTTTTTCCAACTACACAATCTGGTAGTTATTCACAAAATTATATAAAAGCAAATGTTACAGCAAATGATCCAAGTCTTGCTGATATTACAGTCTATCTTTACTTTCAATTTGGTCTTCTTCAATCAAGTTCAATAAATTCTCCATTGTTTGTTGAGTTTACTCCTTTAAGTGAAGGAACTTATTATTTAAATGCCACAGCAATTGATACACTAGGAAACAGGGGGTCTTCAGAAACAAGAACAATAATTCTTGATAGGTCTGACCCAACAATAACGCTTATTTCTCCTGTTAATGGGGATGTAAGAACAACCCCTTTATTTAATTTCGCGGCTGATTTTAATGATAGAGCTTTAAAAAATGCAACTCTTTATGTTTGGGATTCCTCTAGAAATATAGTAAATATTACAACAACAGCTCTTTCAGGAACTTCTGATTCTGCAAGCATTCCAGTGACTTTGCCTTATGAAGATACTTTTTACTGGAATTATTATGCTTGTGATGACTTAGGGAACTGCAGGTTTAGTAATGTTAACTGGAGTGTTACTTATGTAACTATTAAAATTGGTTTAGATGTTATTTGGCCTCCTGGAAATGTAGATGTAAGCCAGAACCAATTGTTTAATGTAACATTAAAAGTTTCTTGTAGTGGTGCTGATTGTGGTGATGTTGATGTTAGTTTAGACCCAGATGTTAAACTGCAAATTGAAAACTTAGAAGATGTGTTTTTTGGTTCATCATTAGGGGACCAATATTCTGCAGTTAAATTTGATATAGGTTCTGTTCCGCAGAACATGGTTATTGAAAATGCTTTTTTAGCTCTTTATGTTTCTGAAACTGGTTCAGGTCTTGATTCAGATGTTAAATATTACAGGATAAACAATCAGGGCTGGACTGAAGGTAA
Source organism: Candidatus Woesearchaeota archaeon (assembly GCA_964594115.1). Lineage (GTDB taxonomy): Archaea > Nanobdellota > Nanobdellia > Pacearchaeales > GW2011-AR1 > MFWN01. The sequence continues at coordinate 37,613 of CAZQLD010000002.1, forward strand.
TACAGCAGGGGCTATGTGGAATTTAAGAAATTCAAGAGATACTGGAAAAACTGATAATTCTGCTTTTTCTTCAACTGGATGGACCTATTTAGATGTTACAGAAGCTGTAAGAAAAGAATATGAGTCTGGAAATAAAAATGTTTCTTTTTGGTTAGAAGATCCAGATAATGCAGCAGATGTTCCAACTAATAGTTATGGTGGTGAAGATTATCTCCGGATTGGAAAAGGGGTTAGTAATTTTTTTCATAGATTTTATTCAAAAGAGCATACTGGAGTATCAAATAGGCCATATCTTAATATAATTTATAGAAAAGGATTAATTCCGACAACCCCTTCTGTTCCTTTTTATACAATTTATAATAATCCAATAAGAATAAGTTTATTTGCTGGGGATACTAAGCTTGTTATATTTTGGGTAAATGCAACTGGTTCTGGAACTTGGAATTTTTTTGCTTATGTAAATAAGACAAATGCTATGTCTATAAGCAATATAACTTCTTTTTGGAATGTTACAATTATAGATGTAACTAATCCAACAATAAAACTTACTTCTCCTATAAATGGGGAGCAAATTCAAAGTTCTCCGGTAAATTTTAAAGCTAATTTTTATGATGCTGGTTTAAAAAATGCAACACTATATATTTGGGATTCAAATGGGATTAATTATACTCAAACAATAGCCCTTTCAGGAACTTCTGATTCTGCAAGCATTCCGGTAATTTTAGGAGATGGAAATTATAAATGGAATTATCAGGCTTGTGATGTAGGAGATAATTGCATTTCTAATAATATAAACTGGACATTTAGTTTAGATGCCACTCCTCCTGAGGTTAATTTATTAAGCCCTCCAGACAATTTGACTATTACTTCCCAACAAACATTTAGTTTTGAAGCTAATTTTACTGATATTAATTTGAAAAATGCCACTCTTTTTATTTGGGATTCAACTAATAGCATTGTTCACAAACAAACAGATACTTTTTTGGGAAATTATGGCTATTCAAATATTTCAGTGACCTTACCTGATTCAGGCACTTTTTATTGGAATTATTATGCTTGTGATGGCTTAGGGAATTGCAGGTTTAGTAATGTTAACTGGAGTTTAATATTAGGAAGCGTTCCAATTACAAATACTCCTGTTTTAACAAATGTTAATCCCCAACTTGGACCTTCATCTGACTTAAATTGTTCATTTGTTATTACAGATTCTAATCCTTCTGACCCTCTTGCAGCTAATGTAAGATGGTATAGAAATGGTGTTGAAGAGTCTGCTGTTAATGTTAATGTTCAGAATGGTGTTATGCACTCAGTTATTCTTGATTCAAACTATATTAATGCTTGGGAAAACTGGACGTGTAGTGTTATACCTTATGATGGCAGTGCATTTGGCATACTAAAAAATTCAAACCATGTGTTTATTAAAGCTCTTTTAGATATTCAGTACTCTTCTAGCAAGCAGGATTTAGGAACAATAATAAATTATTCTATTTCTGCTAATCTAATTAATAAGCATACAGCACAACTTGAGACAGGGGATATATTAATTGAAGTTTCAAATTCTTCTGGAGTCCAGGCTGCTGGAATTTGTGTTAGCTCAAGTTCTTGTTTTAGGTCATGGTTTGTTCCAATTAGTTTAGGCTATGGTATTTATTTAGTGAATATTACTGGAAGCAATAAAACCCATTATTTAAGCAAGTCAGTTAGCTTTTCTGATAGTATTAGCTTATGGTCATGGAATGTAAATCCTTCATCGCTTGATAAAATAAAAGCTATAGGTTCGCAAGGAATTTTAGAGATAATAGATGTAAATAATATGGGCAGTGAGATTATGGACTTTAATATATTAAGCAATAATCCTTCTATAATCTGGCCAGATGTTAGTTTTTTACAAGTTCCTCCTGATCAAAAAAACAGCTTTACGCTTAATTATAGTGCTCCTGCTAAAGGCACATATAGTATCAATGTAAGTGTTAGAAATCAAGAGGTTACTGCAGTTCCAAGGGAATTAAATGTTATTATAAATTTTACATCTGCTGACTTAAAAGTCAATTTAATTTCCCCAACAAATCAAATACCTTTGACAAATGTTTCTATAGCACAAAAAGTAGAAATAATAACAAATGCAAGCTATGAAGGGGCGCCTATAATTAATGATTCTACTTGGATTATCAAAATTGGAGGGCGTGATTGTGGAGACATCACTTATTTTTATGATTTTATTAATGCTTACTGGAATATTAGTTGTTCTGCTCCAGATGTGCCTGATGATAGGCCGCACCCTCTTGAAGCTGTGATGCTTAGTAATGAATATGGAGAAGTATCTTATAGTGAGGATGATGTTGTGTATTATAGAGATACAAGCCCTCCTGTATTTGAAAATATATTCAGAAATAATATTAATATAAATGGACTGATAAATCTTATTGCAAATGTTTCTGATAATCTAGGAGTTAAATATGTTGTTGCTAATATAACTGATCCTAATTCAAGCAGTTTCGAATGCAATATGACTAATATTGGAGGATTATGGTTTTGTAATTCTATAATCTTAAATCTAGCGGGAGAGTATATTGTTGATTATATCGCAAGCGATGTTTCTGGGAATACTGGTTATGCACAAGACTGGTTTGAGGTTTATGACAGGTATTTTTGGGCTGTTAGTTTAGTTGATTATAATTCAACCCCTGTTAGTAATGTCAGTATAAGTTTATCCAGACCTTATACAGGGCCTGTTTTAGTGAGCAATATAACAAATGCTTTTGGAAAAGCAAATTTTTATGTCAATAAAAGAAAGTATGACATTCGTGGAGGAATTTCAGGCGACGAATTTATTGTAAGAGAGATTGACTTTGTAAACTCTTCTAACCCAATTTATTTGAATTTTTACAGATACAAAGGAGAGTTAGGGGAAGTTATACCATTACATAGGTTTGATGAAATTTCTTCTTTTGGAATAGTATCTAATTCAACTAATATGGATAGTAATTTGGTGACTTTGATATTTAATTATAGCTCACTTATTAATAATGTTAATTCACTTACAAATCTAGAGATTATGCAGTGTTCAGTCTGGGATTACGCAGCTAGAAGTTGTTTGGGTGTTTGGCAAGCCTTAAGTTCTTCAAGGGATATTGATGTAAAGACAATTACTGGAAATTCAACTGGGTTTAGTGCATATTTTCTTACTGAAAATACCTGTGGAACTGGTGGCTGTGAGCCAGCTTTTGGAGAAGCAGTTGGCAATTGCGGTGACTGTATAGCTGGCGGAGGAGGTCCAAGCGGAGGCGGCGGTGGAGGCGGAGGCGGAGGTAGTATCAGCCGCTCTCAAGTAACTCAGATTACAGAAAGTTTAATAAAAGTTGGAGGAGTCAGGATTGACACTTCTTCAATTTATGAAGAACTATTTCCAGGAGAAACAACAACAATTAATATAAAGCTGACTAACACTCTGAATAACTTCACAACTCTTGATTTAAGTACAGAAGGAAACATAATGCAGTTTATCTCATATGAAAGTGATAAGATTGATATAAAAGGAAAAGAGAGTAGAGATGTTCTAATAACAATTAGCATTCCTGAACTAACAGACCAAGGGACTTATGAGGGAAGTTTGGTTTTGAGTTCTGGAAATAAAACTGGAAAAATACCTACAACAATCAAGGTTCTTTCACTTGAGGGAAAATTATTAGATGTGAAAATACAGCCTTTGAATACACGGGTTTCACCTGGTTCAATATTAAAATTACAGAGAGATTTGGTTAATGTTGGAAAAACAATCAGGGTTAGTGGGTTATTTGATTTGCAACTTTTAGAGGTGAATACAGGAGAGATTATGGCAAGAAACGAAGAAAGATTTATGGTAGAAACAAGTGTGAGTGATATTAAGGAATTAGAGATTCCTAAGAAAATAAAAGAAGGAGAGTATATGGTTAAGGCTGTTGCTCATTATTCTACTATGGATAAAGATATGCAGGCAACTTCTATTGCCCATATTAGTGTAGCTTATCCTTTTTTAAGCAGGAGATTTTTGTGGCTTCCTTTGTGGTTTTACTTATTGTTGATTTTAATGATTGTCTTTTTGATTGGAACATATTCTTATGCTAAATGGCGTGAATTTAGAAAAAAGAGATTTAAGGTTAAGGTAGCCCTCAACAAGCTTCCCCAAGCAGGACCAAATTCAGGATTTATTGGAAAGATTGCAGAAATAGGGGCTAGAGCGTTTGTTAATTTGAATAATTTACAAATGCATACATTAATTGCAGGAGGTACTGGCTCTGGTAAAACTATTGCTGCCCAAGGAATTGCAGAAGAAGCTCTGCTCCATAAAAAGAGTGTTATTGTTTTTGATCCTACTGCCCAGTGGACTGGGCTTTTAAGAGCTTGTAAAGACAAAGGAATGTTAAGAAGGTATAGTTATTTCAATATGAAGACAAAAAAAGCAAGAGGATTCAATGGAACAATCAAAACAATACATGACCCTTATGAATTAATAGATATAGGGAAATATATGAATAAACCCGGAGAAATAACAGTATTTAATCTAATTCATTTAGCTCCAAAAGAAATTGATATTGTTATTTCAAGTACAATTGAGCAAATTTTTAAGTTAGAACCAGAAGAAAGCAAAAGTTTGAAGAATCTAATTATATATGATGAAGTTCACAGACTTCTTCCTAAATTCGGAGGAAGTGGAGAAGGTTTCCTACAGCTGGAAAGAGGGGCAAGAGAATTTAGAAAATGGGGGGTTGGTTTAGTTTTAATAAGCCAGGTATTAAGTGATTTTATTGGAGAGATTAAAGCTAATATTGGAACAGAGATTCAGTTGAGGACAAGATATGAAGGAGATTTAGAAAGAGTTAATATGAAATATGGAGATGATATATTAAAATCTGTTGTTAAAGCGCCTATTGGAACTGGAATGGTTGTTAATGCAGAATATAATAATGGAAGCCCTTATTTTATTGCGTTTAGGCCTGTATTGCATAGCACTAAGAGATTGACAAAACCAGAATTGGAAAAATATGAAAAGCATTTTGAAGAAGCAGAAGACATAGAATATCAAATTAATCAATTGAGGACACTTGGGGCTGATGTGTTGGATTTAGAATTAGAACTAAAACTTGCAAGAGGAAAGATAAAGACAGGGCAGTTTCCAATGGCTGATATGTACCTTCAGATATTAAGACCTAAATTAGAAGAAAGTTGGATGAGTGTTGGAAAAAAGCCAAGACATTTGGTTAAGAAAAAGATAAGCAGAGAGGAAATTGTAGGAGGAATTGCTAAAGCGAAGGAAGAAAGGGTAAAATATATAAAGGAAAATCCCGAAGAAATAATAGATATAGGACGAGAAATTTCAAAATTAAAGAAGAAATTAGCAGAAAAAAAGAGGAAAGGCGGAGATAAGAGACTTATTTCAAACATTGATTCCTGGATACATGCTCTAAAAGAGAGAATAAAGCCATTTAAAGGAAAGATAAACACAGAAGACTCTGAAGTAATTATGAAGGCATTGGAGTCTGTAGGAAAAGAAATAGATAAATTGTAAATTTTCACGATATTTGAGTAAAAGAGGTTAAAATGTTTTTTAAGAAAAAAGAAAAAGGAGTTCCTGATGTAGGTCAGGAAGATACTTATGATAGGGAGATGAACAGAAATGGTGTTGAGCTCAGAGACGAATCGGGAGAACCTTCTATGATGCCAGAATCCTCAAACCCTAATTTTTCTTCAACTCCCAATATCCCGAGCATTGCTTCTCCTAATGCTCCCCCTCCTTCTCCAAGTATGCCTGCTCCTGAGCCTCCGAATCTTCCTCCTTCAAATATGCCAGCCCCTACTTTAAATATGTCTGCTTCTAATATGATTGCATTGGAGTTTGAAAAAATTAATGCAAAGATTGAGGCAATGGTTGTATGGATAAAGCAATTTTATGAAAGATTCTATCATGCTTGTGAAAATATAGGAGAGGTTAGAAATATGGCACTTACAAATGAGAAAAGTATTGCTAAAGCAGTTAGAGACTCAACTAGGGCTATTGACCTTGTTAAAGAAGTGAAGCCAGAAAAATTAAGAATTGATAACAGGAGATTAGATATGAAAATAAATGCTCTTTCTGAGAAAATAGAATTAAGCAAACAATTTTCAGAGAGTATTATGAAAGAACTTAAGGTTTTGAAAAGAAGAGCAGATGTTTTTATTGGGACAGAGGAGTTGTTGAAGTTAAATGATGAGGTTAAGAAAGATTTGATTGAAATCCAAAAATTTGGTTCAAGGGTAAGATTAGATTCAGATAAATCAGAACAGATTTTTATTGAATTGAAAAAATCCTTATCAGAGGTTCAGAGAATAGATGCCAAATTCACTAATTTCAGTAATATTTCTTCTGAGTTGAGGGAGGAAGTAGAAAAATTAAAAATTAAAGCACGTCATTTAGATGATATTAGAAAATCCAGTGATTTAACAGAAGATTTAATTGAAAAAACACTTTTGCTTGCGAAAAAGAACAAGCAAGCCATAGGAGGATTTACAGTTACAGATTATGAAAAGAGGTTAAATGCTATTTTGAAAGTGGTGGATAATCTCGTCGGACAGATTTCTGATATTAAAAGAAAACTAGCAGGGTCAGAAGATGTTGATCTGGCTCCAAAAACAGTTAATGTTAAAAAGATAATTAAGGACCTGCCTTCAATTAAAAAAACAAGAAACCCAAAACCTGAAAAACTAAAATCTAGAAACCCTAAAAAATCCAAGAGATATGTTAAGTCTGAAGAGCCTCCTGAACTTCCTGTGCCTCCTATACCTTCACCTCCTCCTGAAGAAAATAAAGAAAGAAAGAAAAGAAACAGGAAAAAACAATGAGTGAAAAACCCCCTTTAAAGAAAGAATCTAAAAAAGAGAAAGTTAAGGGGAAAAAGAAAGCAATTGGAAAGCGCCCTTTATCTAGGAGATTTACAAGGGCTACAGGAGGTCCTGCGGTTTTGACTCCTTCTCAGTTTGAAATAGAACCCCTGTTTATCCCGCAACTTACTCCAGATTATCCTGAAGAAAAGTTAAGAGGGATTATTAAGAAAACTGAGGTTAAGCCAAAAACCAGTATTAAGGATTTAGCTAGAAAGCTTGATGCTCTTAAGCATGCGTATTTGTCTAAAAAACAAAAACCAGTTGTTATGGAAAACCCTCCCATTAAGAAGCCCCCTGTTAAAAAACCAGAATTTCCAAGCAATAAGATAATTTTGATTAAAAAACCTTTAGTTAAAAAACCAATACTAATCTTCACGAAAAAATCAGTTACAAAGAAACCTGATAAAAAACTAGAGTCCTTAACTAAAAAGGCAATCTTAATCAAGAAAACCCCTGAATCCAAAGGATTCCCAAAACCCCTAATTAAAAAATTAAAGCCAGTTGTTGTCAAAAAACCCATGAAAAAAGAACCTGCTAAATCTACAGGAGAGTTCCTTAAATTACCTAAGATGCCATCTTTAACCTTTTCACTGAAAAAATCCTCGAAACAAGAAAAAACAAAGAAAAAGTCTATAGCCAAAGAAGATAATAAATGAAATTCAACCGAGCTTTTTTTCTATATCTTTAATTCTTTGCTCAAAATTTTGTTTTCTAAGTTCCTGTGTTTCTGGATCTTGTTCTTTTTTTAGAAAATTCATTAGTTTCAATTTTCTGTAAATAAGAAGTAAGAGTATAATTAGGACTACTACTATTGCAACTAATGCTCCTAAGATTATCATGACCCAGTATTCCATTTTAGACTCCTCTTTTTGTTTTTAATTAGAAGGATTTATAGTTTTTAAGTTTATCTAAGGTTTATTTTCTATTAATGAATAGGGCGTTGTCCTATAGAGTATAAATCTGCTTCCAACAAACTCAGAAATAACTGCACTGATTCTTAAATCTCCAGTAATTGCCTTAAAAACCCCTCCTGTTATAGGAATCCTTGCGCTTTTTGAGAAGTTCTCAATTATTTTTTTAATGTCATCTTCTGATAATTTTATTTTTGTGAAATTTACTCTGTTTGCTTTTTTAACAAGTATGAGTTTCTCAGGTCCAAGACACTCTATAATTGTAATTGCTTTGTCTTTTAAAAGTATATTCAACTTTCCTAAATCTGGTTCTGCTCTGGTTTCTGTAACTGGAGGAGCTGACATTTCTGATGGAGGGGCGGAAATAGGTCTGGTAAATCTTCTTGTAAGGCGAGTTGGTCGAATTGTTAGGTTTGATGGCCTTTGTATTTTTGGCAGGGGCTTAATTGGATGTATTGGCTGGATTCGTTGTATTGGCCGGGGAAAAATTTGTGTGGGCTGCGCCACTTCTGGAACAATACGCGGCAAGAAATTTTCAGCAGGTTTTTCTATTCTTTTTTTAGATTCTTGCTCCTTTAATTTAGTCATTTCTTGTAATATTTGGGAGTGGGGCAGTATAGGAGGAAGCACATGGATTTCTTTAGCTGGCTGTTCAGCAGGTTTTTCTATTGCAGGCTTTTTAGAGTTAATAATAAGCTCTTGAGTAAAAAGTTTCAAAAAAAGAATTTTATCTTTATTAGTCATTTGTTTTAACATTTTAAAAACAAAAAATAATTTACTGAGATAACTTTAATTATAAGTGGGGATATCTCGGCCTTCCTGGATTTAAATTACGTACAGGGGGTCTTTCTCTTAACCTTTCTTCTATTAAAGTTAGGCCTCTGGCTATTGTTTTGTTTTGTTCAAGCAGAATATCTAGTTTCTCTAAGAGTTCTTGATTTTTCTCTTCTGTTTTCGTAATTGATTTTTTTTCTATGTCTGGGATTTGTTTTTCTACAAAACTTTTTGCAGATATTTCAAAAAGCTGGAGTAATTTAGACATTTTTTCAGAAAGTGAGTCAAATTTAATAGATAAATTTGTAAGAACTTTTTGCAAATTGACAAAATTTTCTATAAGCATTTTGTCAAGTTCTGGTTTTGCTGGATTTTTTATTTTTGCCACTTTATTTTTCACATCTTTTTTTCATAATTAAGTTAGGAATATGTAATTTATAAAGATTGCGATAATAGTATAGAATAATTAATTTTTACATTAATTTTCTCCTCTCTTTAATCTTTCTAACTCCTCTTTATCCCTTCTTAATTTTTCTTCAGCTTCTTTTATCTTGTTTTTTTTATTTTTAATGTTAGCTATTTCTTCTTGAAGCGCCCTTGCTCTTTTTTCTAATTCTAAGAGTTTTTTTTCTTCTTCAGTTAAATCTTTTTCACTTACTGCTCTTTCTTTTATTTCATCTTTGATTTCACTATATTTGCGAATCTTGATATTTTTAGATGATGGTTTTCTTATTAGTAAGGGTTTTTTTAGTATTGTCTTTCTAAAAATAAGAAACAGTATTGCTGCAACAATGAGAATCCCTATAGTAATAAAATAAACAATATTTGGAAGAAATCCATCACCTTCAGGAGCACTTGAGCCAACTGTTGCATTTAAATTTTCTGTTCCTTCTGATGAGGATGTTGTAGTAGTTGTATTTGTTGTAGTAGTTGTATTTGTTGTAGTAGTTGTATTTGTTGTAGTTGTAGTAGTTGTATTTGTTGTAGTTGTAGTAGTTGTATTTGTTGTTCCCATGTGTTCTTCTTTGAGTAACCTAAGGCTAATTGTACCTCCTGTGGTATATCCTTCAAATTTCTTAAATACAACCAGTTTTCCATTTTTTCTTACTATTATGGAAAAATCTATCTTGCTTAGGTCGCAATTGAATTCAAATATTGCTTTTCCTTTTGAGCCTGAATCTTTATTTAAAATTTGAATAGGATCTTCTACAGCTGGATTGAATATATTAGCAGTTACATTGTGATAGGCATAAGTTTCTACTTCTATTTGAGTAGTTACAGCTGAGACACTAGCTATTGCAAATAAGACTATAAGAATACAAATTATTTTTTTCACCATTTTTATTTTATGAGGGAAGTATTATTTATAAATATTTCTAAGGAGAAAACTAGCTGATAAAATGGGCGCGGGGGGAGTTTAACCCCCTTCTGGTGGTCTGGAGCCACCTATTCTAGACGTTGAACTACGCACCCTTAAAATGAATAAAAATTTGTAGTTTAAAAAGATATAGTTTTATAAGATAAATATTTATAAATAGAATTCAACAAAGATTAACATGAGTGGAGAAGCAAAATCAAGAGTTTTTGGCAGTTTTGAATTAAGTGGGGGATGGGCAATGGATTGCAGATTAGATATCTTAGCATGCAGGATTTCTAATGAAAAACTTGATGTTGTGGAAATTAAAAAACAAGCTGATAGATATGTTGTCAGTTCTCTAGACAAGAACCAGATTCCAGAGGGACTTGTAACTGCCTGTACTAATGCATTAATTGATCACGTAGATTTATATGCTGCTGCAAGCTCACTAGATTCAGAAAAATATGAGAAAGTTATATTTGAAAAAAATGAAAATGGCAGGTCTTATAGACTGCTAGTAAATCATCCTTTTGAAAAGTTATTAAAATTTCTAACAGATAAAGAAACTCTTCTTAGGAGTAGGATTTTTACTCCAGCTGTGTAATTAAAGCCTTTTTATCTCTTCTATTTCGTTTCTAGATACAGAGCAGCCTTTGTATTTTACTGCATATAGAAGGGCATCTAGGACAAGGCCATTTTTTAGTTCTACAAGTTTATTTTTATAAGCAATATAAACCAATTCAGTTGAACGAATAACCTTAAATTTTTCAAATTCCCAAAAATTTTCTTTTTTAACTTTAACTTTGGTATGGAGCTTGGTTTCTAAAAGTTTTTGGAGATTTTCTGGATTTTCACATAACATCCTTGTTGTTCTCTCGTCTATAGCAAGAATATTTTTTATTCCTTTTCTGGTGAGAATCTCAGATAAAGCAAGACAAGAGGATTCTCCTCTGTCAATTAAATGGAGATAGCTGTTTTTTGCAATAAAAGTGCGATTTGATGTTCTTAGTAGTTCTCTGCTTCTTTCTTCTATTTGTGAATTTTTGATTCCAACAGAATCAGGCAGTTCTATGATTTTTTTATTTAAAAGAGACTGAATCCTTAATGCTCCTAATTCAAATTTCTTTATATTTAAAGGGCGTTTTATTGTTTCATATCTTACATCTTCTGTGATTAAGAATTTTCCATTGAAAATTGTCTTTAATTTTGCAAGTACATCAAGTAAGCCATTCATTGAAAAGTTAATTAAGGTGGAGGCATCGAAGATTAAGGCTTTCATGTTTTAAACATATCCTCTGCTTGTTTTATTCTTTGTTTTATAGGCAGGGTTACAGTCAGATTTACATCTGATATTCCTGTCTGCCCAGCATATTCTGCAAGCTCCCAGATTGTAATCCCTAGGAGTTTGGCTGTTTGCTCTATAGAGATTCCGTGTTCGTAAATTCTGCTTGCTTTATTGATTTCTGCTTTTCTGAAAACATCCTGGATATATTTTTTAAATTTGCCAGAAAGCTTTCCTATTTCACTCCTTATTTCATTAATATTGTTTCTAAAACCTTTAATATCGCTCTTTTCTAGGTTTTCAACTGCCTTGTTTATGTTTTCAACATATTTCTTGTGAAAATTTGGCCATTCTTTATAGTAAGTATATTTTTTTCTTTCTATTATCTTGCTTAAAGCATAGATCATCACTGCTAGAGCTATTCCATCAGGGTCTTGTTTAATAGAAGCTGCATGAATTGTTTTATTGCTTAAATTTTTTAGCTTTATGGTATCTTCTTTTCTAACAGCTGCTTTTGTTTCCTTTAGAACAGATAAGATGTGCTCTTTTTCCTCTAGTTTTTCCATAAAAGAAAAAAATAAGAGATTATTTAAATCTATCTCGGGATTTTATTTCTTCAAGGCTTTGTTTTTTAAGTTTTATTTTTTGGTAATGAGAAGCTAGTATTAAGATCAACAAGTAACCTATTACTGCAACTATTGTTGCTAAAATCACACTGCCTAGTAAAAAACTTTTTGAGCTGGTGAAAAGTTTTTCTAAAATACTTATTCCATGGCTTTGTGCAGATGAATCTGAAAGAATTGTATTTCCTATTATATAGCTTACAGGATAAACAGAAGCAAGGATTAAGGGATTCCATACAACAAAAGCTAGCATCATAGAAATTTTACTTATTTTTTTAAAAAAAAGTAACACTAAAATTCCAATAAATACTCCAAGTCCGAATGTTGGAAGCAAGGCAACAAAAGTTCCTATTGCAAATCCTCCTGCAATTGAGTGAGGAGATTTTTTTAAGCTTGTAACATCTTTGAAGTGCTCTTTTACCCTTTCAACAAACCCCTTTTTTCCCATAATAGGAAAGGGAAAGATAATTATTTAAATATTATGGGAAAAACATGATAATATTTACTATTTTTCATCATCATCAAAAAACTCATAAAATGAAAGTATAGCTAATGTTAATAGGATAAACCAATTAATAGGTTAAGTTTAAAGCCTAATGAGCACAAAGTAATGGAATATTGGAAAGTTTCTTATAATGGTTTAATTAGAACAGAACATTCTAGAGGAGAAATACAAAGATACCGAGAGGTTATAGGGGGTATTGGTTCTACTAGACAAGATGAACCAAAAAAGATTGTAACCTCTTTTTAGACTAATTAAAAATAGGGGTTTATTAAAAAAATTCATAATAGACTCCTAGGGTTTATAATCATCATTCAAGAAGAGCATAACATTTCTCTTTCATTTGAGAACCAGTGATTTTTTCACAGAATTTAGTGCTTCCTGATTCAAGCGCAGAATTTCTGTAACATTCATCTCTTATTTCAGAATCCACCAGATTTCCACACTTTTCTTCAGCTGTTATGCAATAAGTATATCTCCAGCATCCTTTTTCGTAATCTTTCTCCATTTGTGCATCTCCTCCACTTCTTTCACATCCATCTGCCTTTTTTTCACCTTCAGAAGTGCAGAACACTAATTCGGTCTGGGTTGATACTGTTTCAGATACTGCTTCAACTTCTACATATGGAATGTCTGTTTGTGTTAAGTCAAAATCACTAGGATATTTCTTGATATAAACATCAACTATCTCTTCCACAAATCTGCCTGTATCTGAATCTCCACCTGAAGCGATTAGATATGCCTTGCTTGTCCATGCTAATATTCCTCCATGATTGATATCAATAAATGTTTTTTCTCCTTTATACTCTTCTATACTATATGCGCCAGCCTCTCCTCTTGCTAATATCCATTTAATAGAATTTTTTGCATCTTCTTTATTTTCAAATGAACAAACCATAGTAGCGCCTGTTGAATAATGAGCTACACAGCATTTTATTGTTTCTATATTCTCTCCATTTTCTGAATATACAGGAACCTGCTCATTCTTGTTTTCACCATATCCAGATTCTTCATATTCATTATCTCCAATATCTCTCTCAACAAGTAGTTTAGAGCATCCTTTTTCTACTGATGGTTTAGGTTCTATTCCTATAATCTTCTTTAGAAATTCAATCACTTTTTCTATAAATCCTTCAGTCATGCACTCTCCATTAATACAAACATTGCTTTTACATTCAAAGTTATTGTCACACTCCCCTTTTTCTTTTTGGAGTATGAACTTATTGTCAATGCAGCAATACTCTCCCTCTTTTCTGTAACCAATAGGATAACATTTTTCTTCTACTTCACAACCAGTGCAACTGTAAAAAACCTTGTTGATTGGGACTTCTACTGGTTCTATTTCCTCTATTGGTATACAATTCCCCATTGCACATTTAACTAAATCTGTTTCTTTTCTTCTGACTTCAACCAATGCAGTTGTTTCAACATAAGGGCAGTTGTCATGAGCTTCAATATATATTTTATGTTTTGTCTTACCATATGTCATTTTGCCTTCTTCTATTGTTCCCTCAAAAACAAAATAACCTCTCTCATCTGTTTTGTCTAACGAAACAGTATGCCACATTCCTTCAGGTTCATAAGTATAGGTTTGAGAATAAAAATGATGATAAGGTATGGGATTTCCATTTGAATCAAGAACCTCAATTATGACTTTGAAATCATCTCCTAAATAATAAACATCCTGATTGAATATTAGTTTTATTTCTGCTGCGCATTTTGTTTCTTCTCTAGGTTCTGTTTCAGGAGGCTCTTCTTGTGCTAAAACATAACATTTTTGTTGTCTTGAAACATCAGTTATCTTCTCACAAAGGCTAGGATCTCTTGTCCTTTCTGCAATTCTGATATAACAGTCCTCTTTTTGATAAATATTATCTAGCTCTTCACATACAGAATAAACAGGTGTTTCTTTTAACTGATTTCTGCATTCCTCCTCTGAAGTATGATAATTGTACCTTGAAGAATCATACTCACAACCAGAATCAGAGACACATAAATTATCTTTTATTCTCCATCCTATTATTGTTGGACATTCTTCTGATATGCATACCCCGTCTTTACAACCACTAGGACAGACATATGTTTCACCCATACTTTGGGTACCTTCACAATAACACTCATTTAGTGTGTTTTCATCTACGCAATAATCACAGACAACAGGGTAATTGCATCCTCCCTCAGAATCACATGCTGACCAGCTTCCTCTTTTGTAATAATTTTTTCCTCCGTCACTATCATAACACTCTAAAACATGAGTCTCTGGAGGAATTTCTAATAAACTTTCACATTCATCTTTGCCATAATATTTATATTTTGAATCATCATAATCACAACCAGAATCTTCAATACATCTATTATCCTCTATTCTCCAACCTGATATTGCTCTACAGGGTTCAGTCTCTGGCTCAGTTTCTGTTTCTTCTATCTCCTCTTCTTCACCTGTCTCATTATCAGTAATTTTTCCTGTGATTTTTCCTAAAACATTATCAAACCAACTAGCACTTACTAAGCTAACAGAACTAAAGATGCTAATCAATAATATAGATATCGCTAATAATCCCAAAATCGCACTACTTTTTTTCATATATTTTTAAGGAAAAGATATTATAAAAATCTATTTGTTTTGATAAAAGCGAATAATTATCACACTTTTATGATAGTTATTTAAATATTTTGGGAAAACTCACTGCAATTTTTTTAAAATATCCTCTGTGATTTTTTCTATTGTCTGTTCACCGTTTATTATAATTGCTCTATTTTTGAATTTTTTTAATATAGGTTTTGTATCTTTATGATAAATTTTCAGCCTTTTATTTATGGCAGTTTTATCTATATCATCTTTTCTTTGGTAAAGAGGGATTTTGCAAATATCACAAATATGGTTGTTTTTGGGTTTTGGTTGTGTAATAAGATTATAAGCAATTCCGCATTTCTTGCAGTTCCATCTTCCTAGCAATCTTTTTATTGCTTCTTTATCTGAAATATGGATTTCAAAAATCTTATCAATGCCTGTTATTTTCTCTAAGTCTTCTGTTTGGCTTAAATTACGCGGATAGCCATCAAGAATTATCCCGTTTTTGCAATCTGGTTGTTTTATTCTTTTTTTCAGCAACTTTAAAATAAATTTGTCTGGAATCAATTTGCCTTTATTAATGTAAGAATCAATTTTTTCTTTTAATTTTCCGGTTGCAGATCTTAATAAATCTCCAGTAGATATATGGACAATATTAAGTTTTTTAGAAATTATCTTAGCCTGGGTTCCTTTTCCACTGCCCTGAGGGCCGATAAATAAGATTATCATATAAGAAGAGAAAAAGAAGATTATTTAAATATTATGGGAAAAACATGATAATATTTTTGGGAAAATGTGATATTAAACGCCCACGCCGATAACCTAACCTTAGGTTCAGGTTAGGTATGAAATTGATGATTTCTAGCAAGATGCCAGTAATAATCTTCTTTTTCCATTAAAGAATCCAAAAAAGACAAAGACATCCTATTTCTTCTTAGTAAAAGATTTTCAATGAAAGGGTCATCATCTGGCCCCCCATATTCATTTCTGCATCTTTCTGCAATAATGCTCCAAAAAGTGTGAATGTGTTTGTTAACATATTCTTTATCTCCTTCAAATACTTGGGGATTACTTAGTAGATTTTCTACAGGAACACCTGCATAATAGTATAAATCATGTTTAATTTGATGCACAGGATATTTTGTAAGGTACCCTCCATTTGTTTTTGTAGATTTTCTGGTAAATATAACTCTCTGTCCATGAAGCCCACATAATTGGATTTTCTTTCCTGAAAGATTTTCTTTACTAAATCTTACCCCAAATTCAAAATTAATATCATTGCATACTCTCTCAAAGAAAGGAGAAGTCCAAAAAATTAAATTTACTGGAAATTCATAACCAGAAAGATTTGTTTTGTATAAATCCGCATTTCCTGAAGATAAATGTCTTGCAGCAGTCTTTTCTATAAATAGATTCCTTAAAGCATCTTGATTTTCAATAATACAAATTAATTCTAAATCAGATTTTGGAGTAACACTATAATCTGGAGCATAAGCAACAGATCCTGCAAGTAAAACAGCTTTTGAGGGAATAATAACCTTTGCTAATTTTTCAGCTGTTTTTAATCTTTTATATGTTTCCTGAAGAATTACTTTACGTTTCATATAAATTTACATTAAATAGTTTTTTTAATTATTTCTATAATATAAAAATATGCTCTGTTAGAGAGTTGAACCTTAGGTTAAGGATTGTGTTAATAATTCTTAAATATTTTCATGATTTAAACATAAATATTTAAATATTGCTTTCTGTTTTTAAATCATGAAAATTATATTAGACACAAACTTTCTGATTTACTGTGCGAAAAATAAATTAGATTATGTTGAAGGGATTAGTAATTTGTTAAATGAAAATTACGAGTTAGTTGTTCCTATACAGGTTGTTGAAGAGTTAAAAAAAATAAAGGATGATAAGTTGAAAAAAGTTTCTGGAAAAGATAAACAAGCATCTAATTTAGCTTTACAGCTTCTTGATGCGAATAAAATTAAAAAAATTAAGGTTAAAGGAAAAACAGTTGATGTGGGGATTATTAATCTGGCTTCTGAAAACAAGAAAAATATTGTAGCTACCTTAGATAAAGAAATGAGGCAGATTTTAGGGAGAGTTATTCTAATTAATCGAAGAAAAAGGTTAAGTTTGAGTAAATGAGCAATTGTCTACATTTTTTCTGAAAATTCTCGGAGCTATTTTATAGACATAGATATCTCCTTTAGTTGTGATAAGTTCACACATAAAATTTCCAAATGGTTCATAAGAAAAAAAATCCTGATCTGAAACTTCGGCAAATGCTCTTAGTTTTTGTATTACATAGGGCACAATAAGCCTCTTAATGGGGATGTCTACTTTAAGTTCTAAACCTCTATTTGAACTCTCTTTAATTTCTAAACCTTTTCTTAGCCCTCCTATTTCCTCATTAAATATAGGAGAAAATCCCTCGTTTGAGTAAGTTAGTGCTTTCACAACTTTAAATATCCTTGATTCTGTTTCATATATAAAAAAAGGGGCTCCATGTAGTGTAATTGTTTCTTGCTCCACCATGATATTTTGTTACATTGTTTGTTTATAAATTTAATTATATCAGTGCATATTTAATAAAAATAGGAATAATAAGCTTTATAAATTCATTTTCTGTCCTTTATTTATCTTTTATTTTAGGAGAATCAAAATGTTCTATATTGTAGAAGTTGAGGATTATATAAGAGTAGAACCAAAGTTATTTGGGTTAGCAACTGGCGTAGCTGTTGAGAAACAGCTCCAAGAAAGCTATGAAGAGTATCATGATAAAGAGATTGGAGAGGTTATTGGGGTTATGGAAGTATTGAATGTTGGGGAGGGAATAATAATCCCAGGGGATGGTGCAGCTTATTATAATAGCCAGTTTAAGCTTCTTGTTTGGAAACCTGAAATGCAGGAATTAGTTTATGGAATTGTTAATGAGATTACTAATTTTGGGGCTTTTATGAATTTGGGAGTTATGCAGGGAATGATTCATATAAGTCAGACAATGGAAGATTATGTTAGTTTTTCTAAGAGTAATGTTCTCATAGGAAAATCCAGTAAGAAAAGCCTGAAAAGAGGAGATCCTTGTTTAGCTAGAGTTGTCGCAATAAGTTATAAAGGAGAAGATCCAAAACTTGGATTAACAATGAGGCAGCCAGGATTAGGAAAATTAGACTGGATAAAAGATGAAAAAAGAAAAGCTAAAATGGCTGCTAAAAAATCAGCAAAAGCTGAAACTGCTGGAAAAGCTGGTAAGGGAAAGAAAAAATGATTGAAGAAGTAAAAAAATTAACACAAAAAGCTTCAAATTTTCTTGCAGGAACAAAAGTTTTAGAATGCCAATTTGGTTTTGGAGTTATTGGCGATTCATTTGAAAAAAGTTTTTTTGCATTGCCTGTGGGCTATATGTGTATTAAAGTGCAATCTTGGGACAGAATAAGAAGCAAGGTACAGAATGACCATGTTTATGGAACTGGTCAATCAAGGATGTTTAATAGGATTAGGGATTTAGTAAATCTTAGACATCAAGGAGTTGTGAGTGTTACTGTTAGACCTTATAAAGGTAAGAAATTGCAAAAATATTATGATGCAACTTGGGATGGTCCTAAATGTTGGTAAATAAAAATGGCAAAAGAAAAAGCATGCAAAGAGTGCAAGAATATATATGAGGGAGATAAATGCCCTAAATGTGGTTCTACAGAATCTACAGAATCTTGGAAAGGCAGAGTTATAATTGTTAATCCAGAGCAGTCAGAA
This sequence comes from Candidatus Woesearchaeota archaeon, assembly GCA_964594115.1. Classification (GTDB taxonomy): domain Archaea; phylum Nanobdellota; class Nanobdellia; order Pacearchaeales; family GW2011-AR1; genus MFWN01. The sequence goes on from CAZQLD010000002.1 coordinate 56,287, forward strand.
ATTGCTAAAAAATTAAAGGTAAAGGAAAAAGGAAAATACGCAATTAAAACAAAATAGAGTTTTTTAAAAGAAACTGATGTTGAAAATGAAACTAATACAAGATAAACAAAATCCTCTTTTGAAGAGAAAGGAAGTTAAGATAATTATAGAAGCAGAAAAAAACCCTACAATGCAGGAAGCTTCTAAATCAGTTGCAGAGAAATTTAAAATTGCAGAAGAGGTAGTTGCAGTTAAGCAGATAAAAGGGAAATTTGGGAGAAAAACATTTCTTATTTCAGCTCATATCTATGATAATAAAGAAGACAAAGAGAAAATCGAGCCTAAATCAAAAAAGAAGAAGGGAAAAGAGGAAAAGCCAGCAGAACAACCTGCTGAAGAAAATAAAGAAGAGCCAAAAGAAGAAGCAAAGCCTGAAGAGAATAAGGAACAATAAAAATGCCATATGACGAGAAAAAACCAGCAGCAGAAAAAAAGAAAGTTGTTCATCAGGGTAAAAAACCCCATAAAAATAAATCATCATCTCAAAAATGGAAATTCTACAAAATTGAGGGAGATAAAGTAGTTAGGGAGCAGACATGTCCGAGATGCGGGCTAGGAGTTTTTCTGGCTAAATCAAGAGATAGATTATATTGTGGAAGATGTCATTATACTGAATTCTTAGAGAAAAAGGTGGAAACAGAAGAGAAAAAAGAGTGATTTTTATTAAAATAAATCTACAATAGGCTGTCTGTAGAAGACAAAAGGAACAGAATTTTTTCTTTTTGCTATTTTAGTTAATTTTTCTGAATCAGGTGCTTCATTCATTTTATATGTGTTATAAAACTTCCCATCTATAAATACTACTGATCCAATACCTGCACTTTCTTTTCTATTAAAATATCCGTTATCTCCATATAACCATTTTTCTAATGTAACATCAGGAGCAACATCAGGAGCAACTTTAGATTCTAGAACTCTGTTGCTTAAGCCATCATACATAGCATACGCAAGTTGGATATTGGTAACATTAACTTGAGCCCTGGCTTTAGAATATTTTTCCCAGGTAATGTCATCAGCTCTAGGATCATAAACCCTAATATCTTTTAGTTTTATTGTTTGTATATCTGTTGTCACTTTAATTATTCTTCTCAAAATAGTTTATTTCTACAATATCGCCAAATTTTTTTTGATATAATGCTTTGTATTTTTCTCCATGTTTTTTAAATTCTTTGTAGACTCTTAGTTCGGTTCCTAATTGGTTATCAAAGACTCCCATACTAATTCCGTCTCTATCTCTCCATCCAAATAATCCCCTGTTGATTATAACAGATAATCGTCTATTTGGCGTTCTTTCATATATACTATCTTCAGGTTCCCATGGAGCGGTTTGTGGTATGAAATCTCCTTCTGTCCACCGACCAAATGCTTTTTTAACAAGTTTATCTATTATAGGTCTTCTCTTTCTTTCTTCAGGTTCTAATCTTGAAAAAGCTAACCTCAACCATTCTTTTCTCCAATTTCTTAACCTTTCTGTTTCTTTGCTTAGACAATTAGTTAACATTTTTTCTTTTAATTTTAATATTTTGTTTATGAAAAATAACTATATAAATCTTTTTATTCCTTAACCACTTTAAAGTGACTCTAAGAACATAATAGGAAAAAAGTGAATTATGATTAAAAAAGGTCAAATTAACTTAGTAGTGCCTGGTTTTAGACAGGTTTGCTTTTTTATTAATTTATCCCTTTTTATACATGTAAATATAATACAAATTAATTTTAAAACCCTCGAAGAGGCTTCTTAGCGTAAAAATAGAGTGCCAATCAGCCTCTTCTGGGGAAAAAGAGGTGATAATAAATATAAGTGTCAATAGTATTTAAATCTTTCGGTTTTGTTGTAACTAGTGAATGACATAATAATTTCTTATTTTTTCCCTTTCTTTGTCTTTTTTAGAGACAAGGACTATTTATAAGCTTTATTGTTCTTAAATATATAGTTAAAATACTGGTTGAGAGGAAGATTTTATAAATTATGTGATAGTAGGAAATATATGGAATTACACGATTTTCTGCCAAAAAAAGAGACAGAAGAAATAAAAGAAGTTAAAGAGAGCAAGAAGATAGAGAAAATCAGCCAGAACCAGCTTTATGATATGCTGACAAGCAAGGAAGCGAGCTGGCAGGCAATTATTTATGAGCTTATTCAAACAGAGCAGCTAGATCCCTGGGATATAGATCTTGCTTTGTTAGCTAAGAAATATTTAGAGAAAATTAAAAAACTAGAAGAAGCAAACTTTTTTATTTCCAGTAAGGTATTATTAGCTGCATCTCTTCTTTTGAGAATAAAATCAGAAATTCTTCTTAATAGCTACATAAGGAGTTTAGATGAGATTTTGTTTGGTAAAAAAGAGGAGAAAAAAACAAGTATGGAGAGAATAGAAATAGATGTGGATGAGCTGCCAGAACTCTTGCCAAGAACCCCCATGCCCAGATTTAGACAGGTGAGTTTGCAGGAATTAATGTCAGCTTTAAACAAAGCAATAAATACAGAGCACAGAAGAATCAAAAGAGAAATATCTGTGAGACAGGCAGGAAGACTAGCGCAAGTGGATATTTTAAAGACAAGGGTGAATATACGTGACAGAATAAGAAAAATTTATGCCAAGGTTAGAGTTTATCTGAAAAAGAAACCTAAAAGCAAAATTAGTTTTACAGAATTAGTTGGCGAGGGAAGAGAAGAAAGACTTGTTTCTTTTCTGCCTTTATTGCATTTAGATAATCAACAAAAAGTCTGGCTAGAGCAGGAGGAACATTTTGAGGAGATATGGATCTGGCTTTATGAGATATTCAAAAAACAAAGGGCTTTAGATTTTGTTGAAGAAGAGATTGAACAGATAGAACAAGAGCTTGATGATGAACAGAGAAAAAGAATTGAGAAAATCAACAAAGATTTTGAAAATCCTCTGGCTAATTTCTTTGATACTGCTTCTGAATTAATGAAAGGAAAGGTTAAATGAATACTTGAAAACAAAAATTATTATAAAGCTGGTTTCTTATTTTTTTAGATGGAGGAAGAAATAAGGAAGTATTTTTCAGGAGGGGCGACAATTTACACTAAGATAGTGCAAACAGACCGTAAGGGAGCTTTTTTATCTGTTATATCATGCACAAGAAAAAAGAAAGATTTTTTAGAGGAGGAGGTTAGAAATTTTGTTTATGTTAGTGCAGAAAGAGCAAGACAGTTATGGGCGGATTATTTGGAATCTTATGAAACTTGCATTTTTAAAGATAAAGCACTTCGTTTTTGGCAGAAAAATATTGAAGTTGCAGATAAAGATGATTATAAAGGAAAGGGAGGTAGGATTTTTTGTTTAAAAGCAGAAGAAAAGGGTATGGCTATTAGTAGTAGAATAATTAAAAGAGAGCCTGTTTTTTGAAGAGAAGATTATTCTTTTTTGGCTATTTGGAAGAAATATTCTACTTCTACTTTTTTTGTTAATGGGATAACTTTCTTTTCATAGAACTCAGAAATAAAATCTGGATTAACATGATATCTTGCTCCTTTTGATTTTACTCTTTCTAAAACTTCTGCTTCTACTTTTTGATTTGTGAGTTTTTCCATTATTCCTGCAGTGTTTCCAGCTCTAATTAATTTATCATATCCTGTGGGATCTTGTTGATATTTTGCTTCTGCAACCTGCTCTCCTATATGAACTCTTTTTGATAGATTCTGTAGGCAGTTAATATCTGCGATAGCTGCACCTCCATATGTATTGTCATCATCTCCTATTTTACAGATTGTAGGCAAAGCTTTCATGTATATTTTTAGTAATTCATCATTAAAATTTGTCTTTTTTCTTATTCCAACATCTGTTACTGTTCTTTTTACTACAGAGCTAGGAAGGTTTTTATAAAAAGGATGTTCTTCTGGATCCTGATATCTTCCTGCTTGTGCATGAAGTTTTTCTGTTCCTCTAAAAAGAAATTCAAAAAAACTTCCATCAAAATTAGGTATTTCTACTTCCCCTGAAACATAAATTTTGTTGTTTAATTTAAATCTTGCCCTCCTAAATAAAGAAATAATTATATTATCTTCTAATTCCCTTAGTGTATTTCTTACTCTGTTTAAGTCAACTTTTTGGTTCATTCTAGTATAGATTTAATAGGTTTATTTAATATAAACTTTTCTATATTTTTTCTAGCTTCAGGTAATCTTTTTTGATGGTCTGAAAGCCAGTCTGTTACTTCCTCTATCCCGTATTTTTTACACTCTCCACAAAGCATTGCTCCTGAAGCGCATTGTTCAGCAACATGATTATCTTGTTCAAAATGATACCTTCTTATAGACTCTATTGGGCATATTTCTGGGACTCCTCCATGTTCTTTTTGGAAGCGGGCTATTGGACTCCCCCCTGTATAGGCACGTTTAAGAATTCTTTCTGCCTTTTCTGGAGGGTCGGTTAGAAAAATAGCAGAGTCTTGCCTGCTTGAAGCCATTTTTCCTTTTCCATCAAATCCCCATAAAAATTTTGTTATGAGTTCTGCAGGAGGAATAAATCCTTTTCTTTCTGCTACATCTCTTGCTAATAGGATATAAGGATGCTGGTCTATTCCTACTGGAACAAGGGTTGGTTTTTTTCCTCCGAATTCCGCATATTGTGGAAGAAGAATTTGAGCTAATTGAACTGCTGCTCTGTAAAACAGGGTTCCTGGATTTTCAGTATCAGTTCTTTCATTAAACCCGAAGACTTTAAGTGCTTTATTTAGTGTGAGTTTATCTGATAAGTCCATAGCAACATTATAAATTGAGGGATAATCAGAATCCACAAAAATATTAGTTTTTTCAGGGTCAAAACCCATTGCAATAATGCTTGGTATAACTTGTTCATAAGCAATTTTTCTAGATTCTGCAAGACTTTTTGTTTTTCCTACAACAAAGCTTTCATCATTTGTTAAAGGAATAAAGAGGTCTGCTCCTTGTTTTTGCATCCATAAAAGCTCATCAAATATAGCTTTATGGCCAAAATGTAAGGGTCCTGAAGGATTTAATCCAGATATAACTGCCCAGGTTTGTTTATTTGCTATTGCTTCTGCAATCATCTCTAGGTCTCTGTGTGCAAAAGTTATGTTCATTTTCATATACTTGCTTGGATTAGGGCAATACTTAACAAATCTGATAATTGTTTTTAGTCCAGACTCTGCTATTTTCTGAGGATAATAAGCTTCTTCTTTTTCTTTAAGCTTAAGCTTTGCCTTATGGTCTTTTTTAGCTATTTTTTCTAAATCTATTTTATCTGTCATTTTCTATATTTTGTAATAATCCCAAAATAAATTTTATATTTTGGTTTATTAGGTTTATGTTTACATTTGAAATATCATCTTTTGTTGTCTGCATTTTGTGCCAAGACCCTTCATCATATCTTGTTAATACACTAGCTTCCAAGCCTAATTTTAAGAATGAAATGTTGTCTGCATTTGGGCTATTAGGAAGTAATGGGATAGTTATGTTTTTTGATTTAGCATGGTTTATGATTAATTTATTAAGTTTTTGACTATTCTCATATTTTTTCCCAGTTTTCTCAAAAACTTGAAAATTACCCTTGCCAACTGCTTGGACTATTATTGTTCCATTGTAAGAATCTATAAATTCGATTTCTTTGTTAAGAATATGTTCTAAAAATAATTCAGAACCTGGTTTAAATTCAGGATTTCTTCTGTTTTTGGCTATAAGATCAGTGTCAAGACCTGCATCAAAATAAATTAGCCTTATATTTACTGGAAATTGCGAACCAATCAGTTTTTCAGATAATCCTAAGAGAGTAATAACTCCACTAGAATTATTATTTGCTGAAGGCATTCTTTCAAAAGTGTCATAATTTGCTGTTAACCATAATTCTTTCTTATGGTTGTAATTGAATGCAACAGAAAGATGAACATCTACTCCTCTTGGAGAATCTAGAGAATAGATAGTGGGTTTTAGTCCTAGTGAAGCAAGTTCCTCTTTAATAACCCCAAGTCTTTCAGAAGTATTTTTTTCAATAAGTTTTTTTAGTGTTTGATAGTGATTATTTTGTGCCATTTTAAAATTTTGATAACACATTAGTTTCTAGGGACTGTGAAACTTTTTCTTTTAATTGATTAGGATTTATGTTTCCAGAATAAAATTCTTGTGCCAAAGTAACTGGTGAATCATTTTTTTCTAATCTTTTTCTTGCCATTTCACAAATTAATCCTATATCTAATACAGGATTTGGAAGTTCTGGATTAGTTGATATAAATGAGCTATTAATTAGTTCTTTTGCATAGTCTAATTGGGTTCTTCCCACCAATATTCTGTGATTTTGGAGTCTTTTACTTCCTCCTTTATAAGCTGTTATTCCGTGATGTTCTATTCCTTTATTAGAGAAAAAATAATCCCATTTTTTTCCTAATGGAAAAGTCGGAGTTAAAAACAAGGATATTAATCCTCTTGAATTTTCTATTTTTGCTATTTGTCTTGCAATAGTATCATATAAATCTTCTCTTGGAGGGCCTACTTTTATATCAAGCCCCATAATAGTTGTTATTTCATCAAAAGAGTACATAAACCCTTTTGCTCTTTCTAGTTCTAGTTTAGATTTAGGTACACTTTTTTCAATTTTTGCCATTAAGCCAGAATTTGCTTTACAAATCTCCATTACTTTTTTTAATTCTGTTTGAAATGCTTTTGTGTTAATATAATCACTCATTTTCAATACTTTTAGATTTGTTTTGTATATTTTATTTACAGCAAGAACAAAAGCTGCTCTTCCTTCTCCTAATCTTTTGTATTTATGTTCAAGTTCTGGAGAAACATTTCTGCATGCTGCACTATCTGCAACCAGAATTGTAGGTTCTGCTTTAAATCCTTCTTGTGTTAAAGACTGAGCCAGATTTGCAACAAAAAAATAGTATTTCATACTATCAATAGTATGGCCTGTATGATCATAAGTTTCTCCATAAAATAGTTTAATTGGAGATACTTCTTTTGCTCTTGTTAGAATCTTTTTTATACTGGGAGTTTTTAGGACAATTCCTTTTTGAGATAATAAAGATTGTGGTTTCATTTTATTAACTATAAAGTAATTACATATTTAAAAATATATTGGTTTTAGAATATTACTCAAGTCTGTATGGCATCCTGCTTGTCTTTGTTAAGAACTGGTGATATCCTTCTACAGCCTGTTCTCTTAGTGCTTGCTGGTCTAATTTTGGAAGTGTACTAAAATCTGTTTGAGATATTTCTTTTCTTAAGCGATGGCCTGCAAGATCTGCTGTGACTATTAAATTTACTAAAGCTCTTTTGTCTGTAGTTGTTCTTATAAGTTCTATAACCTCTTTGGGGTCATCATTTAAAGGGTCTATTCTATAATCTCCTAGGCCTTTGCTATTTTTCTTATAAGGCAAAACCCCAAATTTATTTACCCAAGCTCTTTCTCCTTCAGGAATCTCAGGATTTCCAAAAGGCAGGCAGTTTGTTAGGTGGATTGCAATATATTTTTCAAATCCTATTTGTTCAAAAAACTCTCTTGCAACAAAATCATAAAATATTTCAGATTTTGGCCCAACTTTAATATTAGTTTTTAGGGTTTGTATTGTTGCAAGTTCTTCTAAAGGATAATTTATAGCTTCTGGATTTTCTCTTCTATCTTCAGGAATAGCTAGTAGAACTTTCTCTTTAAACTCAGGATTTAATTTGATTTCTTCTTTTAATCTTTTTGTGTTTCTTTGATAATCTCCGCCTTTACTTAATTTAGAGGTACGCAAAAGACAGATATTTCCATGATATATTGTGTTTAAATTTTGCAAGAAGTTTATTCTTTCAAGCCCTTGGGATTTTGCTTGTTCCTGAGCTAGGTCTTTATTTAAGTCAGTCATAAAATGGTCTGCAATAATCCATTGTGCTTCTGCATTCACACCTTTTTTTGTCAAAAGATCATGCAAGTCCATTAAAAATAGTCCGTACTTCATCATATCTAGTGTCTGCCCAGCATCAAATGTCACTCCCATTATTATTTTGGCTTTATCTCCTTTTGAAAATTGTAATATTTCTTTCACATCTAGAATTCTTGCTACTAGTTCTTTTCTTGATAGATAATTTTCAATTGTTTTATCCATTTTACGCAATAAGTTTATCTCTCATAGACTCCACCATATTAAACCATTGTGTTTGGGTTCTTTTTGATGCATCAACAACAGCTTTTTTAGGAGTATTCCAAAATTCTGGCCTAGGAATTGCACCATCAATCTCCCATCCTCCTCCCTGTCCAATGCTTCTTGTTCTTGATAAAGCATAATCTAAAACTATTTGTCTTTTTTTCTGATGTTCTTTTAGTGCTTCAGGAAGGCTTTCTCTTACTAGTGCAACATTATCTTGTCCTGCTTTTTTACAATAATTAATTAAATATTTGTCTATTAACTCAGATTTCTTCTCTGCATCTTGTTCCCTTTTTATATTATTAGGAAGAGCCTTCAATGCTTCTGGAAAATTAACTTGACTTTTTGCATTAAAAAACTGGATATATCTTACCATATCTAACGCACAATTTTTTACTTCTTTTTTCAATTCTGGATCTTTAAGTGCATTATCTATTTTTATGATAGAGGACTTTATTCTTGTTTCAATATCTTCTTTATTAGGTCCTGGACCAAGGTATAAAGTGGACTCAGGCTTACTTGAGCTCATTTTTGGCCCTAATCCTCTCATATGTGGGATGTAAAATCCAGAGGATACTGTTTGAATTCCAGGTAGCTTTAACTTACTTTCAAATGCCTTTTTCATTAATTCTATTGCCATTTTCATGTGTCCGTCTTGGTCTTGCCCACTAACCATAAAAGAGTGTTGATTGCTAAAATCTGAATGTTGTGGGAGTGCTATGTCTCCTACTTGTGCTACTCCTGCAAATAAGAAAGCAAATTTTTTAGATAGTTTATCAAGTCCATAAGTATCAAGTGCAAGGTCAAAACTTAAACCTCTAGCGAACAAGTATGCTAAATTACCTACTCTAAATTCTTCAGATTGTAAGTAAATATGTGCTGCATCTAGGTCGACTCTGTTTGCTCCCCAGTCAAGCAGATTATCTGCTGCCCAAAATTTATACTGCTTTTCTGTTAGTTCCGAATCTAACATGCACTCAAGGTCTGCTACTGGCATAAATATTTGGGCTCCGTTTTTTTGAAAAAACGCAACACCAGAAGAGGTTTGGGTGTGCCCAAAATGAAATGCTCCACTTGGTTTAAATCCAGAGGCAATTCCAAGTGATTTTTCTTGTTCTAATGCCTTTATTAATTCAGAACCATTTCTCTGTCTAATGGCTCTATTTTCTACAGGAAGCGATATTTCATCAAGTTTAGCTAAAAGAGTGTATAATTTTTTACTAGCAGGCTTTCCTTCAGAAGTTAGATAGGCAGCTTCATAACCTCCTGCACCTCCAGCTTGTTTTTCTTCAAATTCTATCATATACCTTTTAGTTTCTATTTTAGGCATAAATTCGCATGAAAAGGCACATATAAAAGGATTTCGCGTGTGCAGAGCATATAATAAAGTATATACTTTTAATAGAAAGATTTAAATATAAAAATAAAATTATTTATTCATGAATAGAAAAAGAATGAAGCAAAACACTGGCATACTTTGGTGGTGGAACTAGTTTTGTGTAGTCTTTTTTTTATTAATTCTAATAAAATTTCAAGTTAATAAAAATGGATGTTAATAATCTTTTGAGGCAAGAAATACAGGAGTTTGAAGATAGGGAGTATGCTCCTAAAAAGAAAGATTTAGATAAAAAATGTGATTTATCTTTAAATATAAACCCCTTAGGAGCTTCTCCTAAAGCTGTTTCTAGGTTAAAGGAGTTTGATTCCAGAAAATTAAGTCATTATTATCCTGAAAATATGGAGCTTTTAAGTGAAATTGCTTCTTATGTAAATCTAAATACTAATCAGATAATGCTTGGAGATGGGTGTGATGGATGTTTACAAATGATTGCAAGCACATTTATTGATAAAGGAGATGAGGTTATTATTCCTACTCCTACTTTTCATAGATATGAATTTCACGCAAAAATAATGGGTGGAGAGCCTATTTTTGTTCCTATGGAAAATTTTGAATTAAATCCAGAACATATATTTAATAAGGTTACTGAAAAGACTAAAATTTTATTCTTGTGTAACCCAAATAATCCTACAGGAATAGGAATAAGTAAGGGGGTAAAAGAAGAGGTAATAAAGAATTTTAAGGGGATTGTTGTTGTTGATGAAGCTCTTGCAGATGCAACTGGGATAAATGGGGCTTCATTATTAGAAAAATATGATAATCTTATCGTTGCGAGATCTTTTTCTAAGACTTTTGGATTAGCATCTCTTAGAATAGGATATATTTTATCAAATCCTAAGATTATTGAGCAAATTAAAAAAACCTCTTCTCCGTTTAGAGTTAATGGTGTTGCCCAAGAGTTATCTATAGAATCTTTGAGAGATAAAGAACATATTAACAAATCAAAGGAGTATATTGATAAAAACAGAGAGTTTTTAATTTCAAATCTTAATAAAATGGGGTTGAAATGTACTAAGTCTATTACAGCTAATTTTTTAGTAGATATATCTAAAATTTCTAATGATTCTACAGAGTTTGTAAAGCAGTTTAAAGAAAAAGGAGTATTAGTAACAGATGCTAAAGTATTTAGGCTTTCTAAAAATACTTTTGTTAGGGTTTCTGTAGCTAGTGAGGAAGAAAACAAGAAATTTATAGAGATTTTATCAGAAAAATTAAATAATCTTTAATTCTTTCTCACTAACCATCTTTTCTTTACCTGTTTTCATATTCCTTAATTTTATTTTTCCTTTTTTAACTTCTTGTTCTCCAAGAAAAATCACATAAGGGATTTTTAAGGAATTTGCATATTCAAGTGCTTTTCCTGGTTTTCCATAATAAATCTGACAAGGAATAGAGAGATTTCTTATTTTCTCTGCTAATGAGATAGCTTTTTTATCCTGGTTTAAAGAGATAATTAGGATTTGTTTTTTTGTAGGATCAATTTTAGTTAATAATGCTAATCTGTCTAAACCAAAAGAGATTCCTGTTGATTGAACGCCATTAACCATATATGAGCCTCCAGCAGCAGAAATTCCAATTCTTTTTAATTTTTCTACATAGGCTTTAATTTCAAAGACTGTTCCGTTATAGTATGAAAGGCCTCTTGCAACAAAAGGTGAAAAATTGAATTTAACATTATAGATATTACAATATTCCCTTAGTTTTTTGATTTCAGAGTAGGCTTTGTATTTTTTAAAATATTTTTCAGGTTTTTTGAAAATTGAAAGAATCTTATCTGCATTGTATTTTTTTAAGCCAGTAGAATATTTTTTTAAATTCTTTTTTATTTCAGATTCTGGAAGTTTATCAAGTTTATCAATTTCTTTTATAATTTTTATCTTATCTTTTTCTTTAATTCTTAGTTCTTCTAGAATTTCATTTAAAAGTTTTCTATTATTAACATTGATTGTGAATGTAATTCTTAGTTTGTTAAATATTTTAGATACTATTTTCAAAATTTCAGCTTCATCTTTTATTGTTGAGCCCACTATATCTGCATCACATTGTATAAATTGCCTGAATCTTCCGCTTTTTACAGGCTCGTCTCTGAAAACAGGGCCTATTTGATATCTTCTGTATGGGAGTTTTTTGTTTTTTGCAAGACGTTTGAGTTGGAATGTAAATTCGTATCTTAAAGCAAGTTTTCTTTTTCCCTTATCTTGAAGTTTAAATATGTCACCTACTGCCTCATCATTTTCATTGTTTGATTTAACAAATTTTTCATACTCTATTATGGGTGTTTCAACTGGCTGGAAATTGTAAAGCTGAAAGGTATTTTCAATTATATTCCTTATAGCAATTCTTTTGCTTGCTTCAATATCTCTAAATCCTTTTACTGTGCCTAAGACACCGGTGGTTTCTTTAGGCTTCAACTTCCTTTTATTCACCATATTAATTTGCCTCCTTTTGAAAAGCGGAAGGAGAGAATCGAACTCTCGTCTTCAGGATTTTGCGGGATTCCACAACCTGACATTCTGCCACTAAACTACATCCGCCATATTTATCTCTAAACAAAGAGAGTATAAAAATGTTTTTTATGTTAGAATTTGGAAAGCTTAAGCTAAGAAAATCTGTTCCGCCCTCAATGGGGAAACCTCCGATATAATTTGCTTTCCATAATCCAGTTTATATTTTAAGCTTTTTAAATTTATCCCTTGCTATATAAACCTACTAATTCTGCTTTTTCTATGGTATGCCCTTGCATCGCAGCTTCTAGCTGTTTTTTTGTAGAACCTTCTTTTAAGTCCAGTTCTGTGTCTAAAGCATAAATTTTAAAGAAATATCTGTGAGTCCCACTTGGAGGACAAGGGCCCCCATAACCCAAAGTTCCAAAATCACTTGTTCCTTCAAGACCTATTTTTACATTTTCCTTTATGCTTTCCATTGTTCCTGAAAAAGGAATATTCCACACAACCCAGTGAACCCAGGTTCCTGAGGGAGCATCAGGGTCATCTGCAATTAATGCCAAACTCTTTGCATTTACAGGAATTCCGCTTATTTCTAAAGGCGGAGAAACATTTTCACCATCACAAGTATATTTACTTGGAATAGCTTCATTGTTTAAAAATACTGATTTGATTTGCATTTTTTATGTTTTTATTGAGATTTTAGGATATTAAAATTTTTCTAATTAATTATTCTTTTTAGTAAGAAATCATATACATCTGCTTCTAATTTTGCTGATTGAACTGACATAGAATATATTTGGATACTCTTTTGACTAGCTCTTTTACATTGTTCATACCTCTTCTTCATTGCTTGCAACAAGCACATTCTATTCTCTGCACTAGCTCTTTTTTCTACAAGCTCTGATTCACTTAATTCACCTAATGTTCTAATCATTATATTCAATTAGCGAATATATTTATAAATATTTATGTTTTAGAGAAGTTATGGCAAGATTTAAGTTTTATGCTTTATGGTTATGTCTTATTTGTATAGGTGTTTTTATTTTGCAAATTAGTTTTACGGGATTTACAGAGTTGTTTATCTTAAATCAAAATAGTTTTAGTGAGTTTTGGAGATTTTTAACAGCTATTTTTCTGCATGCAGATGTTGTTCATTTATTGTATAATTTATTTGCTTTAGCTTTATTTGGAAGTATTTTAGAGAAGTTTATTGGAGGAAAGAAGTTTTTATTGATTTTCTTTTTATCGGGAATCTTTGCAAGTCTTATAGCAGTTAATTTTTATCCTTCGTCACTTGGTGCATCAGGAGCGGTTTATGGTATTTTAGGATGTTTAGCTATAATTAGGCCAAAAATGATGGTTTGGGCATTTGGTTTTCCAATGCCCATGTTTATTGCAGCAATTTTATGGACTCTAGGAAGTGTTTTAGGAGTTTTTATGCCAAGTAATATAGGGCATATTGCCCATTTGTCTGGAATTTTAGTAGGATTTTTATTTGGTATTTTTCTTAGACAAAAAAGAAAAATAAGAAGGGAGAAAATCAGAATTCCTGAAACTTATATGAGAGAGTGGGAAAGGAGATATATGAGGACTAGATAAAGTCATATGTATCTTTAATTCCTGTTGACATTTCTCTAGCAAGATATATTTTGGGATCTAGTTTATAATTATGAGAGGTAATGGGGTAATAATCTTTGTAAGGACCAGTAGTTTGTTGGTGAGTAAGGTTTAATTCACTAGTCAATCTTCCTATAGCTGGGCTGTATGCTCCTTCTGTTAAAGAACCTACACTAATTTCATCATCATGAAGTCTTCTATAGTATTGCTTTTTTTCTCCTCTGTTTTGAGAATATTTAGGATATTTTCTTAGAGGCGTAACTCTTCTCTTTCTCCTGTGTCTTTTAGGCCTCCTCTTTTTTTTAATAATTCCCTTGGTCATGTTTTTATATAGAAAAATGGTTTTTAATCTTTGTTATTCTGCATTATAAACTTTTAAAAACTAGTTTTTCCTTTTTTTACTATGGTTATTTTCACTAGAAAAAAAGAGGATTTGATATTAACCAGGATTGGAAAGTTATGTTTTGTTAGTTTTATATCAGCCATAGCTTTTTCTTTTGTGACAACAATTTTTGCTGTTTACTTAGACAGTTTTTTTAATAATGCTGTTATTGTTGGTTTAGTTTCAACTTTTTTTACAGTTATTGCAATGGTTTCATATTTTTTATTTATACCGCTAATAGAAAGATTTGATAAAGAAAAAATATATGTCTTGTCTCTTCTGGTTTTTGCTATAACTTATGCTTTGTTTGCAATAAATACAAGTATTATGGGTTTGGTTATTATTGGCATTTTTTTGTTTGTTGCAGGAGCTTTTAGAGTTACGAGTTTTGGTATAATTATTAAGAATAAGTCACCAAGGAGAAAGTTATCAAGAAACGAGGGCCTTGTCTATACTTTTGCTAATACATCTTGGATTATTGGGCCTCTAATTGCAGGGATAGTGGCTGCAAAATATGGGATAAGAAGTATGTTTGTTATTTCTGCTATTATTATTTTAATAGTAATTTTTATTTTTAGCTCATCAGGAATAAAGGACCATAAAATAAAAAAGAGAGTGGATAAAAGTGTCTATAAGAATTTTGTTGATTTTTTTAAAAATAAGGATAGGGTGATGGCTTATGTTTTAAGGGGGGGAGTGAGTTTCTGGTGGATACTTATTTATTTATATGCCCCACTATATATAATAAGACAGGGTTTAGGGATAGAATGGGTTGGGTACTTTCTATTCGCAGTCCCGATTCCTTTGATTCTTCTTGAGTATAAATTTTCAAAGATAGCTGAGAAAACTGGCTTTAAGAAAATGTTTAAAATCGGTTATTTAATAACCTTTATTTTCTGTTTATTGTGTTTTTTTGTCTCAAATATTTTTGCAATTTTTGCTTTTGTAATACTTGCCTCTATAGGGATGGCTATGCTTGAGCCAACAACAGAAGCTTATTTCTTTGATATTTGCAAAGGAAAACAAGATTTAAGGTTCTATGGCCCATTTAATACGGCCTTGGATTCTGGAAAATTATTGGGAAAGATACTTCCAGCATTAGTCCTTTTGGTTTTGCCATTTAACTATACTTTCTTGTTATTTGGTATAATTATGTTCTTTTTATTCTTGTTATCTTTTAGATTAAGAGATGTAATTGAAAGAAAGTGAGGAAAGAGGAGAAAGGCTGAGTGAAACTGGTTTCAAACAAATCTTTAAAAAGGGTTTCTTTTTGAATTTTTTATGAAAGTGAAAAACCTTTTATAAAATTTTTTATCGAATTACCCAGGTTTGGACTATAATCACTATAATAGCTATAATGCTTATAATTCCTTTAATAGCAAGAAAAGCTGGATTATTTATTCTTATGAAGGGGAAACTGAATATTCCTGCAACAATAGCGATGATTCCTATAATTACTGTTGTGAGGTGAGTGAAGTTATTTGAGTTCATGCCTTTTTCAATTGATTTTAGTCTTCTTACTTTTGATTCTAAAATCAATCCCACACCTATTATTAACATTAATAGAGATTCTATGTACTGGCTTAAGTCGTATTCAAATATAGTCTGGCTTACAATTCCTAGAAATCCAAGGATACTTACAATAGATAATGCACTAACAAACTTCTGAGAAATTTTTACTTTTCCACTCTTTTCATTCACTTCTTTTTCCATATATTCCTATAAACTTATTCTTTATAAACTTATTCTATTAAGATTCAACAAAGATTATTTAAGAAGAATTTATAAATAAGTTTTTCTTAATTTTTATATAAAATGGGTGATATAATAGATTTTAAGTATTTAAAAAAGTTTTGTGATAGGAAATTAATTAGAAGATTTAAGGATATGAGAGATTCTTATAAAAATCCAGAAAGGATAAAAGGCAATCCCTTGATTTATATTGTTTATATAAAGGACCTGGGCAACTTTGAAAGTGGATTAACTGTTATTGAGCCAGGGGCAATAAATAAAGAGTTCTTTATGACAAAAGGGCACAGGCATAAAAAACCGACAAAAGAGCTGTATTTTTTAATAAAAGGAAAAGGAAAACTATTAATTGAAGATAAAAAAATTAAGATTTTTAATTTGAAAAAAAATAAGTTATATGTGGTTTCTGGAACTTCAGGACATAGGCTAATTAATTCAGGAAATAAAAAATTAGAGGTTTTAACTATTTATAGTAAAGATGCTGGGCATGATTATAATTTTAGGTTTAAAAAAAGAGTGTTTAAAAAATAAAATGGATTTAATTAAGAAGAGCATTCAAGTGTTGAAAAAACTGCAATTGAAAAACGGAGGAATTTTGTCTACCCCCTTGAACGGAGCTTATCCTTATGTTTATACAAGAGATGGTGTTATAATGACCCTTGCTTTAAATTCTGTTGGGTTATGTAAAAACTCAGAGAAATTTTATTATTTTATTAGGAAATTCAGTAAAATAGAAGATTATAAAGAAATATTTCAAAGGTACAATGTAAATGGCTGGCCGTGCGTCACAAGGAAAGATGAAAATGATAATGAGGGTTTATTATTGCATGGTCTGTATGATACATATTTACATAATAAGAAAGAAACTTTTATTGCAAATATGTGGTCTATGGTAGAAGGGGTTGTTGGATTAATTTATTCTTATTCAAAGACAGGGCTTATAAAAACAGAAAGGAGCATACATGAGTTTTATAGATTAGAAAATGGATATGATATTTGGGCAAATTGTGCATGTTTAAGAGGGTTAAAAGATGCCATAGAAATAGCAAAAGTATTAAACCATACTGAAGAGAGCAGGAAATGGAACAAAAAAGCAAAATTATTAGAAAAAAACATTAAGAATAAACTGTTTAATAAAAAACTTGGGATTTTTATGAAAAATACTAGGTTTCCTAAAATTCCTGATATGTCTCAGCTTGCACCTTTTTATTTTAATCTTGTAAACTCCAAAAGAATACTTAGGAAGACTATGGACCATCTTAGGAAGCATATTTTTGATGAAGAGACAGGGGGTTTCAGAAGGTTTAGGAAGTTTGAAATTTGTAAGGATTGGCATTGGTATACTGGTGGTTCTGGTTCTTGGGTTGCATTAACGTGCTGGGCTGCGAAGTTCTATAAGCAGTTAGGGAATAGAGAAAAGTATAGGGAATCTGTTAAATGGTTAAATGAAATAGCTTCTAAATCAAAGGGTATGCTTCCAGAGCATATAGCTACGAAAGCAGAATATGAGGATTGGAAAGCCCATGAAATAGAATTTAATTCAAGGATAATTAACGAGACAAAAAAAGCAGAGAAAACAATTAAGAGTTTTAAGGACAAAAAGATTATTTATTGGGCAACTCCTCTTGGTTGGAGCCATGCTGAATATATTTTATTGCACGAAAGTTAAGTAATAGGATAAGAGCTATTCTTCAATTTTTCCAATCCTTTTGATGTTAGATAACCTGAAAAAGCATTTTTCTGACGACTACTCCAAGTTAGTTCAAATTCTTCATCTAAATCCTTAATAATTTGCGTCTTTATAATTTCATTTAAAGTGTCATTTTCTGTATTTATCCATATTCCGATATCAATTGTTTTATCCTCTACAGTCAAAGCCTTTAGTACAGAAGATTCTACTGTTACGTTACCATAATTTGTGAACTCTCTTCCTGCGATAACAAATGTCTCATTATTTTCTTGAGCAATAGTTAAGTTAATATTTATAATCATAATTAAAACTAAAATTCCAAATATCATCATTTTCTCTTTATTTTTCATTTTACGCTTAAAGCCACTAAAGCTATAGAAAATATTATTTTTCTATATTCTCTTTAACAAACCTATTTATTTAAATTTATTCATTTTATTTATAATAAAGAATCTAGATATTCTTAACCCTCCTTAAACAACCACAACATCATTGGCATAACTTCTTCATTCTTCAGCTTTTTAATTTCTTTCATTAGGTCTTCAAAGCTTCTAAAGAATGCTAACCTATAAGAAAAGTTTTCCCGCTTTTCTTTAAGCTGGGAATCTTAAAACAAAACATTTAAATAGTAATATCAATTGATATTATTACTATGGAAACGAAAATCATTCGCAAAAAAAGTTATATGGAAAACAACGAGATAGCTAGAAGCCCTACTCTTCAGACTGTTTTAATGGTTGAAAGGTTTATTGATGAAAATTCTGGAGAATATAAGAAGACAGAACTTTTCAAGAAACTTCCTAAAAAGGTTATGTGGCAGACATTTCAAGTTATAATGGAGTACTTAGAAAGCATAAACAAAATAGGCATAGATAGAAACGGTTATGTTGTTTACATCTGGAATCCAGAACTTGTCGCAAGATTTAGAAATAGAAAAGATTTAGAATGGAACCCAAGATAGTTTTTGCAGATATAAAATTAAAAGAAGCTTTTGATAGTTTAGAAACTAAAGATCCAAGATTGCATAAAGAAATTGAAAAAGCATTTGAAGACATAAAAAATAATATGTATTGTGGAAGAAATGTTAAGAAAAATTTAATTCCTAAAAAACTAATAGAAAAATATGGAATAAATAATCTTTGGATTTATAGTTTAAGGAAAGATTGGAGATTATTATACTCTTTAGCAAATGACGAGATAGAAATTCTGGCCTTAATTTTAGATTGGATGAAACACAAAGATTATGAGAAGTTGTTTAAATTTTAATAGAATTCTTAATATTTTAAGAATCCCACCAAGATCATAAAATATGGTCATGCCCCTGCCGA
>CAZQLD010000003.1:0-73387 GCA_964594115.1 Candidatus Woesearchaeota archaeon
GCTATGATACAACAGAAGCTTTTTCATGGGCTCCATTAAATTTCAGTTTTGGTGTCGATGAAACCTTTCCGACTCTCACAATAGATTATCCCACAAATACAAGCTATTCAGATTCTTCTTTAAGTATAAACTTTACAGCAATTGACCAAAACAGAGATACCTGCTGGTATAGTGATAATGGAGGAGCCACAAACACTACCATAACAAACTGCCTTAACACTAGTTATATTGCTTCAGAAGGGTCTGCAACTATTAATCTATGGGTAAATGACTCTGCTAATAATATTAATTCCTCTTCTGTAATCTTTACAGTAGACTCTATGATTCCTTATTTCTCTAATCATACAAGAAGCCCAGACCCTGCAAATGAAGACCAAGATGTCCAAATAAATGTTACAGTAACAGAAGCAAATCTAGACACAGTAATCCTAGAATTTAATAGAACAAACTACACAATTACAACTTACAATGGAAACGAGTATTATCTCACAATAGCTCAAGGAAACTATACAGCACATGATATAATGAACTATTCTTGGTATGCTAATGACACAACAGGAAATTTAAACAATTCAGCTCAACAATCCTTCATAGTAGCAAATCAGCAACCAAATGTTTCTTCACCTACAATAAATCATACAACCCCTCACACAAAAGATATTCTTTCTTGCAGTGGAGGAACCTTTTCTGATAATGATGCTGAAGATTCTGAGACAAGCAGAGAATATAAGTGGTATGATAATACAACTGAAGTTTCTGGAGAAACAAATCAAACTTTAAACCTAAATGTAAGCGGATTAGACAAAGGAGACTTTATCACTTGTTCAATAAGAGTTTCTGATAGCTATAATTGGAGTAACTGGACAAACTCAAGTAATAACGCAACAATCCAAAATACCCTTCCTCAAATAATTACTGTCTATAACAACAGCATTAATGTGTCAGGTGGTTTAAATGAAGGCTCTGCTACTCTCCTGACTTTTAATCTCGCAGTTTATGATCTTGATTCTTCTACTGACTTAAAGAATACATCAAATGCAAACTTTACACACAATAATGAAATAAGACAAAATCTTACTTGCAAAAAATTAAATCCAAGCGGAGAGTATGTTAATTACACTTGTCAGATAACAATGTGGTGGTGGGATAGTGCAGGAACCTGGAACATAAGCACTTATGTTGAGGATTTAAGCAATAATGCAAGCCAAAATGCCTCAACAAAATTCCAAATAGGTGCAACAACAGGATTTATTTCTAGTCCTTCAATTCTAACCTGGCCTGGTTTTACACCAGGATCTACAAATAAAACACCATATACCTCTATTTTGCTAAACAATACAGGGAATGTCAATATAACTCTTGGAAATATACATGTCAATGCAACACACTTAAGAGGAGAACAAGACAATAGCAAAGGATTATGGGCAGGAAACTTTTCTATTTCTCCTTTTACAGGAGGAGCTCCTCCTGCTGAATGTAACACAACAGCTGTAACAATGGATGCTTCACTTTTTACAAATGTAACAGGAGCATCACTTCCAGCAGGAAATTTCACTGTAAATGATAATAATACAGGACAAGAGCAATTGTATATTTGCCTAAGAGTTGTTGGCTCTGAACTTACAACCCAGCCATACTCTACAGCTGAATCAGGAGCCTGGACCATAAGAATCTTACTAGCAGCACTAGCTATAAAGAAAATAACAAAAAAGAAAAACAAAAAAAAGAAAAGCAAAAAAACAACAAATAATGAATTAATCAGTTCGCTGAACTTAATACTTAATGAATTTAAAGAGAAATATAAACTAGACAACAAAGAAATAAATAAATTATTTGAAACAAGAAAAGAAATACCAATAACAATATTCTCAAAAAAACTAGGGTGTTTAGAAGCAATAACAAAATACATGAAAGAAAATCTTGAAATGAACTACCATGAGATTGCTGAATTATTAAACAGAGACGACAGAACAATATGGACTGCCTATAACAAAGCCAAGAAAAAACAAAAAGAAAAGATAAAAATCAGAAAAACAAAAAGCTCCTTTCCTCTCTCAATATTCAAAAATAAAAAATTAACTATATTGGAATCTGTTACACTATATTTAAAGCAAAAACAATTAAAATATTGCGAGATAGGAAAACTGCTCAACAGAGACCAAAGAAACATCTGGACAATTTACTCAAGAGCAACAAAAAAATCAAAGAAGGTATAAAAAATGAATTTTAAAATATTAAAAATAAATAAAAAAATAGTAAGTTTAATACTTATTATATTATTAAGCAACTATGTTTATGCTTTTGCAGTTTCTTCTACTTACTGGAAAGACAATCCTTTAGAGCTATTGCCAGGAGAAACAAGAAATACGCATATCACCTTACAAAACTTAGTAGGAGAAAATGATATCACTGCAAAAATCACAATATCAGAAGGTTTTGAAATAGCAAGACTAACAGATTCAAGTAATACTTATTTTATTCCTTTTGGAACTAAAAAACAAGTAAATTTAAGGGTGAGCATCCCAAACAAGACAAAAATATATAATTATAATGTAAAATTAATCTTAACCACAGTAGAAGAAACAGGAGAATTTGGTTTAGGAAGTAGCATAGAGCACAACATTCCAGTTGTTGTTATACGTAAAGGAATTGGGTTAGGAGGACTAGTACTAATAATTTTAGCAATAGCAGCTGCAGGAGCAATCATACTTGTTATTTATAAAAATAGAAAAAGGGGTGCATTTAAAAAAACTAATATTAATAATTATGGGAGGAAGCATATTAGCTGTTTATAAAATGAAAAAAGAGTGGGTATTTTTAATCTTAGGGCTTATATTGTTATGTCTAATAACAAATACAATAGTAACTCTAACAAAAAGATCAATTACAGGCAGAGCAACAGCTCAACAAGTAACTATGAACATTTCTGTGGAAATCTCTAATTTGTCAATAGCAAGTCCAGAAAATATAACCTACAATTTTAGCATAGGAGACCCTAATTACACAATAGACTTAAATGTTTCATCAAATCTTGCAGTTGATAGTTGGTGGTACTCTCTCATTGACTTAAGTAACAACATAACTGTGAACAATACTGTCTTTTTTACACCAAATACAACAATTGATGCTGTAAGATGGTCAAATAAACTGCTTGTATTTGTAAATGATAGTGACAATGATGTAGATAATGAGAATGTTACTTTTTATATCTACGTGCCCAACTCTCCTCCATCAATAAATTATATAGGCCCTGAAATTTATACCTGCGAAGCAAGCTCCTTATCTTATTATTTTAATATAACAGATATAGATGGAGATAGTCTTACCTGCAGTATTTCCCCAAAAATCCCGTTTTATAGTGAATTTATATCAACTGTTAACTCAACAGCAAAAACCTATAGGTTATTTTCAGGAACCTTAAGTAAAACACATGCTGGAGGAGCAAATGCTGGCTCTAAAACTTATACAGAATATATTCTTACAAGAGATAGCCAGTATGCTGACTCCCAATGGATAAACATAACAGTCATAGAAATAAATAATGCACCTTCTATTCCAAATATAAGTGTTCAGACAGTCTGGACATCAGGAGCAGACTCTACTTTTTATATGAAAGCTCCAGCAACAGACACTGAAAGCGGCAATCAAGATTCTGGAAACTTGACATTCAATATTACAATTATAAATTCTACAGGAGCCAATGTAAATCTATTCAATATAAGCTCTTATGGAATAATGAATTTTACCCCTAATGAAAGCCAAATCGGAGTGTATAATATTACTGTTAATGTTACTGATACTGGACTAATTAATCCGCATCCAAATATAAGTCTGTGCGGAGAAGACGGAAGCAATAAAGGTGCTACTCAAGACTTTAGTCTAACTGTCACAAATGCTAACAGAGCACCAAACATCACTTCTTATTATCCTACAAGTCTAAATTTCCTTGTTTCTGGAACTACTGGTTTATACTTCAACATATCAAAATATGATGCTGATGGAACAATACCTGATGCATACTGGTATGTTGACAATATTTTCAAGGAATATGATTCTGGCTCTTCTACTGACGAATTTTCATATACTTTTGGCTGTGAAGTTTCTGGACTTCATAGAGTTAAAGCAGAGATAACTGATGGTTTACTAAATGACTCTGTTGAATGGACTATAATTGTGGGCTATGTAGAATGTCCTGGTGTTTCTGGAGGTGGAGGAGGAGGCGGAGCAGCAGTATGTACTAAAAAATGGGCTTGCGGAGATTGGGAAACATGCCGTAATGTAGAAGAGTCCCTAACAGAAGGAATCCTATCTGGAGAAGAATACAGGGAAGCCAAAGAGAAATGTTTATTAAAGAAATGGGATGAAAAATTTTGCGGATTTCAAACTAGAATCTGTTTTGATGTTAATAGATGTGACCCAAGTGACAGAGAAAAAACAGAAATCCAAGAATGTTATTATACTGAAGACCCAAATTGCGACGATGGTATAAAAAATTGCCATGACGGAGCATGTGAATTATTAGTAGATTGTGGAGGCCCTTGCCCACCATGCCCAACATGCTCTGATGGAATCCAAAATCAAGGAGAAAAAGGAATAGATTGTGGAGGCCCCTGTCCTTGGTCTTGCCCTACTGAAAGTCCTATAACAGCCCAAACAAGAAGGCGACTCTTGTATTCCATACTAATCCTATTAATAATCCTATTAATATATATTCTTTATAAAATTTATAGAGTACTCAAGCTTAAGAGGAGGATCAAAAGACCAGAAATAAGAGCCAAAAAAATAAAACCAACACAGAAGTTCTTCATTATTCTTGGGATTCTTCTTGTTATTATTATTCTAGGTTTAATCTTCTTTTACTTTTATTCACGATTTAATGTTGGAGATTTCGTTTATAAAAAAGATTTAAGGAATCTTATAGGGGAAATCCAAAATACTTCTATACTCTTAAATCCTTTTATCCACTGGCAAGACGGCAGATATAGCAGAGAATCTTTATTTAGTATAGGAAAAGTTAATTATCTAGATGAACAAGAAATCAGGAATATTCTTAAGGCAAATAATGAACAAGAACTCAGTCTTTATTCTTGGACTTCAAAAGGAGAGGCAACTGACCCCGAAATGCCAATCAAAACTGTAGAAGATTTAAGAAAATACACTATAAAAACTACAGAAAAAGACTGCCTGCCTGGTTTTATTTGTGGATCTTGGAGTGATTGCGAAGTAAATTATAACTTTGATAATATAGCAACCGGAAAACTAACTTCTGGACAGCAGTATAGATATTGTAAAGACTATACTGAATGTATGTCTGATTTCATTTACCTAAGAAAGTGTGAAATAGACGCTCCTATAACTATAAAGAGAGCTCAATCAGAAAGGAGAGAATATCTTGAGCTGTATAATACAGAAAATAAACTTATTGCACGTATAACTAAAGAAAAAATTAGAGGTGTGGATAGACTGGATATAACAATTATTATAGACTAATGCCTCTGACAGGATTCGAACCTGCGACCCCTTGCTTAGAAGGCAAGTGCTCTATCCAACTGAGCTACAGAGGCATAAAAATAAGAGAAAATAATTATATTTAAATCTTAGCAAAAAGAAAACCTTAAAACCCCTTTTCACCTTAAAAATCCATGAAAATACCACTAATCTTCTTAGGAACAAGTCAAGCTATACCAACAGCCAAAAGAAACCATACAGCCATGCTTTTGCAATACAAAAATGAAAATATTTTAATAGATTGTGGCGAGGGCACACAAAGACAGTTCAGAAAAGCTAAAATTAATCCAGGAAAAGTTAATAGAATACTAATAAGCCACTGGCACGGAGATCATGTTCTCGGACTACCGGGTTTGTTTCAAACACTTGTACTTAGCAATTATAATAAAAAAATGTATATTTATGGCCCTAAAAAAACAAAGATTTTCATTAAACAATTAATCAGACCATTTATTCCTGTACTTAAATTTAAGATAGAAGTTAGTAATGTTTCAGGAAAATTTCTTGAAACATCTGATTTTTACATTGAAGCCTTTTCTCTAAAACACGGTCCTCCCTGCAATGCTTACTCTTTTGTAGAAAAAGATAAAATAAGAATTGATAAGAAAAAACTAAAAAAATTGAAAATTCCCCCCTCTCCTCTATTATCTAAGCTACAACAAGGAAAAAATATAAAATATAAAGGAAAGATAATCAAAGCAAAATACATAACTTATAAAGAAAAAGGAAAGAAAATAACAATAATTCTAGATACAGCTTTAACTGAAAACTGTTACAAAGCAGCTAAAAATGCAGATTTACTTATAGCAGAAGCAACCTATGCAAATGAAGAAAAACAACTCGCAAAAGAGTATAAACATCTTACTGCAGCACAAGCAGCAATAATTGCAAAAAAATCTAAAGTTAAAAAACTTATCTTAACCCATATAAGCCAGAGATATCAAAAAAACGAAAAAATACTATTAAAACAAGCTAGAAAAATCTTTCCTAAAACAGAGATAGCAGAAGACTTAGATAAAATAGAGGTTTAAAATAACATTTTCTAAGAAAATCTTACTCTTTCTTCCCAATTTCCGTACTTTCTACTAGCCTCTTTTCTGTAGCTATTGTTGATGCTGGAGAAATAAATATTATTGTGTCTCCCCTTAAAAAAGTTAACCCTATATTTCTCTTAACGCTCCCTCCAGACATCTCTTTTGCATTATCCATCACTACATTGATATGTATATCAAATGCTAAAAGTGTTCCAACTAACTGCCTATCGCTTTTCAATTGCACAAAAACTTCCTTTCCTTTTGAATTGTTCAAAAGGTCAAGAGGCCTTTCTATACCATTAACCATATCAAAGCTTTGATAAATTAGTTTTTAAAGTTTTCTCTAGTAAAGAATATATTTTCTAAAAAGAAAAATTCATTAGAAAGGTTTAAATAGAAATTTTTCTCAAAAATTTCATGAGAAAAGGAAGAAAAATATCTGGAGGAAGATATAAAAAACAGAGAAAGAAAAAGCTCTATGAGAAAAAAGGAAAAGTAAGAGTAGTGAAACTTAAACCTCTTAAAAGAAAAGAGATTAGAATGAGGGGAGGTAAAACAAAAATAGTCTTACTTTCTACAGATGAAGCTAATATACTTAACCAAAAGGCAAAAAAAGCAAAAAAAACTAAGATAAAAAATGTTCTTGAAACTCCTTCAAACAGGTTCTTAGCCAGACAAAACATTCTTCTAAAAGGAGCATTAATAGAAACAGAAGCAGGAAAAGCTAGAATAACCAACCGTCCAAGCCAAGAAGGCTGTGTACAAGCTGTTTTAATTGAAGAAAAAGAAGAAAAAACAGCTTAATTTGTTCTAGCATCTATATATTCCTTCATTTTAGGTCCCCATATTTTAACCATTCTTGCCCGTACTTGTTCATCATAAGGGTTTTCTCTAATCATCTGACTTAACTCACTTCTATCCCTTGCTAATTCTTCCAGCACCTTAAGAACATCTACATTATAATCTACTTTTTTTAAATTCTGAATGATTGAATTTGGATCTCTCAAAAAATCATTTTGCCATAAGCTCTTCCTCTGAACCCTAGAACACTGAAGGCTAGTTAAATACATTGTAGTTAAATATTCTTCACAAGCACTATCAAAAATAAGTGCATTTTCAATTGTAGGATCTTCTCTAAATCTTCTATAAAGTTTAATAAAACCAGATTCCTTAGCAACAACTCCAGAAAGTTGACTAGGTGCTATATACTGATATACAAAAAGAAACGATGCAAAACCTATTGCAGTAACTCCACCCACCCTAACTAAAAGGGTTCTAAGTTTACTCTTTTTTTTCATACGCATAAAAGAACAACATAATTTATATAATTATCTCTTAAAGTCAACCGAAAGCTTTATAAAGCTTTCTCTACCATAAGATTTATAAATTTATCTAAAATCAAATGGCTTTTATAAAAAGATGTCCTGAATGTGGAAGTATAAACCTAGTTTATGATGAACAAAAAGGAGAAGTAATTTGTAACGACTGTGGACTAGTAGTAGAAGAAAAAATGGTTGATACTGGCCAAGAAATGTACGGCAAATCAGAGTCAGGAGAGAAAAAAGGCAGGGGAGGTGCTCCATTAAGTATGCAAAAATTTGACAAAGGTCTTACAACTAATGTTGGGGAGATTTCTGATATCTACAAACTAGAAAGCGGAGCAACAAGAAAATTCTTAAGATTAAAGAAATGGCAGGAAAGAGTTTCCACAAGTATAGAAAGAAACCTAAGATTAGCAATGGCAGAGTTAAGGAGAGTTGCTTCATTCTTAAACCTGCCAACAGTAGTCAGAGATGAAGCCTCTAGAATATACAATTTTGTATTGCAAAGAGGCCTTGTCCGTGGAAGAAGCATGGAATCTGTTATAGCTGCTTGTATTTATTCAGCTTGCAGAAGTTACGATATCCCAAGAACTTTAGATGAAATTTCCAATGCCAGTGATGTAGAAAGAAAAGAAATTGGAAGGACATACCGTTTCATTATAAGAAAACTAGGTATAAAAGTTACCCCAAGTTCGCCAAAAGACTACATAAGCAGATTTGGCAGTATTTTGCATCTGTCACCAAAAACACAAAACGATGCTTTAAAAATCTTAAAAAAAGCTGAAATTTCAGAATTAACATCTGGCAGAGGACCTGCAGGAATTGCTGCAGCTGCATTATATGTTGCTGCACTTCTTAACAATGAGAAAAAAACACAAAGAGAAGTAGCAGATGTTGCAGGAATCACAGAAGTCACAATAAGAAACCGCTATAAAGAACTACTAGAAAAACTTCATCTAGAAGATAAAATTAAGATTAAAGAAGCAGAATCTAGGGTCCAAAAAGGCAAGAAAAAGAAATAAATTTTTTCTTTTATTATTATATAACCAACTACAATAATTCTTTTAAGTAATTTAATAGAGATTAGTTAATGAAAAAATGCAATTTATGTAAAGAAGCTTCTAATTTTAATTATGGTTTTAAAGGAGAAAATGCTGACCTAACTAAGCTCCTTATTGTTCTGCACCGCCCAGACATAAGAATTACAGAATATTTTGGAGGGAGCCTCGATGCACTTATGCACTCAGCTACAGGAAGAATTTTAGATAAAATATTAGAACAAGCAGGACTTGATTTGCCAGATGTTTATATTACAAACTTTTTCAAATGCCTTCTCCTACAAGACCATAGACCAAGTCCTGAACAATACAGAAACTGCCTGAGTATTTTCAAACAGCAAGTTGAAGAATTTGAACCAAAAGCAATAGTCATATTTGGTGCAAGACCCTATAAATATATCTTCCCAGAAGAACGCAAGAAGCACAAAATAACAGAACTAAAAACTGTCCTTTTTTATAATGAAACTCCTTGTCTAGTTTCGATTCACCCAAGCCAGATATGGAAAAAATTAAATTCTGATTTAAAAAAACCACATATTAAAAGAATAGCTGAATTCATAAAAGAATACACTGGATAGTTAGTTTTTTATATCAATCTTACTTATTCCCTTAGTATGCGGGGATGCCGGAGTGGACAAACGGAATGCGTTTAGGCCGCATTGGCTTAGTGCCTACGAAGGTTCGAATCCTTCTCCCCGCATTTTTAGAACTAGAAAGTTATTTTTTTAGAATATTAAGAACTTTTTCAAGCATTTCTTTATCTGTATTGCCAATATTCATTATTGTTATTTTTTCTACTTTAATATAACCTCCTAAAAAAGTAGTTAGTTCAACAAGTTTGCCTACCCCTTTTAGATAGCCCAGTTCCTTAAGGTCCCCTTCTTCAAGAATCCAACTTCCATCTTGAGATCTATTATACCATTTCCCTTTTTCATATTTATAAAGAGACTCTGCATATGGATTTAATTTTTTCATAGAAATAACAACATCCTCTTCTAACATACTATCTGTCCATTCAGTTGTTCCTACTATAATTTTTTCTTCAGGTTTTTCAACAGGATTTTCTGCAGTTTCTGTTCCCCCTTCTGGCACTGGTTTTTCTGCAGCCCCCCCTCCAGAAGTTATAACTGCTCCTCTGTTGTCACTAGTTTCAGGCTTTATTATTTTAACAATCTCTCCGTATAATCTTCCTAATAACAGAAATCCTCTTGCTCTGTGAGAACTACTTGGAGCCAAATAAGCTAATTCATCAAGCTCTTCAACAGTTGTTTTAATTTCATTTTCAATTACTTCTTTTCTAGTCTCTCCTTTTTTAATTTTCCCAGCTATGTTTTCAATAAACTCTTCAGCATCACTAGCAATCTCTCTGCTTCTTTTAGGAGTCAAATAATCCTTAGCTCCAATAACACTTGTATCAACCTCATGAAGAACCTGTGTTTCAATTTCTTTATTTTGAATAACATTCTTAACAGAATCTGTATCTAACCAGCATTTTAATAAGGGGTCATCACAATAGCCTACCTCTTTCCATCTATCATATGTAGAGTTTGTAGTGTCATACTCCTCTTTTGCACTTACCTGCTTTCCAGGGTTATAAGTAGAACACACTCTAACAATCCCCTGATTATACAATTCTGGCTCAGCAAACTCTTCTGCTCCTGCCTGCAAGTTAGGCTGAGCCAATGACAATAAAGAAGGAGTTCCTGCAACACACTCTCTACTTGTAGTTATCTGCTGCTCAGCTTGTTCTTTTGCATACTGGTCTGAAATATAATTAATTGCAAAGGAAGTTGAAACTTTTCCAAAATCACACTCATCCTGCCCGTTTATATTCAAACATAATTGCTTATAGCCAGAAGGGGCAATAAAGTCTCTTGCTTCATCTACATGTGCTCCTTTAGCAAGATATCCTCTATCAACAACATAAGTTTCAGAAGTATAAACATAAACAGAAGCTAGTTCATCAGGAATGTCTTTCAAATAAACAACATAATAAGCTCCTCTATCGTTTCCAGCATAAATATGGTAATAAACTTTATAATGGGAAGTCGGATAGGGGGTTGCAGTTGTCAAGACATTTTCATCAAACCAAGCATGATACTGCACTGGAGAATCTGGTTCTGTCAATAAGTCAAAATCAGTAGGATATGTTGTAGAGACAAAACTCTTACAAATTTCAGTTCCAGCTTCTTCAGTTGAACGGTGAGTAAAGGCCTCCATAGAATTGATGGCATAATCATTCTTAAAATAATCAATTGCACTTTGGGTATTGTCCCAGGCACTCTGGACAGTCAAATATTCTCCTCCTCCCCTAACACCTTGGCTAAAGAAACTCTCAATTAATCTCGGTATTATAATATCCGCGAAAGGAACTAGTTGCTTCCAAAAGAACTCACATAAGTAAATACTCTTTATTTCATCACAAATCCCAATATGTCTCCCTGTTTCCAGACTCTCATTTAAACAATCCCTGTGTGCTTTTAAAATAGAAAGATAAGAGTCAATTCCTGCATGCACTCCTGATAAACAAACAGGAATATAAATCCCTTCTTTAAAATTAGGCAAGCATAAAACCAGGCTTCCAATAATCCCTGTTTGTATTACATTATCAACAGGAAACTCTCCTCCTAAATCACATCTTGAAGAAGGACAGATTACAGGATCACAAACATTAAACATTATATTACAATCTGATGGTGACATAAAATCAGAACATCTTCCAGCTTCTCCACCAAAAGAAATCCCAGTACTGAATTTTCTGCCATTAATAATTGCATCTTCCTTTCCATAATATCTTGAAGCTTCTACAAGTGCCTGCTTAGCTCTTCCTACTAGTTCTCTTGATTTTCCTGCATCCATTCCAGGAAAACCTAATTCCTCACTTATTCCATTATAATATCTGCAAATATCATCTCCTTTTTGTTTAAACTCTATTACTCCATTTCCTCCTACATTACAAATATAATAATTAACTGCTCTTCCAGACTCATCATAAGGCTTGCCAAAGCCTGATAAAATATACTCCATTTTAACATACCATCCATTATTAACATCAAACGGAACCTCTGCAGGCAACCCTTTATAAGGCGCTCTATCAAAATACTTGACTTGCAGTTTTCCAGGATTAGCCATCTTGTTCTCATATGCTTTAGCATTTGACTCTTTAAACTGGGTTGCTTTTTTCAACCCTAAATAGTCTTTAACATCTTTATCAATTGCATTATTGGTTTTACCATCAATTGTATAAGCTTTTTCAAAACTGTAAATCCCCTTATCATCCTCTTTAAGTTTAACAATTGTGTACGCATTTTTCACATCAGATATTGCTGTAAAACTTGTTGCCTGAAAAGATTCAGAAGCAGGTATAAACACCCTCATAACTTTATTTCCTGTCTTAAGTATATCATCTTCGCTCCCAAAAACAGAATACTTTGTAGAAATATCTGTATTAGTCAAGGTTTTTATATTTGCAAGAGTTATTCTATCTCCATCTAAAAGTGTTGCCCTAACTCCTAAACCCTTATTTTTTGCTTCTTCTTCAGCAGCAACTCTAGCTTCTTCCCAGTCATGATAATTCTGAGCATTTAAAGCTGTTTTTGCTAAATCTGTTTTAGTTGCATCTTTTAAAACCTTGCTCGCCCCAGGATTATTTAAGGTGCTATATAAAGTGCTAATATCTTTCATATCTTCAAAACTTCCCCATTCACAAAAATCTTTATTAAGATTACCCATAGATTCATCTCCTTTTTTTGGGAGCTCTATATTCCCCCAAGTATAACACTCTTTTCTAATCTCCTCTTTAAATCTTCTTTCCATTTCCAGTCTATCAGTAACCTGTCCTTCAAAATCCAAAATATTAGTATTATTTACTAGCCCTTGTCTTGCTTGCTCTAACTTATCATTAGTTTCTTCAATATAATTAGCGTAAATTCCAATATCTTTCTCAATATTAGAATTATGGCCAAGTAAACACTTTTGGACGCTACTATAAACCTCTCCATTCATAGCCTGCTCTCCACTTGAAACAATTTTCTCACAATAATCATTCCACCCTCCAGCTTTGGTCATAATCTCCTTTCTTGCCAGAGATTTTCCACTAAATCCTTCAAACATATTTTTAGCCATTAGAATTGCAGAAGTTGCAAAACAAGCTCCTTTCAGACCTTTTACAACTTTTCCAAGCTTTTCATTGACCTCTCCCCACTGCTCTATACTCTCCTGAATATTCACCATCATTTCTTCTGTTTTCTCTGGACTTAACTTTATACCTCTTTTTTCTATACCTATTTTAAAGCTAAAATTAGCATATGCTCTAGGTCCTCTTACTTCAGAATCTAAAACTAGTTTAGCCTGCTTTTTCATATTAATATTCACAAGCCTGACAGTAATATCTTCAAAAACTGTTTGTTGATTTTTATCTAAATCTAAGGTAGTAGAGCGGGAAATAAAACCAGCTGTCCCAGAACTAGGTTTTGTAAAGCTTAACTTAACATCATTATCATCAATCTCAAGCACTTGTAATGAAGCTTTATCTTTTAAATCTAAAATACCATCTAATCCAACTCTCTCACTTTTTCCATCTATCAACAAATCAACACTCAACTCCTCTTCTGTTGGCTTTTTAAAATCAAGCAAGTCAATAAAATGCCCCCTGTCTCTTAAATTAACTACAGCTTTTGCCTCACTCGAATCATATTTCAAAAGCCTCTGTTTATCACTTTCAGCTTTTCTTGTCCATGCAGAATCAGGATATTCCTTATAAAGCCTACTCAAAAACTCTTCTCTGTCTTCAGACATATTAAACTCTTTTGCCAAACTTGCAGCCAGATATAAGGCTTCAGCAGCATACGGCTCAAAATAATCATCATCTATTCTTTTATCATAAGGATAAAAATCAACCAAATCCCTATAATTTTTAATTGCCTCTTTATAATATTCATAAGATGGTTCATCTTCTTCCCATTCTTTATTTTTAATCACAGTTACTTCTGATAATTTAATTTTATAAGTTTTACTTGCCTTAACATCGTTATTATTTATAATATAGCTCCCAATACTGCCCTCTGAATTTCCCTCAATCACTGAAATATACTCTTTTGTCATCTTTCTTCCACTATCCCTAACTCTCATTGAATACTCTCTGAGGATTTTATCTTTAATTTTATCTTGTAAAGCACTAAATTCTGAATCAGCGTTTTCTTTAGTAATAACCTCCTCAACAATAGAATAAACCCCCCTATAAGCAAAGCCTGATTCGCTTCCAGCCCAAGGATCAGAAACAAAAACAGCAAATTCTTTTTTCTTATCTTCTTTTCCCCAAGTTCCAACATAACCAAGATAAATATTTTCTCCTTCTATAATCTCCTCCCCAATCCTATAATCTACCTGATTGCCATCTATCTCCAAAGTAATTTTTCCAGGATTTAATCTTAAATCAAACCTGCCATCTTGAACAGAACAGCTTACACTAACTTTCCCACCTCCAGCATAAGCATCAACATCTTCTATAAGACACTTATTATCTAATATTCTGTCTCCTTTAGCAACCCAAATCTGCTGGTCATCAACTTGTAACAAAGCAGCCTCAACAGGAGCCATAATATCCTCTACTTTAACTTTTAATCCTGCTGCACAATAAAAACCTCCCAAATAAATAGGGCTAGAAGTTTCTCCTTTTTTCAGTGTAACAGAAGACATCTTAGAATCAAAATCCCTATAAACAGAAACACTAACCCTATCACTCTCAATAGATTCTGTCTTAATGTAACCTTTTCCATTCCAAAAACTATATTGTTTATAGTATCTTAACCAGTCCTCACTGCTTAATTCAGAAACATAAAAGCTTGTTCTTCCAATTCCTAATGCCCCTTCAACATCATAATCAATCACAGCTGTTAAGTTTCCACCCACCCAGTCAGGCATATCATCTTCAGAATCTTGTCTTTTTAAATTAACGACAAAATAGCCCATATTATCATCTATAGGTGTATCTGCTAAATCTCTAGTCTGTCTCAGATCAAATCTTGGAGGAAAGTAGGTTATTCCCGCAACCCCTTCAGGTCTTTCTCCTGGAAATGTAATTGACTTGACTCTTGAAACATCAATTAAAGGATTTGTCTGTATAAGCATTATTTTACAAAAAACAGGGACATTTCGCTCTTCTAACAAATCAGACCTTACAACAGCTGGCTCACATCCTCCAGGAGCTACTTGAACAATAAAATCTTGTCTTTCCCTGCAAACCTCTTTATCAAATCCAGGCCAATAAATACTCGGAGAAGTATAATCTACTCCACTAAAAGAACCTGGGCTATAATATTGTGTATTAATAGAATTTCCTATAACCTGATAATCTCCCACCTGGGCATCTGCAATTGAAAGACTCATAAATATCAAACCCACCACTAATACAAAAAACAAACTCTCTGTTTCTATATTTTTATTTAGCGCCATTTTATCCAAATTCTACGCCCAACTGATTTATTTCAACATTATTATAATTAATTTGCAAGTCTTCTACATTGTTAGGAACCCCAAAATTTTCTGAATTAATAATTAAATTTCCTGTTTGCAATTCAGATTCAGTAACATAGTGCTTTTGAGTTCCTCCTCCTGAAACCGCAAAGCTCACAATCTGGTCAGGAATCTCTAATGTGAAACACTTTTTCTCACTCGCTCCAAAAATTCCAAAAATTCCAGATTTAGGAACATCAACACACTTTTCAGTTAAACTTCCTTGGAGATTAATAATTGAATCAGTATAAACATAAACCTTGATTTCATACTCCCCTTCAGTTAGTTCAACTTCTTGTTGTTCTGGATAAACTACAGTAACTGTTTCTTCATCTTTGACAAAAGTAAGAACTGCATAGTCTTCTGTCAACTTTTTATATGCTTTCTGAACCTCTAAATTAAGTTTATATTTTTTATCTAAAACTATAAATGCTGTACCATTTCTAAGGGTTGAAATTAGATATTTCTGAGATTTATAGCCTTCAGAACTTGCTAATATAAATCCATTAACACACTGCGGAAACTCAGAAGTTAAAACAGCATCTCCTCCAAAAATCTCTGTATTTCCAATATAACAGGTTGTGTCAAAGCACTTAAATTTAATCTGAGCTTCAAGCGGATCTAATTTACTATCATAAGTATAAACACTCATTTCTGTTAGCTTATGCTGACATAATTCTGGAACAACATTAGGCAAACCCTCAACATCCAAAGCCTCTCTTGGCTTGTTTTTATCTATAACAACCCCTATTGGAAACTGAAACATCTCTTCAGAATCATAAATCTGTATAAGAACAGGATAAGCAACATCATAAACAAAATGATATGGAACATAGCAAAAACCTAAAACACCAAGACCTTCTTGCAAACCAACAGGCTCTGCTAACAAAATCCCTTCTTCAGAAGGCCAAACCTCTATTTTCATAGGCCAATCTCTTAAATATAAAAAGTTAACACTCTCTCCTTCTCCACCTACATCTTCCCCAATATCTTGGACAAAATACTTCCCATCTTTTCCAAGAAAATAATAATTACCTTTAACTTTCATTGCAGGAACATTTGCCTCCAAAGCAGTGACTAAATCTTCTCTAACATCTTCAACAA
This sequence comes from Candidatus Woesearchaeota archaeon, assembly GCA_964594115.1. Taxonomy (GTDB): domain Archaea; phylum Nanobdellota; class Nanobdellia; order Pacearchaeales; family GW2011-AR1; genus MFWN01. The sequence continues at coordinate 16,540 of CAZQLD010000003.1, forward strand.
GCCAAACTTTTGGAGAGCATCCAATTTCACTTCCATCAACCGGGGCATAAAGCCTTAAAAAATCAACAGCATAATTTTCTAAAAACAATTTCTTTTCTTCTTCCTCATAAATCTTCTTTGCAATATCATAAAACCTGCCCAATCTTGAGCTAACAGAAAGCTTATGGCTTGTTTGCCTTCCTGTTGTCTCACCATAAGAGACTATCAAAGGCATTTCCAAATCTACTTTAATTTCTCTGTCTTTAATCTCTACTTCTGCCTCTGGTTCTCCTGCCTCAACAACAAATCCCTGCAGCTCAAAATCTCTAAAACTACACTCTTTTATCCTATCCTCAAGATAGTCTGCCATTTGAACCTGCATTTTTTCCTTACTAGGAACTCGCTCTTTTGCAATACCATTTCCAGAAACATAATACCAGTAAGGAATACCAAATCCTAAAAAGTCAAGCTGTGAAGAAAAAGGCATATAGTCCGAGCCAGGTTCAAACTCTGGAAGTTCTAAATAACCTGCCTGACTGCCCATTAACGAAGCTGCAATTTTTGTCTCATCCTCTATACAAGATAAAAAATAATTATAAACAGGAGCGACCTCACGAGGCAAAACACTAGGCACAATCCTGTCTTTCAGTAAAACATATGCTACAACAGAAGCAACAATTAAGATTGCTATAATTACAAAAACTGTAACCTGTGAGCGCTTTGATTCAACAACTGTTTTATAATTATTAAAAATAGAAACGCGAGTTCTTCTTTTATTTTTAATTTCAAAATTATTTGCCATTTTTCTTCTCTTTTTTAATTCTCTTTTTTATTAGATCCATAATCTCTGTATTAATATCTTTCTCTAATAATTCTTTAAATTTCCCCCACATTTCTTCATCTTCTATTAAAAGTAAGTATTTTTTCATTTTTCTCTTTTTTCGTTGTAATTTTATATAATACAATGTTTTTAAATCTTTCTTAGTAACTTAGTAACTAAGTTACTAAGTAAATTTCATTGTAGAAAGCGTATGGAAATTTTTTGAAAAAGATAAAATTTAATCTTTCACTCTAAAAGTTACCTTAAACTTATCATCAAATGAAACCTTACCTAACATATTAAACTGATTCTTAGTAACAGGCAATTCAAAATCAGGAAAAATAGCAATATATGTTATTCCAGAATCTTTTTTTGCATACTATAAGATATGCTTTCTTCTAAAAGTTTCCTTCTTCCACTAAGTGTTATTTCACCTTCAGCTAATTGGCCTATATTTTTGGTTTTTGATGATGTCAAATAAACATTAACTTAGTTAAAAATACATTATAAATTTTTATATACTCTAAAACATAACTAAAAAGATAAAATTTATAACCTCTTTTAGTTATCTCTGTGTAAGGTCCTGTGGTCTAGTGGTTATGACACTTCCTTGACGATGTAAGGAACCTAGGTTCCTTGACAATCATCTTCATAAGATTGTCATAATACATCAAAATGGAAGAGATCCCAAGTTCGATTCTTGGCAGGACCATTTTACCTAAATAAATAAATTTATAAATTCCAAATCTCTATAGTAATATGGTTATTAAAAAAAGAGGGAAATATTGCCCAAAATGTGGAGCAAAATTAAAACAAAAAGACCAATACTGCACTGCTTGTGGCTATAGCTTTAAAAAAAGAAAAAAAGAACTTAACATAAGAAATTTAATAATTCTGATAATAATTATCATCGTAGCCTGGTTATTAATAAGGCTTATCAGCGGAAACCCGCTAATTCCCCAGCCATTACTTGATATTTTTACAAATAATACTTCAGGATAATGTTTAAAAAGCCTTTTCTTTTCTGATTTTTATGAAATTACCTAAAACAATAAAGCGGCACTGCCCTTTTTGCAAGAAACATACAGAACATAAAATTAGCCAGGTCTCTACAGGGCACAAAAGAGGTTCTTTAAAAAAAGGCTCTAAAGAAAGAGCAAGAAAAAGAGGAAGAGCAAGAGGATATGGAAATTTGGGCAAATGGAATAAACCAGCTGTAACAAAATTCAAAAGAAAGACAAAATCAACTAAAAAAACCAACCTCTTATATACCTGCCAGGTCTGTAAAAAGGCTCACGGTCAAAAAAAAGGAAAAAGAGCAGGAAAAGTCCAAATAGAAGCAAAGGAGGAAAAGAAAAAATAAAATGCCCCAAAAGAAAAAATTCTTCAAAGTTGAAATTCCTTTGACAAATTCAACAGTAGAACTACTTGCATATTCTATAGAATCCCTAAATAAAAGAACAATAAAACTAGATTTAACAAGACAGCTAAGAGGTAAAAGTATGGAGGTTGTTTTTCAGGTAAAAGTAGAAAACAACAAAGCTACTGCAAACCCTATAAAGCTAACCCTACTACCTTTTTTTATTAGAAGAATGTTAAGGAAAAATATAAGTTATGTGGAGGATTCTTTTTCTGCAGAGTGCCAAGATGCTCAAATAAGAATAAAACCTTTTCTTATTGCAAGAAAAAAAGTATCAAGAGCAGTAAGAAAAACTTTAAGACAAGAAGCAAAAAACTGGTTGGGAGATTATGTTAAAAATAAACCCCACAAAGATGTTTTCTCAGATATCATAGGAAACAGACTTCAAAAACCCCTCTCTTTAAAACTCAAAAAAATTTATCCTCTTGCACTTTGCGAAATAAGAATGCTAAAAATTGAAAAATTAAAAGAGCAAGAGAAATTAAAAGTCACACTAGAAAAAGTGAAGAAAAAAGAAGAAAAAGTTGAAGAAACTAAAAAAGCAGAAGAAAAGCCAAAGGAAAAAGTTGAGAAAGCAGAAGAAAAGCCTAAAGAAGAAAATAAAGAAGAGGAAAAGAAAAAGTAAAATGATTCAGCAAACACTAGTTCTAATTAAACCAGATGGAGTTCAGAGAGGACTTATTGGAGAGATTATTAAAAGGTTTGAACAAAGAGGGCTAAAAATGGTTGCAATGAAAATGGCCAATGTAGAAAAAAGCCTTGCAGAAAAGCATTATACAGAGAGTATAACAAAAAAACACGGGGAAAGAGTAAGAGATTATCTCATAAATTACTTAACTTCAGATCCTGTAATCGCAATAATAATCCAAGGTAGCAGTGCAATAGAAACAGTAAGAAAAATTGTTGGTTCTACATATCCTGGAGAAGCAGCCATAGGAACAATTAGGGGGGATTTTGCCCACGCAAGCAAGCAGTATGTTAAAAAATTCCAAAAAGGAAAAAATCTTGTCCATGCTTCTGAAAATGAAGAAGCTGCAAAAAAGGAAATTGCGCTATGGTTCTCAGTGGATGAAATTCATGACTATAAGTTAAGTTATGATGAGCATATTATTTAAACAAAATCTTAGAAATCAATTTCTTTTAAACTAAAATCAGCCCCTCGTAGGGAATCATGATATTGAATAACTTTAAAATGGCATGCCCCAGAATTCCTTGCCCCATCTATATCTTTATCAGAATCTCCTATAACTAACAATTCTTCTGCATTTATTTTATAATCTTTTATTATTTTTGAAAAATCTTTAGGAGTTTGTTTTAACTCATAAAATCTGTCAAACGCCTCCACATTAACCCCAGACTCTTTTAAATCTATTTTTAAGTTTATCAAATCTGCATCAGATGCTCCAACTACTTTAATTCTTTTATCTCCACATTTGCGAAAAAATCCTTCCAAGCCCTTTCTTGGAGGCAACAAATTCTCAGCATCCTCGCTAGCTAAAACTGTTCCATAAATATCTAAAGCGATAACTTTAATTACCATACTAACACACACCCAAAATACTTTTAAACCTTTTATTATTCTAATTCTTAGGCCTCAGTAGCTCAGTTGGTTTAGAGCAATTGCCTTGTAAGCAATAGGTCGCAGGTTCGAATCCTGCCTGAGGCTTTTCAAAGAATCAGTCATCATTAACAGTGTCTGCTTTAGTATCTGCAATAAGGATATTAGCAATCTCAACTGGCAAATTTACAATATCTCCTTTTTTAAATGGTCCAAGCTTCTCGCCATCTAAACCTAAAAACTCTTCTGTATCCAATAAAAATGTTATTAATTTATTTTTCTTTTTTTCCTCTTCCTGGCCATTAAGTAATTTTGTCAAATTTTTATCACCTTCTCCCATGCTCTCCATTATTTTATCAAACACCTCTTTCTCAAAAGCCAGCATATTCTCATAATCTCTTTTTGAAATTCCAGTCTCAGCAGCAACAAAAGCTAAATTAAGTAATTTCTTTTTCCTTCTTAGTATCAGTTCTTTAAACATAGAAATAGCATTTTCAAACTGTTTTTTTGTTTTTGAAATAGCCTCAGAGAATATATCCGGAGATTTTTCAGAGATAGTCTTTTTTTCCTTCAGATAAGTAGCAACCTCTTGAACAAAATTCTTATTTAATTGCTGTAATTGCTCTGAATATCTTTCTTTTCTCAAAGCTTCATAAATATCATTATAAGTTATCATATGCCTAGTATCTTCTTTTTTCCAAAATTAAAAAGAAAATTTGGTTTTTAATAATTATTGTAATACAAAATAAATTAATTTAAATGTATTTAAATTAAGCAAATCCAATCTTCTTTAAAAACTCTTTCCCATAAATTTTGCCAAGCTTGCCTTTCTTCGCCTGAACCTCATTAAAAGCAACACATCCATCTTTCTCAACCTTTTCCTTGCCTTGCCCTCCAAAAAGCAAAACAGGAACCGGATCCGCAGAATGGCTTTTTAAATTACAAGGAGTAGAATGATCTGCGGTTACTGCCACCCTTACCTTGTTTTTTATGGCAAATTTCTTTAAAAATGAGAAAAATTTCCTATCAATCAGCTCAATCATTGCTTTTTTTTGATGGGGTTTATTATCGTGCCCAGCAGAATCTGTTTCTTTAAAATACACTAAAAAATAATCAAACTGTTTTCTCTTTTTCTTAATTATACTTATTGATTTTTTAATCTCTAAAGCTAAATTTTTTCTAAAGTTTTTGTATGCATCATGACCTTTAAATTCTATTGCTTTGAAGTCAAACAAATTAATCCCTAATGACTTACAAACCCCCTTCATAACTGGAACAGAAGTAGAACAGACCCATTGCCCATATTTTGTTATTTTTTTAACAGAGATTCCTGGAGATCTCAAAAGAAGAATATTTGCAGGATAAAAACCTCTTTTCCTTCTTAGCTCATTGAGGGGATGTTCATTTAGCTTTAAAAAAGATTGTTCCACAAATTCATTTAGCATATTAGTTGTATACTCACTATTCTCGTCTTCATCTAAAGGTTCAGAAAATCTAAACTTACCTTGCTCAGATTTATCTGTAGGTTGATGTGCAGGATCCATTTCTGTTATATTATCTGAAAAACCACCTCTTAAAACTAAAATGCCCCTATGCTGAAGTGTCGCCTTAAAAATATACTTACGGGGTAAAAAGATTTTATTTATATCTTTAGCTAAAACTTGAGCCTCTTTTGTAGTTAAGGTTCTTCCTGCTCTTCTATCTATTACATTTTTATCTTTAAGATTATCAATTGTTGCAAAATTAGCTCTTAAAGCTAAATCTCCTCTATCTAATTTTATCCCTTCCCCCATAGCTTCTAACCAGCCTCTTGGATAATCTTGCCAGTTTTGGCCAAACATAGAAATAACAGCTTCATGAGTTCCAGGAACAAAATCCTCATGCACAGGATACAGCAAACCAAGTTGTCCTTGTTCTGCCATGTAATCTAAATTGGGTTTTTCTGCTACTTCTAAAGGAGTCCTTCCACCAAGTTGCCTGCAAGCCCTGTCCCCTAATCCATCAATTATTATTAATATACCTTTCATACAAAGATTAAGAAGTTCAAATTTATAAACTTAATTGTATTAGATTAGCTAAATTATTATTTTTATCGACGATAAAGAGAATAAATTTGTCTTTCCAGAATATTAGTAAATATTATAAACCATTCTTGAGTATAATTCTTATGTTTGAATTTTTTAAGAAAAAACTAAAGTCTTGGATTGGAAAAAGTAAAGAAGAGATAGAAGAAAAAGCAGAGGTAAAAGAAGAAGAAAAGCCAGAGATAAAAAAAATAGAAGAAGAAGTTGAAGAGATTGAAAAAGAGGTTGAAGAAGTTGAAGAAATAGGAGAAAAAGCAGAAGAAAAGCCAGAGATAAAAAAAATAGAAGAAGAAGTTGAAGAGATTGAAAAAGAGGTTGAAGAAGTTGAAGGAGAAAAAATAGAACTAATAAGCAGAGAAGCTCCAACAATAGAAGAACTTGGAAAAGAAAAAACAAGTATCTTTAAAAAAATAAAAGGAAAATTTTCTTACAAACTCTCAGAAGAAGATTTCGAAAATATATTTGAAAAATTAGAACTCCTCTTACTTGAAAATAACGTGGCTTTAGAAGCCACTGAAAGCATAAAAGAACAACTTAAAGAAGAACTCCTGGAAAAAGAAATAAAAAAAGAAAATCTAGAGCAAGAGATAAAACAAGCATTAAAAAAAGCAATAGAAAATATTTTGATTGAGCCTGATGATATTCTAAGTCTTGTAAAAGAAAAACAACCTTTTGTTATTGTATTTTTTGGTATTAATGGCACAGGAAAAACAACAACAATAGCTAAACTCGCCAATTTCTTTAAACAAAATAATATTTCCTGTGTTTTAGCAGCTTCTGATACATTTAGAGCAGCTTCAATAGAACAGCTTCAAGAACACAGTTCTAAACTAAATATTAAGCTAATTAAACATGATTATGGAGCAGATCCTGCAGCAGTAGCTTTTGATGCAATAAAGCATGCAAAAGCACATAACATACAAGTTGTTTTAATAGATACTGCTGGAAGAATGCATACAAAAGAAAATCTTCTAAATGAAATGGAAAAAATCTGCAGGGTTACAGATCCAGACTTAAAAATATTTGTGGCAGAAAGCATAGCTGGAAATGATGCAATTCAGCAAGCAAAAAACTTCGATGAATCAATAGGTATTGATGGAAGTATTCTAACAAAAGCAGATGTTGATGAAAAAGGTGGAACAGCCATTTCTATAAGCTATGTAACAAAAAAGCCGATTCTTTATCTAGGAATGGGCCAAAATTACGAAGATTTAGAACTCTTTAATAAAGAAAAATTTATTGAAAAATTGGGATTGTGAATTTCTGGAACTAAAAAACAGAAAAGGAAGCATTTATAAAAGGGACTAATCTGTTTTTAGATAATAAAATTTAATAAACTATAAAATGAAAGGAAAAGTAAAATTTTTTAATGAAACAAAAGGATTTGGCTTTATCACATGTGAAGACGGAAAAGAGTATTTTGTACACCAGACAGGACTAAAAGAAGGTGTTACTATACATGAAAATGATGAAGTAGTATTTGATGTAGAAGAAGGAGACAGAGGCCCAAAAGCTGTTAATGTTGCGTTAGAGGGTTCTGAATAATCATATTCAGAAACTCTTTGACTAGAATTTTTTCTTATTTTGTTTAACATATACACTTAATTTATAAACATCTCTTTTTTATTATATTTATGTTATCATCATTAGGCTCGGCATTAAAGAAAACATTTGACAAGTTAGCTGGAAGCATTTTCCTAGATAAAAAAACTATTGATGCTGTTGTTAAAAATCTTCAAAGAGCACTAATAGAAGCAGATGTTAATGTTGCTTTGGTTGCAGAACTAAGTGAAAAAATAAGAAAAGCAGCTTCTGAAGAGAAAATCAAAGGGAAAAACATAGATAGAAAAGAACATCTCGTAAAACTTTTGCATGATGAGATTCTATATATGCTTGGAGGTGAGAAAAAAGAATTAGATATTAAAGGTAAAAAAAGAATTATGATGTTGGGGTTGTATGGTGCAGGAAAAACAACATCAGTTGCAAAATTAGCCCTTTATTACAGTAAAAGAGGAAAAAAACCATGCCTTCTTGGATTAGATGTACACCGCCCAGCAGCACCTGACCAGCTTGAACAACTAGCTAAAAAAATCAAAATTCCTGTTTTTATTGATAAAAAAGAAAAAGATCCTCTAAAAATTTACAAGAATTTTCAAAAACAACTTGAAGCATATGACTTAATCTTAATTGATACTGCAGGTAGGCACTCTCTTGATAAAGAACTTATTAAAGAAATAGAAGAACTGGAAAAAGAAATCAATCCAGATTACCTGTTGTTAGTAATGCCTGCTGACATTGGCCAGGCTGCAAAAAAACAAGCTTCTGAATTTCAAAAAGCATGCAAAATTAATGGAGTCATAATAACAAGAATGGATTCTTCTGCTAAAGGCGGAGGAGCTCTCACAGCTTGTGCAGAAACACAAGCCCCTGTTTTTTTCATAGGAACAGGTGAAAAAATGCCAGACATAGAAACATTTGTACCTTCTGCTTTTATTTCTAGAATTTTGGGGTTAGGAGATTTAGAAAGTTTAATAGAAAAAGTCAAAACAGCCACAGAATTCGATGGAAAAAAACAGAAAAAATTAAAAAAGAAACTTGAAGAGGGAAAATTTAATTTAAGAGATTTACAAGAACAACTAAAATCAGTAAAATCTCTTGGCAGTCTATCAAAAATAACAGAGATGATCCCTGGTTTAGGAAAAGCAAAGATTCCAGAAAATCTTTTAGGCGCACAAGAAGATAAAATTAAAAAATGGAGCCATATAATAGACTCAATGACAGAAGAAGAAATTGAAAACCCGGAAATACTAGAAAAACAAACTTCTCGACTTAAAAGAATAGCTAAAGGCTCTGGAACCTCCACTACAGACATAAGACAACTCCTCAAACAACATAAGCTTTTAAAAGATATCGCCTCAGGAGGAGATATTGCAGATATAGACCCTTCTCAAGGATTAAGCCAAAAACAACTTCAAAAACTTGCAAAGAAGTTTGGGAAGAAGATTAGGCTTTAAAATTAATATGCCAACCTTTTTTGTCTCTTCTGATAATAGCCAAATAATTCAAATTATTTTCACTAAAAATTTCGTTTTTAACAACATAGGCCTCAAAAATTTCTTCGTCATCATTCTTTTTAATTATTTTCAGATACAAAGCTTTCTCTCCAGGAAGCCTTGCTTCACTAAGTATATGAATAACATTTTCATTGTTGATTAATTTCTCTATAGGGATATATTTTTTCATAATTTTTTAGATTACTTAGTTTTTTAAATAATATTATAGTTAACTATACATGAAACCCAAAATAATCCAGCAAGGAGCAGAAGCTATCTTAATTAAAAAAAAAGGGTATTTAATAAAAGATAGGATCAAAAAAGGCTACCGCCTGCCTGTCTTGGATGAAAAGCTGCGTAAACAAAGAACAAGAAAAGAAGCCAAGCTCCTTGACAAAACCTCTTCTCTGATTTCTGTTCCTGAGGTTATTGAAACAAATAACAAGGATAAAATAAAAATGCAGTTCATCAAAGGAAAAAAATTATCTGAACATCTAGACAATATGAAAAATTCCATAAAAATATGTGAAGAAATTGGCAAACAAGTATCTATTTTACATGATAATGATGTTATACACGGAGATTTAACAACCTCAAATATGATTTACAATAAAAAAGTTTATTTTATAGATTTTGGTCTGGGAGTTCATAGCCACAGGATTGAAGACAAAGCTGTAGACTTGCATCTTTTGAGGAAAGCGTTAGAAGCCAAACACTTCTTGCACTGGAAAGAATTTTTCTCTTCTGTCTTAAAAGGATATAATAGCAAAGATAAAGAAAAAGTCTTAAAACAGTTAAAAAGAGTAGAATCAAGAGGAAGATATAAGAAAGGCTTTTAAATTAAGTTTATCTATTTCTTACATAGCCCCGTAGTCTAGCGGTCAAGGATGCTGCCCTTTGGTCCAAATCATAAGATTTGCTAAGGCAGAAAGGCAGTGACCCGGGTTCGAATCCTGGCGGGGCTATTTTGCTACTCTCCAATTCACAATAAGATTTTTAAATGCAAAAAACAAAGATTTAAAATGACTAAAGGAAAAACAAGGGATAAAAAGGCAGACAGCTTAGAGAAAGAAAAACCAGTATGGTTCAAATTCAGTAATGAAGATGTAGAAGCAATTGTTTTAAAACTCGCAAAACAGGGTTTAACATCAGAGAAAATTGGCCTTGCCCTAAGAGATACTTATGGTATCCCAACAACAAAACTTTCTGGGAAAAAAATCAGCCAGATTTTAAAAGAAAATAAACTGTACAAAGATGCGGAGTTTGAAAATCTTGAAAAAAAACAGCAAACAATTAAAGAACACCTAGCAAAAAATAAGCAGGATGAAAAATCAAAAAGAGCCTTAACAATAATAACTGCAAGAATTTCTAAACTTAAAAAATATAAAAAGAGGTAAACCTACATAAACTTTGAAAATCTTTGATTTTCACTGTTAAAAAACAAAATGCTTGAACAAATTAAGAATTTAGTGGAAAAATTTTCGCAACATAATGAAGACCAAAAAATTCAGATAGTGAGCCATCATGATACTGATGGAATCTGTTCTGCGGCAATAATGGCAACAGCCCTCCAAAGACTAGATAAAAAGTTTTCTGTAAGAATTGTAAAACAGCTTGAAAAAGAGATTATAGAAGAACTGCCCAAAGATAGTGTTATAATATTTTTAGATTTAGCTTCAGGAAGTTTAGAAGAAATAAACAGATTAAAAACAGATGTTTATATCCTAGACCACCACGAAATTAATAAGAACGCTAAAATAGGGGAAAATGTAAATTTAGTAAATCCGAATCTTCAAGATAAAGAAAATTTATGCGGAGCTTGTCTGACATATCTCTTTGCTAAAGAATTAAACAATAATAATAAAGATTTGGCAAATCTCGCAGTTATAGGAATGGTTGGCGACATGCTTGAAAAAAATATTGGAAAAATAGGAAATAACATAATAAACGACGCTGAAATAATAATCAAAAAGGGTCTGTTGCTTTACCCTGCTACTCGCCCGCTAAATAAAACCTTAGAATTTAATTCTAGTGTATTTATTCCCGGTGTAACTGGCTCTTTTTCAGGAGCACAAAATCTTTTAAGAGAAGCAGGAATAGGAAAAAAAGATGGCAAGTACAAAAATTTAATAGAATTAAACGAAGATGAAATGTCTAAATTAATTACTTCAATATTATTAAGAACGAACAAACAAAAAACTGAAGATCTCATTGGAAATATTTATTTGATAAAAATTTTTAATAAATTAGAGGACACAAGAGAACTATCTGCTATGATAAATGCATGCTCAAGACTAGAACAAAGCCACATAGCCCTATCATTGTGCATGGGGAAAAAAGAAGCAAGGAAAAAAGCTGAAAAAATATACGCTAATTATAAACAACACCTAATTTCCGGTTTAAATTTTGTGTCAAACTCGAAGAAAATAGAAGGAGATAATTATATTATAATAAATGCAAAAAACAATATAAAAGATACAGTAACAGGAACAATAGCTTCTATTCTTTCTATGTCTTCTATCTACAAAGAAGGAACAGCAATAATAACAATGGCTCGCAGTGGGGATAAAATTAAAGTTTCTGGAAGAATTGCAGGAAGGAATGGTAGGAATATTCATGAAATTTTATCTTCAGTTATCCAAGAAATAGGAGGGGAAGTAGGAGGCCACGCTCTCGCTGCAGGTTGTCTAATAGAAAAAGAAAAAGAAAAAGCATTTATCGAGGTGCTGAAAAAAAAGCTGGAAGTTGAATTAGTAAAGATTTAAAAATCCTCTTTCTTAGACATGTGAACACTTTTAAAAACCAACTTCTCTAATTTTTTAAAATCTTCTGGATTATGCTCCTTAAATTCAGAGATAAATATCTCTCCTGTTTCCTCGTTTTCCAGGATAGCTACATATTTATCTTTTTTGTTAAAGATGCACTTTGGAAATAAATAATGCTCGTGCCACTTAATATTTTTTTCTGTTAGTTCTTCAGCTATTTTCATCCATTCTGAGAATGATATTTTTTTAGATTTCATAATCTAATTATTGCTCTAAGGTTTAATAAATTTTTGGTGAATTAAAGAAAATCCCTAAAACAAAAGTTTTATAATGCTTCTTTTAATGATTTCTCTATGAAAAGCAGATTTGTTAGAGTTAGATGTCAAAAATGTAAGAACGAACAAATAGTATTTGGAAAAGCCTCTTCCACAGTAAAATGTTTGATATGTGACTCAGATCTTACAGAATCAAGTGGTGGAAAAACAAAAATCAAAGCAAGAGTTATTGAGGTGCTAAATTAATTTAGAAAAATGCAAAAGAAATTAGAAGAAGGCCAAATCGTTTTATGTACTGTAACCAAAGTAGTTGGAACAACAGTTTTTATAAAAATTGAAGGTTATGATAAAGAAGGAACAATAATGACATCTGAAATCGCACCAGGAAGAATAAGAAACCTAAGAGACTACGTCGTTCCAAATAAAAAAATTGTCTGCAAAATATTAAGAATAGACAAAAGCCATACAGATTTAAGTTTAAGGAGGGTAGCAGCAAAAGAAAAAAGGGAAATCCTTGAAAATTATAAAAAAGAAAAAAGTTTAATCGCCACACTAAAAACCATCTTAAAAGATGCCGAGCTAATAATCAAGAAAATTAAAGAAGAATCTTTTTTAACAGAATTTTTTGAAAAAGCAAAAGAAAATCCAGAATTATTAAAGGATTTGATGAGTAAAGAAGAAGCCACAAAACTTCTTAAAATCTTGAAAGAAAAAAAAGAAAAGGAAATATCTGTCAAGAAAAAATTCTCTCTAACTAGTCAGGCAGAAGATGGGATGACAAAAATAAAAAAGATTCTGCCCCTAGAAACAACATATATTGCAGCAGGAAAATTCTTAATTACAGTTAAGGATAAGAACTATAAAGAGGCTAACATAAAAATTAATAATCTTTTAGGGGATATAGAAAAAAAAGCAAAACAAGAAAACTGTGTTTTTTCTGTTGAAAAATGAAAATTGATTCTGTTTTATTCGCAAAAGTCAAAACTTTTGAAGAATTTCAAGAGTTCATCAATAAACTAGACATAAAGGGAAAGAATTTTATTATCAAACCTAATTGGGTAGAACCCACTAAAGGACAATATACAGAGCCAAAACCTTTGCGCTGGCTTTTTGATTGTTTAAAAGGCAAAAAAGTAATTATCGAAAGCCATACAGTTTGGAGAAATAAAATTTTAATGGAGACCGGAGAAGTAGTTGTCAATGAAAAAAATGTAAATGAGAAAAAAGATTTTTTAAGAGAACAGGAAAAATGGTTTCTTGAATCTACTGGTATAAATAATTTATTAAAAGAGTATAATGTTGAATATATTAATGTTACTGAAGAAGTATGGAAAGGAAAAACTGTTGAGCCAAAAATAATCCAACAAATTGTTGAAAAAAAATTTCCACCAATAAGGCACAAAGAGCTTTATGGTATTATACCCAAGAAAATCTTTGAATTAAAAGATGCTGTTTTTATTGACTTTGCTAAACTTAAAACAAACAGAGGTTTTGCAATGACACTCTCTACTAAAAACCTATTTGGATTAATTCCTGACCCAAAACGCTCCCCAAAATATCATGATCATGAGGCAAAAATAATCCCTTATGCAGTCCTAGATATAAACAAAATTTACCGTGCATTATTTAACTGTATCTTTATTAATGAAGGAATATTTACTGCAGTAGACGGCCCTTCTCCTGAAGAAAGCAGATTAAAAGAAAATGTTAATTTAATTGTTGGAGGGAAAAACTCAATTGATGTTGATTTAGTAACTGCAAAACTAGTTGGAATCAGCCCAGAAATCTTATTAAAAAAATTACTTAATCCAACTAAAGAAATCTTTAAGTTTAACTCTGGAATATTAAATAAAGTTCCAGAGAATTTTACTGATAAATTTACTTATGATAAATAAAGATGAAACTCAAAAAGTGCCCCGAATGCAAAACATACACACTAAATTCGCTGTGTAAAAAGTGTAAAAAGAAAACAAAACAAGCAGGATATAAATTCAAACACTATACTTTTAAATAAATATTAGACAATAATAATTAATTTAAATAAAAGAAAAAATACAGAACCATGATTATAGACTATAATGGTAGTGTCCAATTATGGGAGCATAAATATTATGAAGGAGAGAAAAATGGAGACAGAATTGAGAAAAAAATTAAAAAAATTTCCCATATAGAGTTAAGTGATGGAAAATTAGCATTTAATAAAAATAAAAGCCTCACTGTTGTCAGGATTTCTAAAGCTTATATTTACAAAGGTAAAGAGAAAACAAAACAATACAGAAGACTAGTCAGAATAGAAACAACTGGAAATGGAAAACCTCCAAAAAACCTAACAGGCTTATTAAAAACAGAGGATTTTGAAAAAAAGGTCTAAAATAATTTTGCCTGTTTTTCAGGAAGTATGGCTTGTCCATAAACCCCATCATAACCTGGCTTAACTTTTATCCTGCCCTGCCTATTTAAAATTATCAATTCAACTAATAACTCATTTTTCAAAACTTTAGCTAACTCAATTTTTTCCACATTTAATAAAATATTAAACTCATTTTTAAAATGCTCAATTAACTCATTATAAACTCTCCAGCAGGATTTTGAATTCATTCCAGAACCTAAAGCTAAAGAAATCAGTTCATGCAAAGGAAGAAGAGTGTAATATTTTTTCTTATTTTTATAATCTGCCGGTCCTTGTTTTCCAGATAACTCATCAACCCTATATTCAACACCAACAATCAAATTACTGCCACATTTAGGACATCTTCCCTCCAGTCTTCTTGTTTCTTCAAAACTACAAGAAAAATCACAATTCCTATGGCCATCATAATGATATTTTCCATAAGCAGGGTCCACTTCAATAGTTCCAATAAATCTATTGGTTCTTATTTGATTTAATATAACCTCATAAGAAAGTTTTTCATTTTCTTCTAATTTAAATATAGTTGATTCTCTTCCAATTCTCCAAGGCCAAAACGAATGAGAATCAGAAAAACTTACAATAGAAATGTTATCTAATTCTTTTATTTTCCAGTTCATCTCAGGATCTGAAGAAAGCCCTGTCTCAATCGCATGAATTCTGTCAACCTTATCTCCAAAAGCCTCCTTTAAACTATCAAACCCTCCCTTGCTTCCAAAAATTCCAAACCAGGGTGTCCAGATATGTGCAGGAATAACCTCAATTCTCTCATCAATCTCCTGCATTTTTGCAACAAAGTCTCTGCAAGTTATTCCAAAAATAGGTCTCCCATCATAATCTCTTCTTCCTTTTGTATCTAAATACTCATTAATCTTGTCTACTACTTCTAAACTTGGGGCTAAATAAACTAAATGAACTCTCCTGCCTTTTTCATCTTGACTATAAATTAAACTTATTTCAGAACTTAAAATAAATGGAAACTTTCCTTCTTCATCCTCATACCACAAAATCCCATTTTCTTCTCTTAATTCTTCTAATTCAATGAGCCACTGAGGATGTGTAAAATCTCCTGTCCCTAATAAACCCAAACCTTTTACACGGGCCCATTTAACCAAATTCAGTATATTTAGCTGACTGCTACAAGCCCTTGAAAATCTAGAGTGTATATGCAAATCTCCAATAATTTCTCTAACCATAAACACAAAAGAAAAAATTAGTTTTTATAGATTATTGTTCTTAGCTTAAACTCTTAAAAATATATAACCTATCACAAGAATTCTTAAAAATACTATTTCTATGGGTTTTTCATGGACTCGGGATTAAAAAATAAAATAGCTATTGTAACAGGCGGTGCAGCAGGAATTGGAAAAGCCACAGTAGAACTATTAGCAGAAGAAGGTGCAGTCCCAGTATTTATTGATAATAATAAAAGGGCAGGGGAAAGACTAAGCAAAAACCTTAATAAAGAAAACAAATTTATATGTGGTGATTTAAGAGATGAAAAATTCTGCAAACAAGCTGTAGAGAAAACAATAAAAGATTATAAAAGATTAAATATTTTGATAAACAATGCTGGAAGAAATGACTTCCTTGAAATAGATAATACTTCTCCTCAAAAATTTAGAGAATCTTTAGAAGAAAATTTAGTTCAATATTATTCTATGACCTATTATAGCTGGCCCCATTTAAAGAAAAGTAAAGGAAATATTGTCTTTGTTGGATCAAAGGTAGCAGTAGTTGGAGAGGGAAAAACCATAGCTTATGCAGCAGCAAAAGGAGCAATAAATAGTTTAACAAGAGAACTAGCAACAAAAGCAGTTAATGAAAAACTTGGAATAAGGGTAAATTGTGTACTTCCGGGAGTTGTTGCAACCCCACAACATCAAGCCTATATAAAAAAAACATATGGTGATCTTAAAAGAGGGAATCAAATATTTGGGCAAAGAATTCCACTAGGCAATAGACCAACAACACCTAGAGAAGTAGCTAATGAAATTATATTTTTAGCTTCAAAACTTGCATCACATACAACAGGACAATTAAGATTTCCAGAAGGGGGATATGTTCATCTAGATAGGCAGGTTACAGGAAAATATGATTAATTTCTTAGCTTAAACTCTTAAAAATCTAACCAATTGATAAATATCTCCTGGAAGGTAAGTTACATTTGCAAGAGTTATTTGAACTAAAGCAATCAGCCACATAAATAATATCCAGTTAACAGCTAATACCCATGTTAAATTCACGCTCTTACCAAATCTTATTTTATAAAAAAGATACACATTAGAAATAGTTAAATAAATTGCAATTAAAAATAGAAATTTTAAATCAGAAACTATACCTGCAATATTAACCTCTGTCCTCTGATATTTATCCAGTTTTTTGTACTCAGTAAGACTAAATCTTGTAACCCCTAATTTATCATTTTGCGGATTAAAAAAATTAGGTATTGTTGACAATAAATCAATCTCATAATAACTCTCAACACCATATTTTTCTAAAGTATTAAAATGCCCTCTTTCATGAAAATAAGTAGATATTTGCACAAGATATGGAAGAATAAAAAATATGCTCACAAACAGAAAAAAAGCTACTTTAAGTACCTTCGCTGCCTCTTTTTTAAACTCCTCATTCATAGTAAATAAACAGAAATAAAGTTAATAAATGTTACCTTCATTTTACAATAATGTCCCTATAGTTCAATTGGATAGAACGCGACCTTGCGGTTGGAAAGAGAAAACTAGGTTTGCAAAAAGGTTGTAATCGGGGTTCAAGTCCTCGTGGGGACATTCTTTCAAACCTCATCCCTTAAGCCATCTGCTGTAATAAAAAAAACAGTCTCATTTTCCGGCAGATTGGGACTATCAATCATCTTTGCGACTCTGCTGTCTTTCTTGCCTCTTCTTAAATACATCCTGTAAGTTGAAGCATGCCCTACTATATGCCCTCCTATAGCTGTTGTAGGATCTCCAAACATCAGTGCAGGATTTGCCATAACCTGATTCGTAACATAAATAGCAAGATTATACTGTTCTGCCAGTCTCATTAGTGTATGCAAATACCTGTTTAACTTTTGTTGTCTGTCTGCTAACTGCCCTCTTCCAGAAAATTCTGCCCTAAAATGTGCAGTTAAACTATCAATAACTACTAATTTTATTGGCTCCCCATCTTTAATCATTTCTCCTATCCTATCTATTAATAAAATCTGATGATCTGAGTTTAAAGCCCTGGCAACAAGTATATTCTTAAGTATTTTTTCAGGATTTGCGCCCATTGCTTCTGCAATCTGCTTTACTCTTTCAGGCCTAAATGTTCCTTCTGTATCAATATAAACCGCCTTCCCATTTGCACCACCCATATCTAAAGGCAACTGAACATTTACAGCCAAGCTTAATCCAAGCTGTGTTTTTCCACTGCCATAAGCTCCAAAACTTTCTGTCATTGACTTTGTTTCTACACCCCTCCCCCCCAGAAGATTGTCTAGATTTTTACTTCCAGTTGTAATATAAAGAACCTCTTCTCTTTTCTTAGCAAAATCCGTGCCTGTCTGAAATCCAAGTTTCATCATTTTTCTTGCTGCCTGTATAGACTTTCTTGCTACAGCTTCACCAACCCCTGCTAACTCAGATAATCCAGGAGGAGTCATTACTGCAAGCCCCATCAAATCATAAACTCCAGCAGCTTCCAGCTTTGCAATAGAGCTCGGACCAATTCCAGGCAGGTCACTTAACTTATATTCTTTCTCTTCTTTTCCCTCAGCTTTCCCTTTTTTTTCAGCCATTTTTAGTTCTTTTTTTCCAACTTAATTTCTTTCTTCCTAAGTTCTTTCTTTTTTAAAGAAAGAAGCTATTTCTAAGAAAAGAAAGCTGTTTTATAAGTTTTACCTTGATTTATTATATATTTCAAAACATATTATAAATTTATCAGAAAAACATAAAAACCACTAAAGTAATATCTATCAAAACAAAAGCAAGAAAAATGCTTGTTTCTACTAAGCTTCCTGTCTTTAATCTCCAGTTACTCTTCTTTTTATAAGGCCAAAAAGGTATTATTCCTTCCATTGTAAAACTATCTACAAATAAATGTATACCATAACCCATAAAAAAAGCTAAACTTGCAGAAGGTAAGAAAAAAGCTAATAAAAAAGAAACAATAATACAAAAAGTAAAACTATGGAAGGGGCCTCTATGCTTTACAAAAAACTGTAAAAAACTAAAGCCTTTAAATTTTCCAATAGTTGAAAATCCTGTGTCAATATCTGGCAATAATGTAGCAATAAGGGTCACAAAAATAAACAATAATTGATTATTGACATGTTTCACAAATAAGATTATTGCAAAGATTACCAAAGCCAAATGTGTTCTTAACAGCATTTTAAATTCCTCTTTTAAATAATATCCCCTTTTTCAATTAAAAACTTTATGTTAGGAGCAACATTATGCTTTCCCTGCTTAATTTCCTTAATTGGCAACCACTTAATCTTTTTTATTGGAGGGATTGGCCTTACTTCTTCTTTATTTTTTAATTTAGCTAAATAATGAATAAGAAGAATCACCATTTTTTCTTTTGTCTGTGGGTTTTCCCACAAAACCATCGGATGCAATGGCTTAATTATCTCAATTTCAGCATTATTTTCTTCTTTTGTCTCCCTATGGCAGGCTTCTTCTAAACTCTCTACTTCTTCTTCAATTGTACCTCCAGGCAACTTGTAAAAATCATCCCTGTCATCCATATTCACCATCAACCTATTGTCTTCAATAATTACAGGCCCTGAAGCAATAATAAATTTCCCTTCCATTTTCAAAAAAAAACTAAGAAATATATAAACCTATCCTTTCTCTAGCTCCTCTATTAACTTATCAATATCTACCTCTCTTGTATCCTGGACAAAAAACTCCAAATTACCATAAAGTTTATTCTGTCTTGCCTGTCCTGAAAAAAATATTTCTTTCCCAAAAAGTTCTGCCCTTTTTTTCAGAAAATTAGCTTCTAATTCCCCACTGCCTGTTAGCTTGCTTATTTGTTCTGAAAACAAAACAGCTCTTATTGTCTCTGTGCCATCATCTAAAACTAAACTTAAAAGAGACCGTCTTTCCCCTGTAACCTTCCCATGTTCCTGGCACTCATTTGTTTCACTTACTTTCTTTCCACAAGCAGGACATACAGTAAAAAAACGCGGTTCAAATATCTGAACAATAACTGCTCTGACTTCTGCATTATCTCCCTGCCCAAGATTTTGAATCTTTTTTTCCTGCAATACTCTTTTTACCTGGACATTTTCCAAAACCTCATTTGACAACTTAATATCTGAAAATCCGGTTAAATGTAATTCCATATTTCTCACAGCAGCATTGGTTATCTCTATAACATCCTCTCGTTTAATCCTACCCTGTTCAATTAAAGCAATATGATTAGTATCCCATAAAACAGTTCTTATATTACTTGTATCATCAGCAATAACAAAGCTGCCTATTTTACCCTGTCTTCCATCTTTATTATAAGACCTTACAGGAAACATCTCTACAATTTTTCCGAAAACATTAACTCTTTTCATTCCAGAAACCAGTTCAGAAACCTTCATTTTTTCTTTATCAAATGAAATACCAAGTTCTGAAGCCACAACTTGTGCTGCTCCTTCCTTGCTTATTAATCCAGAAAGTTTTGCTCTCTTAGCTTCAATTCTCCTTTCTATATCTTCCATAGAAAGACCAGAGCTTCTTGATATTCTTTCAACAAGCTGATTATAATTCTGCAACATTTTACCTTTTTTTACATTTAATAATATCTCAAAAAATTACCTCTATTTAAAAATTGTTGTTTAGCAACATAATCATCATAAAAAGATTTATAAACAAAGTAAATAAAAAAATGATATGGCAGGAACAAATGCTGTTACAGTTCAGGTAATGCCCAAATCTCCAGAAACTAATCTAGAGAAAATAAAGAATAAAATACAGGAAAAGCTAAAAAAAGCTAAAAATATCCAGTCAGAAGAAAAAGATATTGCCTTTGGCCTTAAAGCCCTGCAAGTTATAGTAGCATGGCCAGAAGATTCTGAAACAGATGAAATAGAAAACATAATTTCAAAAATTGAAGGGGTTTCTTCTTGTAAAATTGAAGATATTAGACGAGCTTTTGGTTAAAATTTCAGATAAATATAAAAACTGTCTTGCTCTTTCTTTATTATGTTAACAGAAGAACAGGTTAAAGATATAAAAGGACAATTACTTAAACAAGTAGAAAATTTTCCCCCAGAACAAAAAGATACAGCTAAACAGCAAATTGAAGCTATGGATGCTGCTCAGCTTGAGACATTTTTAGAGAAAAATAAACTTATAAAAGATTCTGGATGTATTTTTTGTTCTATAGCTAAAGGAGATACTGCCAGTTATAAAATAAATGAAAACCAAGAGGCCATAGCTGTTCTTGACATAAATCCTGTTTCTAAAGGACAAGCATTAGTTCTTCCAAAAGAACATAAACCAACTGAAGAAACTAATTCTCTCCAGCTTGCACAAGAAACAGCAAAAAACTTGAAAGCAAAATTAGGAGCAGAAGATGTAAAAATAGAAACAGCTAATGTTCAGGGACACGGAATAATAAATATAATTCCCCTTTACAAAGACAAAAAACTTGAAAGAAAAAAAGCAAATGACAAAGAACTATATGAATTACAGCAAAAACTAAAAGAAGAACCAAAACCAGTTGAAGAAAAAAAGCCAAAAAAGAAAATAAAAGTGACAGACCTACCAAAAGCCCCAGTAAGAATGCCTTAAACCTTTTTACATTCCCTCCACATCTCTAAAAATTGATTTCTTAACATATTAACTAAAGGTTTAGAATCTGTAAAAATAGTAATATAATCCTTGCCCTCTTTAATTTCTGGCTTTCCTAAAGTAATTCTGGCATACTTATTATCAAAAATACTAAACCTTAATGGGTAGTCTCCAAATTTCTTGTTATAATCCTTAATCTTACACCCCACTTCTTTCCATTTCTCAACCTTCCCCATAGTTTTCTCATTAACAATACCAATAAACTTAACATTAACACCCTTTCTAATTGCCTCTTCAACACCCCTAATCCCTTCACCCCAGTATTTCCAGTTTCTTTGCACTCCTAAAATTTCTCTTTCCACATTTTTATTAACTTCAACTAGCTTATTCATAATAGCTTTTTGTCCTTTAATTAAAGAAAAAACAAACTGCTCTTCATTAAGCTTTGTTTCTTCTAAATTATCAACAGCTTTTTTCAACTCCTTTAACTTTTCTTGTTTTTCCCTAATCTTACAATTAACAAAACTATCTAAATTAATTAATTGATATTTTTTTGGTTCAATAGAAACAAGACTAACCATCCCCTGATTTTCAAATCCTCTTAATATAGAATAAATTTTATTTTGAGGGACACTAGAATCAACACTCAATTCTTTAGGAGAAGCTGTTCTTAACTTAACAAACGAGCTTAACAACCTCGCCTCATAATCTGAGAATCCTAGCTCTTTAAAAAAATCAAATCTTTTCATTCCCTCCCTACTATTTCCAATTTTTTAAGTACTATTGTACTCTAAAAGTACTTAAAAAATATATATAATCAAATGAGAAAAATAAATATGGAATTCGAAAATGTTGATTTAATATATTTGAATTTAAGAAAAGGAAAAGATGATTTAGTAATAATGGCTTTAAAAGAGCTTCCAATAAAAGCAGGCATTGAAACTCACCCCCTTGCTCAACCTAAAGAATCCCATAAAATAATGGCGCGCCTTGGCCGGAGTCTTCATTTAACACATTCTGAGAGGATTAAATACAGTAGATTAGAAAAACTTTCTCCGAGAAGATATTCATTAAGACTACTAGTTCAATTTGACTTAAAAACTGAATTAGAGGTTTATGATAAAAAAAGGGGTGTGAAATTCAGAATATATGGAAGAAAAGAAGAAAAATGAAAACCCCAAATTTCAGACTGGCTGTCAAGGCTTTTATTGTAAACAAAGGGAAACTATTTCTTATAAGAAGAACAAAGGATGATGTTCAAAAACCAAATATATGGGAAATTCCAGGAGGAAGGCTAGAATTAGGAGAGGACCCAATTCTAGGGCTCATGAGAGAAATAAGAGAAGAAACAGGAATGTACATACGCCCACTCTGCCCACTTAGCATTAGACATTTTGAAAGAGATGACAAACAAATCATAACTATGATTGTATTTTTCTGCAAACCAATGAACGGCTATCTTAAACTAAGTGAAGAGCATTCTGAATTTTCCTGGATTGACTTAAAAAAATGCAAAGATAAACTGACAGATTTCTTTCACAAAGAAGTTGATATATTCCACAGACTTGGACTAGATAAAATTTAGCTTAAAATGCCTGGAAAAACAATTTCTGATTATGTGATTGCCTTAAGAGAAAAAGGCTTAGAAAACCTTGCAGCAGACCTGGATACAATAAAAGCAAAAGATTACCAAAGACTAAAAAACTCAGGACTCCCTGTATATGCTGATTTTTCCCTTCAATCAACAGAATTCTCAGAAAAAAACAAAAAACTAATGAAATTTTTATCTCAATATCCAAGAGTTACAATTAGGGCACTTCCTAAAACATCTGCCTTACCAAGAAGGTATAAAATATGTGTAAGAGGTTATAAAGAGTGCTCAGAATTTTTAGAACAGGAAGTTCCTAAAAACAAAAGAGAAAAATACTCTATGCTTTTAACAGAATATAAACCAAGTAATAGTTCAGGAATTATAATTATAAAAAAAGATATTGCAATTGCAGAAGTTGCAGAAGCAGGCCTAGCTGCTTTTTCTCATGATGAAACTCTATGTTATACAGGGATTTTCGGAATTTTTAATTATCACAAATTTAGAAAAATAAAATTCATATCTCCTAGAAAAGGAAGAATAAAAAACAAAGTAAAACAAGCAATGCACAAATCACTAATGTACATAACAAAAGCAGGACTTCCAGAACCAGAAGGGTATTTTGAATTTATTATAACTGAAGATGGAGAAATCAAATTCCTAGACTATAAAACAGCTCCATCATACCTTTCTTAAGAAACCACACCAAAATCAAAAAAGCTAATAAAAAACTTGGAGTAAAAGGAATCCCTTCTTTAACCAAGACTTTCCTTCTTACTTTTTTTAGTATTTTTAACTCTTTATCAGACAAACCTTCCCAATTCGGCTTTATCCTCTTTTTCCCTACTTTAACAGGCTTATACAACCAGTCTCCTAAAGTTAGCTCTCTTGTATGCTTGCTCCTAACCATACAACTCTCTTCTATAGCCTTAGCATAAATATAAAGAAAAGGAAAAATCAAAACTATTAAAGAAAACCATACAAATAAATACATTTCCATAAACAAAACAAAGATTAAAACCAAGGCAGCAAGAAAAATAAAAATTTTGAAAACTTTTTTGTTTTTATCAAACTGTTTAAAAAACTCTTTAATAAATTTTTTTCTGTTCTTATAAGACAGTACAAAGCTATAAGTTAATCCATAAATACTTCCAGTAAATAGTAGTAGAATAATAAAATAAAGAAAAATCTGCAGATTTTCATACAGGAAAAAAGAAAAAGGAAGTACAGCTCCTAGCCCCATCAATAATTTAGCATCTCCTCCAGCAAAAACTCTTCCATAATAAAACAAGTTAGCAAGCAGGAAAAAAATTGCAAATCCTAATAAGCCATTAATAAAATAAAGATAATTTTCAAAAAATACAGAAACAAAAGCCCTATAAGCTAAAGCAATAGCAATAAGTGAAAAATTCAGCCAGTTAGCAACCTCTCTTTTTCTAAAATCCTGAATAATAGCTATAATAATCCAGATTACAGCTAAAACAATCAAAAAATAACTTTCAGCATTTATCATCTTTAGGTCCCTGTTTTAGTCCTCCCTCTTCCGCCTCTTTTATAAACTCTCTGTTTTCTCTTCCTTTTCTTGTCTTTTCTTGTCTTCCTTTTCTCAGGCATACCATACTCCATTTTCTAAGCTAAAACTCCAAGTATAAAAAAACAGGAAAAGAATTATTTAAATGTTGCTTATCACTGAGGTCCAATTGGACTGCATCCCTCGAAGATATCACAAGGTTCAAGCCCCACGTCTAGTCTCTCTAGAGCTTTACAATTATATTTTGCATCTGTTTTCGGACTTTCTTCACCAAACTTCACTGGCCTCATTCTCTCACAATAATCATTCTTCATGTTTGTTGTACATGCTACCTGGCATGCCTGAACAACACTATCAATATTACTTCCGCCACCAAAGAAACCAGATATTCGCCCCCATAAATTACCCCAGCCACCTGTAAATCCCAGTATAAGCACAACTAAAACCACTAAAGCCAACACTATAATAACAATTGTTCCTATTGTTAATTCAGCACCTTTTTTATTCATTTTTTATTTACCTCTTTTAATTTATTATAAACTTAGTTTCTTTATTCCTAAGTTCTTTCTTTTTTAAGGAAAGAAGCTATGTTTTTAAAGGTTTCTAAATCTGCTTTTCAAATTGCTCATTATAAGTGTAAACAGCATTAAAAGTATCTGTTCTTGTGTTTAATGTAATTTTGAACTCTGCTGTCACAATATTATTTTCTGTGTCATATTCTATATGCTCCTCATCAATCTGTTGCTCTATCTGGGAAAGTTCTGAAGTAACAAACTTATTATTTATTTTATATTCAATTAAACCTTCTGAAAAATTAGCAATAAAATCTTGTTTAAAATCTTGGCTGTTTCTTGTTTTTACAACAGCCTTATTCATAATTTCATTAATATAAAAATCAAGCTTTCCTTTTGTCAAATAAACCCCATCTATAAATCTGG
This sequence comes from Candidatus Woesearchaeota archaeon, assembly GCA_964594115.1. Taxonomy (GTDB): domain Archaea; phylum Nanobdellota; class Nanobdellia; order Pacearchaeales; family GW2011-AR1; genus MFWN01. Next base: position 41,734 of record CAZQLD010000003.1, read on the forward strand.
AATCCACTAAATTAGCTTTTATTTTTCCCGAACTTATAATAAAGATGATGGATGCTGCTCCTGCCACTACTATCGCCATAAGAACTAATAATGTTGCTGCAAGATCTGCTTTTTTATTTTTCATTAACATTCTTTTAACTGTCTATATTTAATTTCAAAAATTCTATTTTTATAAGGAATACTTATATCTGCTGTTGGAGTCCATTTCATCAACCTTTCTTCACTATTATCGAAAATATCATATCCTATAGATTTCTTAGTGTATAATCCTCCAGGCCTTATGACTCCTTGAGAAATCTGCAGATAATAATCAGGACAAAAAGAATCTAATTTTTTAGCAAGTTCTTTAGCAAACTCCCTATCCCTTCTGCCCGCCTCTACAAGTTCGTCTCTGTCAAACAGGGCTGACTCAGCCTGATTAAAGTCAATCTTCTCAAGCGAATCTGCAGAAAGATAGGTTTTAAATGCCCAATCTATTAAACTTTGGCCATTTGGATTTTTTATTTCAAAATAATAATCTAATGAAGAAGAAATACTATCTAAAACCCTCAGTTCTTCTCCATCAACTTTCATAGGACTATTTAAATAATCTATCAAATCCCTCTGTGCATCAAAAACTTTTGAATCATACTTTAGAGGTTTTAAAACCTCAATTCCTTTTGTTTCTGCAAGAATAATTGTAGAAGATAAAAACAAAATCATGACAAAAAATATAATTAAAAATGCAATAACCCATGTGAGGGTAGCTGGTATTTGCGCTTTTTTATTCTTGTAGTTCATTTTTTAACAAATTAAACTTTATTTATTTCCTGATCAGATCCAGCTAAAATATTTAATTCAGCTTCTTTAACTTCTCCATTATCATAATACAAAACTCTTTCATTTTTTTCAGAACATCTTGGATAGTGTCTTGCCTTTATTGCTCCACTTATTTCACAATCTTTTTCAAAAGAAACAGCTCCTCCTATGACTTCCTCTCTCAGAAGATTGTCTCCATTATAAGCAGAGATTTTAAAATGAAAATTACTTGTTCCTTGAAAAACTTCTTTTTTCAAATTGCATTTCTCAAAAATATCAAACTCTCCATCTAAAAAATCCTGTCTTAAGTAACTATTATCAACCAAACATCTAACAATTCTTTCTGATAAAATATCTGCTTCAAACTCCTTAATATTAACATCCGCATTAAAATAAATTAAAACCCCTATAACTACTGCCCCTCCGATGACTACTAATACAAAAATCCACCATACAGATAGTATTTTTTCTCCACCTTTTTTATTCATTTTTCTCCTTAATTTTTATTTCTAAATTCTCCTGAATAAATTTTACAGAAACATCATAATCTGAAAAATACTGAAAACCATGCCCTCCTTTATTAGACAAACTAACAATAACCCTATTTTCCTCTTTATCTAAAGAAACAATATTATCTATTGCTTTTCCGTTTTCTTCTGCAAGCTCTACTGCCTTCCCCATATCTAAACCAATAACCATATCTGGTTCTGCATTATCTATTAACAAAACAATTTGTTTTGCATACATTTCTTCATAAATAAAAGCTCCTTTTCCTGAAGTATACACAAATACTAATAAAAGAAAAATAAATACTAAATTCAAAACTATGAATATAGTTGTTTCAAGAACAATCTGATCTGCTTTTTTACATCTAATTTTCATTTTTTATATTAATCTATACTCTCAATAACAGAACAATAATGTAAAATTTCATCCTTATTATAATTAATTGTTCTTACAACAGAACATCCCTCTTTTGCCTCACTTCCATAACTCACATCCCCGCAATAGCCTGCAGTAACAGCCCGATTTAAAGCTATATTTCCTTGTTGAACACCTAAACCAATTATAGCTGCAGCTATTACAAATTTAGCAAATGGTGTGATTGTCTTTTTTGAAACTATTTTACCTGAACCTGTTATATATTGTCCTAAAGCATTTCTCATTACAGGCATTTTAACTGTTTGTGTTGCTACAAAAGCTCCTGGTTTGTATGCTAACCCCAATCCCAAAAATGCTGCCCCTGCTTTCAATGTATCTATAAATACCTCTCCATGTCCTGGAGAACTAATTTGCATAAAAATGACAGCAAGTTCATCTCCTTGTTTATTTAACTCTATAGGATTCTCAATCTCTCTTAGTTCAAAGTCTCCTAATTGAAAATCTCCTATTTTTTCTTCCCCTTGTTCTTTTATTTCTTCTATTGTTTGTTTTGCCTCATCCTCTGTTGTTTCCTCAAACAAATCTCCTACACTAATCTTTCCTCCTTCTCCTATTAAATAATCATAATAAGTAATATCCCTATCAGCAATTTTATATCGCATCATATAATCCATAACATCAACATCTTCTAAATTAATCCCTTTTTCCCCTAAACTCTCTTTATCAAATGCTATTCTTGAGCAGATAACACAACTTGGATACACATTATCAATCCCATAATCTTCAGCAAGCCACTGGGAAAAAATACTCACCTTTCCCTCACCCATAGTGCTCCAACAATCAATAATCTCCTGAGCAATAGCCCTATTTATTTGCTGCACATCTTTTACTTTGATTTTTGTGACACCTCCTGATTCTCCAAACTCTTCTTCACACCTTCCACCAATAAGTCCCGTAGTAATGCAAATTTTTTGTGTCTTGCATTTTAAAGGAACATAATCTTTCAAACCTCCAAAAGCAGGCAGAGTCGCCCTATAAATAACACTCTGATGACAAACCTCTCTATCAACCCTTCCTGTCCAATCTAGTCCAAAATAAACAGCTAAAAGAATTATGACAAAACTTATTATTAGTATGACTAAAACAACTATTGTTTTTGAAGTAAGTTCAGCTCTTTTTTCCATTTTAAATTATATTCTTTGATGTTTTTTAAGTTATTGTTTAGGAGGTAAGGGTTTTTATTATAAAATAAACTGCCACTAAAAGCAAAACAAACAATGTTATCCACAATAATTTCTTTATTAAGTCTTCCATCACTCCTTTTTTAGTTTTAAAAATTTTTCTTAATATCATTTTTCCTTATATTTTAAAATAATTTCATACTGTCCTTTTCCCTGTCCACTAAGAACAGCAAGTTCATAACGCAATTCTTTCGCCTCTTCCAATGCTCTAAAACCCTCTGTTGAACGGTAGTTTCCTGCATTAAAAACATCTTGATTAGTAAGTTTTGATTCTATTTTTAAGCTATACCACATTCTTTTTTCCTCAAAAAAAGCATCAAATATAGTTTCCAGTTCTTCTCTGTCTGTTCCAAAAACTCCAGAGGGTTTAATCTTTGATTTAATTAATTCCAAAAATGTTTGCTCTCCTTCTTTACGCTCTAAAAGCTCTTTTAAAATTCCGGTAGGCTTATTAGCAATAATATTCACATTTTCTCCTAACTTGCTAAAATAAATATAAAGGGGGAGATTCTCAAGATAAATGCAATCTGAATAAATCTTTTGAGAAATCACACAAACATCTTCTACTTTTACAGTTTTAACAGATTCAGAAATACCGCTCTGACAACACTTCTCGCTACTTTCTTTCAAGTAATTTTTATCACACATACATAAATTATCTTCATATGAAATTAAAACCCAATCCTTAGGACTATTAATTAGTTCGCTACTTTCCTCATCATTTAGACTATTGACTCTAGCAACAATCTTCTCTAGAGTAGACCTTGCCTGTGCAAGTTCTGATTTTACTATAAATAAACTATAAAGGCTAACAGCTAGATAAACTAAAGCAATTATGCATAAAACAGCAATTATAAATTTCAAAGTTGTTTCTGGTAGTAATGTTATTCCTCCCTTCTTGCTTTTATTTTTCATTTTGACAAGCCTCTATTAAATCTTGCTTTATTTTAGACCTTTGTTTCATATGCTCCCAATAAGAATCATCAACATACAAATATTTATGTTCTGGCTGCTCATACTTCTGCCATGTTTTACTTAAAGTAAAAGGTGATTTATAGAGATTATAAAACTGATCTATTGAATAACAAGAAACTGGAGTATAAAGAGGGGAAGCTGTCCCATATAATCGATATGTTCCTCCAGAATAGTCAAGATCTAAAGATTGTTCCAATAAAGCATCTTGAAAAGCTTTCATTAAATCCTGTTCCAAATCAGAAGCTAAATCAATATAATCTCCTTCATAAGTGTACTTTATAACTCTTACTAAGGCCCTATCTTTAGTCAATAAATATCTCTCAGCTCCTGAAAAATAAAAATAAAGCCCTTTTTCTGAGTCAAGTTTGACTTCTGAATCTTTATTTCCATAATTAATTTTTAGTCCATTTAAACTATCAACTAACTCATCCCTCTTCTCCCTTAATCCTATCTGCACTTCATCAGGAATCTCATTATCTACATTCCTCCAAGCTCCGTCCTCAAAATACTCTAATTTCTCGTCTTTTAATCCATAACTTCCAAAATCCAATTTGACAATACATCTTCCCTCTCCATCATCTAAAAGAACATCAACTTCCTTGTCTAAAATAACCTTCCTTATTGGAATCTCCCCAACCTCTTCTTTTGTCTTGCACAAAAGCCTTCCGAAAAGACGAGAACCCTCTAACAATCTTAAGTCTTCTAAAGAAACATACTTATTAACATCATGAGAATCATAATTTTCAATTACATCTTTATCTATTGTCAATAATTCATCTTTTATCTTTCCAACACCTATATTCTTCTCAGCAACGCTAATTAAAAAATCCATTTTCTCTGTATTTTCATAAAGAACATACAAACTTATCTTCCTATTTCCAGGGAGCATAAACAACTCTCTAACATCGCCCCAGATTTTAACATCATGCTTTCCAATTTCTGCAATCTTCTCATCGCATCCTAATAGCGCTAGTTTATCAGGAGAAAGTGAAGTATAATCTACCTCTTTATCTCCTTCATATGCATAATCAGGCAAGCCTCTCAACCACTCTAAAATATCTACCTTAAATATAAATATTAAAAGAGCAGCTAAAATGAGAATGGCTATTATAATCAAGACTAATTTATTTATAGTAAGATCCGCCCTTCTCATTTTCCTCTGAATCTAAACAAGTTTTTGATGAGCTCTAGTAGAGATATATTCTTAGCTCTCAGAATAATTAATCCACCAACAACCACAATCAAAATAACAGCAGCAACAATCCACCACACAAGAACCTCCATTTCAATAGCTTTTTTATTCATTTTAACAGCCTGCATTTCCACAATCTAATTTATCTATTCTGTTTCCGAAAGGTTTCTCAGAGAGCTCATTACAAGTTAGTTTTTGTTCCATCATCTTTCCATCTTCTTTATATCTAACCTTTTTTTCTGAACAACAATAATCATAAACCGCATTTTGAGTTGCTAATGTATTGCAACTAGCCACTACAGCGTCCACATTCGTCTCAACAAACAAACTATTTATAAACTCAGAAAATTTTCCTGTTTGCAACTCCCAAAATACTAATAAGGTTATTAAAACCAATATAGCTAAAACAATTACAACAAAAGTTCCAATCATTAATTCCGTGTCTTTCTTATCTTTAATAAAAAAACTACTTTTTCTTTTTTTATCATTCATTTTACCCCTTTTATTAATTTTCTTTCTTAGTTTTTTCTTTCTAAATGTTTCTTTTTCCTAAAAAAGAAAGTTTGCCTCTTTTATATAAAATAAACAAAGAAAATCACTTAATAAATATTCTGCTAATTATAAAAAATTAAACCCATCATATATATTAACTCCCTAGTAACAACAAATACAAAGATTTAAATACTTGCATTTTCTACAAAACATATGAAAAACAGACAGTCTGGAGCTAAAACAGGACTAATAGGCTTAGTTGGGGGAGCAATTTTAGCTGTTGGAATCGCCGGACTAGTAGGAGGATGTAATAGTTCTAATAGTTCTCAAAAACCTACTAAAAAAGATTATAATGAAACAAGTATTATTGAAAGTGAGTATGAAAAACTAGAAAAAAACATTCTTACAAAAGTTAAAAAAATAGCCACTTTAGATCCAAATGAACTTGAACTTGGATTTTTTGGAAAAAAGATAGGTGAAAAAGGTTATACTGTTCATTATGAAGGAAAAGATAAAGAGGGTAATGAATTTGATATATTTGTGACAAGACCAGAATACGCTCCAAAAACCTTAGGAGTAGGAGTACTTTTTTACAATCCACAAACAAATAGCTCTTGTAAGTTTGAAAGCCAACTAGATGAAACTAATGTGGAAAATATATTAAAAGTTAGTTTAGGGAAAAAAGAAAGATTGTATAATAAAGATAATTCACCTAAAGAAATGAAAAAATTAATAGCTCTAATAAAACAATTTGAATCAAAATATGCTCCTAATAAAGACAATTAATCTTCTAGCCAATTATCAATAACATTAAAAACTTGTTTCATCTCTGCTTCTTCATTATAATATTTATCCATAAAATCAAGAATCTCTTCTGAATCAATTTCCATGTCATAATTTACATCTGCCTTACTATATACTTCTGTAGCCTCACAACCAGTAACAACAACACAATCTCCTGTAAAACTTTCATAATAATTTACAGTGTTCTTTACTGAATCAATTACTTTTACAGTATCATTAGGATTTGCTCCTGCAATTATGATTTTAATAAAACCTTCTTCTACAATAAATTGAAAAAGAGTCTTCTTAGAATCATTCCATTCTCCAACTAAATCATAAGTTAAGTCACTTGAATAAGAATTTCCTATTATAATCATATTCTGCTTTATATCTTGAGCAGAAACTGAATAATCAGACTCATTTTTTATATTGTTTATTTGTAAAAATTGTGCTAATGAATCAGCAGAAACTCTTTCAGTTTCTGTCAATTTTTCTCCGAGAACAAAATGAATATTATCAGAATTATTTCTAATAAACTTAATCAAATGATAAAAACTATAACTCCCACAATCTAACTCTAACATTGTCATACTAAAATCAAACTGCTCTACATCAGGATTTACATCAAGGCCTGCTAAACAAGAACCTAAATCTGTTTCATCATATCTAAAAAATACATCTACATCTCCAGAACCTGTAACTTCTAAAATTTCTATTTCATCAAAATCATTTAATTCATATGTCAGAATTTTTAATGCATTCACAATTCCAACCAACAACAAAAAAGCAACTGCTAATAAAAAAATCCATATTATGCTCCTTTTCCTTTTTATTTTTTGCATTTCCATATTAAATTTATTTTTTATAATTACCCACACCCTTTTGGAGGATCTTTTTTCCATTTCCAGATTGAACACTGTTTATATAATTCTACATTAACATCTGCAACCCATCTAATTCTTCTCTTTGTTTTTTCACCAGCACATTTTGCAGTAAAAGGAATTATTATCGTAGCTTCAAAATATTGCCCTCTTGTTGTCACATTTTTTGTGATTCTTGTTCTAGCCTCAGAAATATTTATTTCTCTAACGCAGCCATCTCCACAATTTAAACCCTTAAGTTGTTCTTTAAGAGCTCTTTCAGCCTTTCCTCCTGCTTTTTTTAAAGCATCTATATAAGCGAACTCCCATATAACTCCAATTTTAGTTATATGATATCCTTTAGTTATTCCAGATAAGGAACCTGAACATGTTCCAGATAATTCTCTTTCAGGATAAATTTTAGCATCCACAACACTTACAAGATTATTTCCCTTACAACATGCTTCAGCTTGTTCTTTAGCACATGAATATTCTAAACCAAATTTTGGATTTTCATTGCATAAATCATTTGCAGCTGATGAGGCTTTCTGAACTGCCTCTCCATAAAGCTTAAACTGAGAACTGCCTTTTTTAGACATAGAAACATTTGCCGAACACTCATTATCACAAGGATCTTCTTGCTTTTTAGGAGGATAATATTCTGAGCCATTAGTAGGGGTTATAGGCTCATCAGGAGTAATAGGTTCATAGGGTTCAGGTGTTACAGGCTCATCAGGGGTATAATCATCTGAGCCATTAGTAAGAACTGGTTCTGGAAGGGTAGGTTCTGGAAGAGTTGGTTCTGGAAGAGTAGGCTCAGGAGTATAATCATCTGAGCTGTCAGGAGGGGTTGGTTCAGGAGGAGTTGGTTCTGGAAGAGTTGGTTCTGGAAGAGTAGGCTCAGGAGTATAATCATCTGAGCTGTCAGGAGGGGTTGGTTCCGGTTCTGGCTCATTAGCTGTACAATACGGGTTACAACGGCAACTGCAAGTATAAGCTGGACTCCCATAACTACTTGCACAATACGGGTTGCAAGTATAATCACTAGGAGTACTGCCCTGACAATTCGGTACACAAGTAAAGTACTCACAAATATAAGCTGGACTGCCTCCTCCGCAGCTTCCGCAATTTGGCACACAAGTATAATCCTCATCTGAGCTTCCAAAAATGCCAATACTTGCCAACTCTTCATCTGAATCACTTCTTATATCCCCTATTAATGTAACATTATTATCAGGATTTTTTGCTACCCAATCTCCATCAAAAATATCATTATCATTTGTCTTTTTAACTACATAAGTAATGACAGCATCCTCAGCCTTTAATTCTGTAAACTCACTTCCAAGCCACTCAATAACTCCTTTATCTAACCTTGAACTAGTATTATAAACCCCTCCATGACTTACATTCTGAACTTCCCAACCCTTAGGATAGTACTCAGTAATAACAAAAGCATTTATTCTTTTGTCTTTATTAACATCCAGATTAAGGGTTATAGCGTACAGCTCTCCCTGATTATCAATACTTCTCTTGATCTCTACTATTTCTTCTCTTTTCCCTTCGATAATTGTATTAAAAATATTATTAAGAGTTAGAACAATAATCAAAATTACTAAAACAAATAGGATTTTCGCATTAAAATCCTTCTTTTTTTCTTCCATTCTTTTCTTTTTTTCAGAGATTAATTAATTTTTATTCAATAACTTTAACCTGCAACTCCTGCAAGCGCTACTGCTGCAAGGATAGATAAGACAATTGTAGAAATCAAAGCTGTTACTAAATAAAGTAAAGAGCCAAACTTTAGATAGTTTGCTGTGTCATACTTCTTCTTTAATTTATCTTCTCCTGCATCTACTGTTACTAGAGTTCCTGTTAAAATAAAGATTATTTCTATAATATAAATGCCAATAGCTACCTGCAAAAAGTAAGGGGAAATCATTTTTGTAACATCAAAAATTTGAGTTATTGAAGATATGCTGCCTATGCCAATATCTGTATCTGTTCCAAGAGAAGATAGTATCTGCAGCTTGTTAAGAATAAGGGTTATCATACTAGCCAATCCGACAACAATTCCTGCTAAAAGTGGAGCTAAAAATGTCATGTTGCTCTTCATATCTGAAACAACTTCTGCCAATAAGTCTCTCAGTCTCTCATTTATCTTATGAATATTTTTTATATACTCTGATATAGACATTAAACTTCTTGCTGCTACCTGTAACCCTCTTTTAACACTTTCAACTAAAATTCTCATGCTCATCCTTATTAAATCAGAGGGATAATAAATAATAGCCCCTCTTTTTTCATTAAATATAGAATCTTCCAGCGACATTCCTGCCTGATGCAAATTTGTATTTACAATCCTGAAAAAATCTTCTGTAGATGTGCCTTTTGAAGAGCCTGCAACTTTTGAAAAAGCAACTTCTGCTGGCAAACCATCCCCTATTCTGTTTCCAAGCTGAAATAACGAGCTAGTAAACTCACCCTCAAGTTTCTTGGTATTTTCCCTTGCCTTAATCAAATCTTTTGTTTTCAATGAAAAAGCTACAGAAAAAAACAAAGCTATACTTATTGGAATAAACAAACTAAGCAACACTGCAATAGGTCCAAAAGGCCCAACCACCCCCGCACTTGTAGTTTGAAAATCAAAAATCTTTAAATTTCCAAAATACTCTAAACCAAGCTCAGAAAAAGTATAATCTCTTTGCAAATTAAAGATTGAAGGAAAAGCAGTATACTGAAATATAAAAGGAAGGGTTCCAAGTAAAAACAAAGGTAAGCAAATAAGAAATGCAGTAAAATAAGGCTTCTTGCTTTTATATTTATCATAAAGAGGATTTAATTCTAAGATGTTTGTTTCACCATAACCTCCTGGCCTTTTTAACATAATCTGGGTTGTTAAATAAAAAACAAGAAAAGGAATAAGCAGATTAAACAAAACAACAACATGATACCACTGAATAAGTCCTTTTAATAAAGTAGAAGCAAGAGGCAGTAATGCAAGACCAAGAGTTGGAAGGATAATTCCTAACATATATAAATTAGTTAAAGGACTCCTGATTTTTCTGCTGTATTTTAACATTCTCTCATAAACCCCGTCAAGAATTACCTGTAAAGCCCTTTCCAGAGTAGCAATTCTTCTTGCCTCATTTGGTTCATATAAACTACTCTCTATTAAGTGAAAACTCTCTATAAACTCTATACTGCTTCCTCTCCAGGTCTCAAGATACGAATCTAAACTTTCTTTAATGCTACTATACTTACCTGTCTCTACATCCCAAAAAATCTTCTTGAAATCTAAAGATAAAGGCATCTGTAGATGTTGAGAGGCAAACCTTATAGCCCTCTCTAAATTACTTGTGTGTTTCATATAAACAACCACATAAAGTACGCAAGGCACCATCTGGCTACTAGCCTTTAATCTCCATTTATTAGCCAAGCGAGAAGGCATACTATAAAAATAATAAAATAAGAATAAAGCTACGAATAAAACTAAAAATAAGAAAAGGACTGGAAAACTCCCTGCTATAAAATAAATCCCTAAAGACAAGAATACTCCTACAAAAAAACTCAGTAATAAAGCAGCCAAAGCAAGAGTCATAACCTGGCTTGGGTTAACATCAAGATGCGCCACATCTAGCTGTTTTTGTATCTTAACCTCATCTTTTTTTGCAAGCTTTATTTTTATTAGATTTCCTAAACTAGCACACCATTTTTCATATCTTGAAAGCTCAGGCGCCATCTCTCTTTTAAATTGGAGATACTCTCTACTAAAATCCTTTTGTTTTCCTAAAAAAGGGTCTGTATGAATCTCATTTTCTATTTTTCTAGAATATTTTTTAAAAATATCATCAACCTTCATTTTACCTCTTTTATATAAAATAAACAAAGAAAATCACTTAATAAATATTCTGTTAATCCTCAATACTAAATTTTTACTTTACCTTAAAACCCTTACATCTTCTTAATGTAATTTTTCATCCAGTCCTGGAATTCAGGGAAAACTCTTTCTGAAGTTGGCAGGCCAACTTCTTCTCGGATTTTATCAGAAATCTCATGAAAAGCATTATTAGACAGAGAGTTAAATTTAGCCTCTAATAAAATAGGAATTTTAAGCTTTTCTGATATATTGACAATTTCTTGTTTTATTCTAGCCCTTAGCATAATATTATCATAAACAGCATCCCAATCTCCTGCCCAGCCTTTAACATTAGCTGCTATAGCTTTTATAACTTCAGAATCTCCATTAATAAGTTCAGGGGTAGCTTCTAGCTCATCTTTTTCTACATTATATCTTAATAAATCCACAAAACCCTTTTCTTCTAAAGGATCCTTGGTCCAGTGTTTTCTTACTTCTGAAAGCTGAACAGCTCTTTTCCAGGAATGTAACCCATCAGGACTTTTAACAGGATTTGTTATTAAAATTATATCTGTTGCTTTAAAACTTGTTACTGGCACTTCTAAATCATTTACAACTCTGTCAAAAATAGCATAAGGAGAGGCTCCATGAATTGTTCCCGCTACAACATTAGCTAGCGCTCCAATCCTCATTGCCTCATAAAGTGCTTTTGCTTCTAAACTTCTGACTTCCCCAACAATCAAACAACTATCTCCTAATCTTAAACTTACTCTAATACCTTCATCTGCTGCTATTTCAGTTGTAGTTTTTAATAAAGCAGCCCTCACCTTCATTCTCAGTATATCATAGTTTAGTTTTCTTAATGTATCTACTGGCAACTCTAAAACATCTTCTAATACAATTGTTCTGTATTTAGGAAGAATTTCTAACATTAAAGCCCCCAACATTGAACTCTTTCCACTAGACCTTGTCCCCCCTATCAAGAGCGTTCTGCTTCCACTTATTAAAAAGGATAATAAACCTGCAGTCAGACTATTAATCATCCTATTTTTGATAAAAAGAGGCAGTGTCCAGGGTTCTTCTCTGTGTCTTCTAAAAGCATAAGCCAAGCCTGTAGGAGAAAGAGGCTGTTGAATTATAGCAACTCTCGCCCTTATATGCCCTAACAATAAATCAGTATCAAGAACAGGGTTTGCTTCATCTAAAGGCCTTCCTGACAACATCCTGAATTTAGCAGCCCATGAATCTGCATCTTCCTGACTTGGCATAATGTTAGTGGTACACTCATCAAATTCCTGATGCCTTACAAAAACTGGATTAAGAGTTATTGGTGAATTAAGAACAATATCCTGTATATTCTTGTCCTGTAGCAATACTTCAATTAAACCAAAACCAATTGTATGCCTAACCAAGATTGTAGCTAGCTTGTTTAACTCAGAATAAGATAATTTTATTCTCTTGTTTTTAGCTAATTCTTGCAGCAAGTCTCTGGAAACATTGAAAAATACGCTTCTTGTTCTTTCTGGATCTGTAAATTCCTCTGACTTTGGCTCATGCTCAATTAAAACATTCCTTGCTAGATTAAGAAGCAAGTGAAAATCTTCGTCTAAAGTATATTCAGGAGGCATTAAATGATAAATATACTTAGAATCATTTTTTTTCTTTAGTATTGTGACACTGCTCTTATCATAACCTGAAGCAATTTCATACTGGCTCATAATTTCTGTATCTTCTGGAAGGGTTGCTACAAGTCTTGTAAAAGTAAAATTAGGAATTGTATCAGGCCTGAAAAACTGAACATAAATTTCCCTGTCTCCTACTTTATATCCCCCAAGGTAAGGAATGGCTTGCTTTACAAGCTGAATAGCCCCTAATAACGCTAAAAATTTCTCAAGTAAACGAATAAAACTCATCTGGTCTGCTTTTAATTGTAAGGTTATCCTATCAAAAGCAATTCTCTCATCTCTGAGAGTTCTTTTTAATTCTATATAACAAGCAATAGGATCTCTTTTCAAAAGGTCAAGAAGGTAATTCACAATACTATATCTCTTACCTACCGCCTGATTAAACATGGTTAATTTTTCTGGAGCTAAAATCCTCTCTTGTTTTGTCAGATAAGTATATAACTGAGCCACTTCCTGCAATAAAGAAATTTCAGAAAAATCATAGCAATAATTTCTCTGCTGAACAAAAACTATCTTAGCTATTTGCGGGTTTTGCATTAACAAATCAACAGTTCTTGCCATGACCTCTGGATTTTCAGCTAAATTTGGCACGCTTGGAGAACCAAGATAATTCACGTATAAAATATCCTGCCCAGCCTCTCTCTGAACCTCAAAAGCATACAAAGGAGTTCCTTTTTTAAATAACATTTTCTCTTTTTCAAAAGTTAGTTTCTTTCTTCTTAATGTTCTTTCTTTTCTAAAGAAAGAAGTTAGGATATTAAAATCTTGCTATTAACTAAAATCCATAGATAACCTCATTCTCATACAAACAATTTTAAACCCTTGTTTCTTTATTTTTTTATAAAAAAGAGAAAAATGCCAGAGCAAATTTCCCCAACAGAATCCCCTATAACCTCTTTATTATCAGAGTTTAATACTAAACTTAGGGACATAGAAGAAAGACAGAGACTTATTAAAGATAGAGTCTTGCTTATAGGAGAAAATCTTGTAAATAGAAAAGAAGAATCAATAAAAGAAATGTCTGAATTGAAAGTCAAAACAGAAAATTTAGAAAAAGAAATAGAAAGACTAAAAGAGACTATAACAAGCTTAATAGAAGAAACCAAAAATCTGGCTAGGAAATCTGAACTAGAAATCTTACAAAGACAGTTTAAAATATTCCAACCATTAATTAAAAAATAGCTTTCAGAAAAATATTAAAAAAATTAAACATTAAAAAAGCAAAAAATGCCTCTGGTTGAAAAAATAAGTCAAATGCAAAAACAGGGTTTAAAAGAAGGTGAAATAATGCAAAAATTGCGAGAAGAGGGGATTTCTCCACGTGAGATAAATGAAGCTTTAGAACAAAGTAAAGTAAAATCAGCTGTTTCTAATTCAGATGACATTCCTAGTTTAATAGAATCTTCTCCTAGAAGAAATAGACCTGGAGAATTTTTTGGACAAGAAATAAGTGGACAGCTTATGCCTGAAATGCAAGTTAAAGAAACAAGATTCCCAACAAATGCCCCGCCAATGCAACAACAAATGCCTCCATCTACCCAAGAGACAATGCCCCCTCCAATACAAGAAGTGCCTGAAGAGATGCCTGAAGAAATGCAGTTTGAACCACCTCCCCAAATACAAGAAGCAGGAACTGGAGAATTTAGAGAAGAAGCATACCCCCCTACATACCCAGAGTATGAATATCCTGAACAAGCAATAGACACAGACATAATGACAGAAGTTGCAGAGCAAATAATATATGAAAAAACAGAAAAACTGCAACAACAAATCTCTGAGCTATTAGGATTTAAAGTAGAGACAGAGGGAAGAGTCAGTAATATACATGAAAGATTAAGAAGAATAGAAATGATGATAGACAAACTACAAACTTCTATTTTAGGAGAAATTGGAAATTATGGAAAAAACATTTCGGACTTAAAAGATGAAATGATAGCAACACAAGACTCATTTTCCAAAATTCTCACTCCACTGTCCGAAAACATGGAAAAATTAAAAAAAATAAGCAAGTCTTCTCCAAAAACAACAAAAACCAAAACAGTCACAAAAGAAAAAAAGGAAAAGAAAAAACCAAAAAGAAAGACAAAAAAAGATACTTTTGAGAATTATTTAAGAAGTTAAGTCTAATTTTCTAATGCTTCTAATAATTTTTTTTCTGTTGTTGTTACATGTCCGACAAACTTGTCTGCTGCCCCATAAAAACCATGAACTATTCCTTCACTAGAAATTGCATATCCTGTTGGAAAAACAACACTTCCAGCTACTAATCCTTCTCTTTCCCAAGGCTCTGTAGCTGAATAAAGAGGTTTTCTAGTTCTTGCTAAAACTTTCTGAGGATTTTGACTATCTAATAAAACTGCCCCCCATTGATAGTTTCTCTTAGGAAACAAACTAGCTCCATGATAACTTAACAATACTCCTTGTTCTAATTTTAAAGGAGGCCCTCCCAAACCTATATGACTTTTCTCCCAATCATATTTTCTCTCTAATAAAATATATTTCTCCAACTTGCTCACTATATCTACCCAAAACTCATGTTTTGCTAAATCTTCAAAACTTTTAATATAAATAATCTGGATATCTGGAAGAAGCCTTATAACAATCCCATAATACTCAATTACTCCTTCTCCAATATCTGTCATTACTTTATTTGGCCATAAACAACAATCTTTCACACCCAAAATAGGAGTCTCTGGAAGATCCTGACGCCTAGATTTCTTTGCCTCTTCTAATGTCTGTCTGCCAAAACTAGCCTCCCAAATTTTCTTATAACGCTCTTGCCTAACAAGAGATATTGCTTCTTCTGCAATTATATTTGGGAAAAAAATATTAAATTGCTCCCATTTAGAAAAATCTTTTGGGCTGTTCCTAAAAGTTCTAACATAAGAAGTTCTTGTATCAAATCCATTAAAATTAACAAGAAATCCGTGTAAAGGAGCTTCTTCAGATAATTTTATTGCTCTGAAATCTTCAACACCCATTCTTCCATGAGGAGCCTCTGCCTGAAAAACAGTCTGCTCTTCAGGAAATAATTTAACATCAAGGCCTTGCAAACGACCCTGTCTTTTTACAATACAAGACTTCTTAACATTAGCTTTTTTATAACACTCTCTATAAATAAGTCTTGGAAACAGAGTAATCTTATCTTTATCTTCAGTATCCTGAACAACAAGTGCATTTGTTATTCCTAATCTCTCAAACCCTCCCCCTGTTCTTAATCCTTGTGGAGGAATAAACTGATTTTCTTTAGGAGATAATAAAACTTTCTTTAAACCTAAACGAGTTTCACTCTCTTTTTTAGAATCTTGTCTCGGCGGTGGCTCATCTAAAGCTTCCATGACCCTTTTACACTAAATTTTAAAGTATTTAAACATTGAGAAAAGCTTAAATACCTGAATAGATACCACTAATAAGTTACAATAAACAGAAAGATTTATAAATACTATTTACTAAATAAAAATAAGATTAAAGGAAATAAGGTTTTAGAAAAAGCTTAATCAAAAACAATAACTAAAATGGCAATAGATTTTTCATGGATAAGTGAAGGGCTACCTATTTTTGGCTTTGCCCTTATCTTTGTTTTAGTTTATGCTATACTTGCAAAAACAAAGATTTTTGGAAGTAAGTGGATTAATGCTATAATGGGATTTATTTTTGCTGTTATTTTCTTATCATTTTCTCACGTTAGAGATTATATTGTAAATGCAACTGTCTGGTTCACTGTTCTTATGACAATATTGTTTTTCTTTTTATTAATAATTGTATTTGTAATTAAAGAACCTGAATCTTTTATGAAACCCCTCACAATAGTCTTTATTGTCTTACTAGGTTTAATCTTGATTATAACACTTTTCTACTCTTTTCCAAGCACCCAAGCTTATCTTCCAGGGACAAGTGAAGCAGGAGCAAATGATTTTTTACTAAGAATAAAACATTTTGTTCTTGGAACAAAATTTCTCAATGGAGCCTTGCTCTTAATAATTGCTATTATAGTAGGATTTCTCATAACAAGATAATTCTATAAGAAAAATTAAGTAGTTTTGATTGTGTTCTGCTGACCTTTTGCTGCTAAAACTATCAAAACTATCAAACCTATAACAACTATTCCTACAATTATTGCATTAAGATACTCACGCCACCACCAAGCTCCCCATAAAAAGGTTTCATAAGAAGATAAAGCAGATAAAACAACGATTACTGCTATTACCATAGCTATGCTAAAAAAAGTAATTCTCCACCATCTTTCCTGGCTTGTAAAAAATAGCCCCGTCAGTATTAAACCTACTAAAAGTATTGCTATGCCAATTCCTGCATAAGGAAAAAGGACTCGGAAAAAACTACGAAAACCAGGAGAAGTTATAGATAACAAAGCTACAGCCAAAGCAATAACCATATTAATCCCCCTATACTCTCCTATAATCTGTGATTTCACTAATATTCCAAAAACAACTGCAAAAACTAATAAAAAGGGAACAACAAACTCAAATACTCCCATATACTCCCAATCCTGCAGAATATCTGCTACACTACTTCCTCCCCATGCATAAAATACTGTTAATAAGTTGGACATCACACTCATTTTTCCTCTTTATTTCTTTCTTCCTAAGTTCTTTCTTTTTTAAAGAAAGAGGCTATGTTTAAATATGTTTTGGTTCTTTAGCTTTTCTCCCCCTTATTCGCTAGAACCCCCGCTTTTTTTCCCAGAAGTAAGAACAATTGCTATAGCTCCTCCAATTATAGCAATTACTAAAAAATTAATCAGGATTTTTCCAGCATAATCTCTCTCTACTACTGCATTATAGATATAATCCCATGCTCCTGTTATCCACAAAACAGCCACTATAACTGCCAAACCAAAAATAATTCCTAAAGCAATTTTTAGTCCTTTATTTAAAACATCTCCTTCTTTTTTAGCACTTATAAAACCATAAAGCAGCATAAAAACAAATAAAATAACAAGAGATACAACAAAAAAAGGTATAAGCTTTATGATAATATTTCTTGCAAAAGGAAATCCTATCAAAATTATGCCAATAACAAAGCTCATTATAGCATTAATCTGCTTCTTTCCTTCTCCTAGTAGCTTTGTCTTATCAAGAATTGCAAAAACTAAAGTAAAAACTAGTAAAAACGGCAAGATAATATCAACAAATATTGGGTCTGAAAAGATAGTTTCAACCATTTTCTCTTTTTATTCTAAACTTAAAAGTTTACCTCTTTTATAAATTTTCTTTCTTAGTTTTTTCTTTCTAAATGTTTCCTTGGTTCTAAAAAAGAAAGTTTGCATCTTTTATTTATAACTCAATTTCTTCTTCTTCTGAAATTTCTGCTTCTGCTAATTCATCTTGCATAGGAAGACTTGCTTTACTGACAATACAAACATCTCCAATTGCCTTAACAAATTGATGAGGAATCACAACTCCTCTTGCCCCTCCTAAAAAAGAACCTATGCCTCCTGCAACCTTAATTCTCCAGCTGTCTACTTTGTTCTCAACAAGATTCACTTCTTCTATTTCACCAAAATAATCTCCTGAATCTGTATAAACTCTTTTACCTACGACTTCTGATATCTTTTTTATTTTGATTGGCATCAATACAAAAAAAGAAAGTAGTTTATATATTTTTCTATAGAGAAAAATATATTATTAAGAAGTTGCTAAGGGATAGATTTATAAAAATTCATTGGTTTAAATTCTTATGTTTAAACTGAAAGAGCTAGGAAACATAATAATTGTAATAATATTATTTGCATTCCTAATACGTTTTCTGCAAGATCTCAATGCATTCTTAACTGGCTTAATAATTGCTTTTGCGATAATAACTGTTAATATTCTTACAAAAAAAATTATGGCCTCTTATCTTGAGGCAGAAATAGAACAGAAAATATGGCATTTTCAAAGATGGGGTTATTACACGAGAAGTCAGTTTAAAAAACCAAAACCAATAGGAGCTATCTTGCCGTTTATCCTTGTCTGGCTTTCTTATCCAACTGGCTTTCTCAAACTACTGACATTTTTACAGTTTGATGTTAAACCTACTTCTGCAAGAGCAGCTAAAAGACACGGACTTCACAGATACATTGAAATGACAGAATGGCATATAGCCTTAATCGCAGGAATCGGAATTTTTGCAAATCTTGTGCTCGCAATAATTGCATATATAATTGGCAATCCAATTATGTTAGATATAGCTAAATATAGTATTTATTATGCCGCATGGAACATGCTTCCAATAAGTCAACTAGATGGAACAAAAATCTTTTTTGGAAGTAGGATATTGTATACCCTTTTAGCAATATTAACGCTAATTAGTTTAGGATATGCTTTGTTTTTAGTATAATTAGTTATATAAACTATTCTTATCTTCAAATAAAATGCCAGACAAGGTCCTAAAAACAATAAAGCCAAGAAAATACCAGCAGGAAATCTATGAAACTTGCAAAGATAAAAACTGTCTTGTAGTTCTTCCAACAGGAATTGGAAAAACCCTTGTTGCGTTAATGCTCTCTATTAACAGACAGAAAACCGTTCCTGGAACAAAAACTCTTTTTTTAGCCCCAACAAAGCCTTTAGCCGAACAACACGAATCTTATTTTAAAAAGCATCTTCCAGAATTATTTGCAACCATGGAGCTTTTTACAGGAAAAGTAAAAGCAGAAAAAAGGAGAAAATTATGGCAAAACGCTGATATCATATTTTCAACACCCCAGTGTGTTGCAAATGACATAAAAAGCAATCTTTATGATTTAAAACTTGTCTCGCTCTTAATTGAAGATGAATGCCATCGCTGTCTTAAAAATTATGCTTATACTTTTGTAGCAAAAAAATACAAAGAACAGGCCGAACATCCAAGAATACTGGGACTAACCGCAAGCCCAGGAACAGAAAAAGAGAAAATTAGGAAGATAGCTGAAAATCTTGAAATTGAAACTATTGAATTAAGAACAAGAGAGAGCGAGGATGTTAAAGAGTATCTTCAGGAATTAGAGTTCAAAATTATAAAATTAGAGTTTCCAGAAGAATTCAGAGAAATAACAAAAATGATAAGAAAACTTTATGAAAAAAAAGTGCAAGAAATAAAAAACAGAAAACTTATTTTTAAACCCGCAAATAAAATAAGTCTTTTAGAAACCCAAAGTAAAATTATGAAAGCTATTTCATCAGGAAACCGGCATTTTAATTATTTAATGGGTGCAAGTGTTTGTGCCCAGGCAATTAAACTCTCTCACCTAATAGAACTTTTAGAAACCCAAACCCTCCATACCTCTTTAAATTATATCAAATCAATTTTTGAACAGGCAAATCAAAACAAATCAAAAGCAGCAAAACAAATAGCTAAAAATCCGGAATTTAATTCAGCATATGTTAAAGTGACTGATTTGATATCAAGAAAACTTGAACACCCAAAACTTTTTGAATTGCATTCAATTATAGAAGAGTCAATTGAAAAAAATCCTAAAAGCAAGATTATTGTATTCTCCCAGTATAGGGACACTGTAATTAAAATCTGTAAAACCCTTAATCAAATTCCAAATATAAATGCAAAGGTTTTTGTCGGACAGAGTAAAAAAAGAGAATCAGGACTTTCACAAAAAGAACAGCACGAGATTTTAAGTGAATTCAAACAGGGAAAAATCAATATAATCTGCTCAACATCAATAGGAGAAGAAGGGCTTGATATTCCAGAAGTTAATTCTGTTATTTTTTATGAGCCTATCCCTTCTGCAATCAGAAAAATTCAGAGGGCAGGAAGAACAGCAAGATTAATGAAAGGAAAACTAGTCATCTTGCTAACAAAAGATACGCTTGACGAAATATTTTATTATGCATCAAGAGCAAAAGAAAAAAGAATGTATAAGGCAATTGACAGTATAAAATCAGATTTGGATAATAAACCTATAAGAAAAGAACCTAAAAAAGCTCAAAAAACCTTATTTTAACCAAAAACAGAGTATATATCCTATCTTAACAAAACTTATAAATCATTTTTAATCTAAAAACTAATGCCAGAAATATATCAGTTTAAAGTACATAAGGCAACAGCAGAATATAATGGAGAATCCTTAATTATTAAACTTTGGTATCCTAAGAATCCTCAGATTATTAAGGAACGATTAGGAGCCAATCCAGAATGGGGTGTAAAAGTTCTTGAAACTCTCATAAGTAAAGGCTTTGCCAATTTAGCTAATAAAAATAATCCGGTTAAACCTCCAAGCGCAGGTTCTTTGATTGTTCTAAACGATGAAGTATTTGTCTGCCACAGAAGAGACAGATACGCGCCAACACATAAATTATACCATAGTGCTTCTGCAGGCTTTCCTCAAAACAAACGAGCTCTTTTTACTAAAAAAGGACTTCTAGACCTTGCCTTAACAGAAACAGCAGAAGAAACTCTTTTAACAAGAGATAAAAAACCAAGATTAGTAGTAACTCCAGAACTAGAAAAATACATAATAGAATCGTCCAAAAGACTAGGATTTGACTTACAAACATATAAAGTAAAAGAAGAGCTTGCAACCGGTAAAGACACTTTAGAAGTTTATAACTATGCTGGAGAGCTTATTTTTTCTGCTAAAGGTTTTTTAAATATAATGTTTGATGCAGATACAAGCATAAGTTTTTTACAACTAAGATATCTTGATATTTCTTCAAAAGAAGTTCTGCCAGTAGATGCTGAAGGAAAACTAGAGGGAACCTTTGAACATTATAATAGAGAATCTTTTTTAATTCACACTAAAGAAATTGAAGGATTAAAATTTGCCTCTCCTTTAAAAAATCCAAGAGTTTTCCAAACAAAATTAGGAGGAAGATTTCCTAAAATATATACTCCCAAACTCTCTCCTGAAAACTACCTGGGCCCAGGAGCAACTCTTGTCACACAACCTTATCTTTTTGCTCCAGAAGATTTACTAACTGCTTGTTTAGATGGATTAGGAGTAAAAGGCTATAAAGGAAGAAAACTGTATCTAGAACTCTGGAAAGAAAAAACATTATTAAAAGACGCTGATGGAAAAATAGAGAATATAAACGAATCCTGCTTAATCCCCAAAGAATTTTTGAGAAAATGAAGGCTGTATTTTTAGACAGAGATGGGGTAGTTATTAAAGATACACATCATTTACACAGCATAAAAGATGTGGAACTTCTTCCAAAAGCAGCAGAAGCTATAAGAAAATTAAATGAAAAGGATTATAAAGCTATTATAATTACAAACCAGCCAGTTGTTGCTCGGGGGCTTTGCACAGAAGAAGAAGCTATAGAAATAAATAATTATATAAAAGAATTATTACTAAAAGAAAACGCAAGAATTGATGCTGTTTATTACTGCCCTCATCACCCAACAGCAGGGGATAACCCAAAATATACAAAAGTATGCGAGTGCAGAAAACCAAAACCGGGAATGATATTACAAGCAGCTAGAGATTTCAAAATAAATAATCTTGAAGAGTGCTTTATAGTAGGAGATACAACAGGGGATATAAAAGCTGGAAAAGCAGCAGGATGCAAAACTATTCTAGTTAAAACAGGCTACGGGGGGAAGGATGGCTTTCAAGATGCTATTCCAGATTATACAACAGATAACCTTTATACTGCAGTTGCTTCAATAATACTAAAGGAAAATAATATATAGGTTCATATTCTTTCTCTAAAATGAAACTTATAGCTGACCTTCATGAAAAAAACTCATTAGTCGCATCAGAGCTTGTTAGTTTAGGTGTGAATGTTGAATTCAAACATCTGAAAGTAGCAGATTATCTTATTGGGGAGGTTGCAGTAGAAAGAAAAACAATTTCTGATTTTATAAACAGTATGATAAATAAAAGACTTCTTCGTCAACTAGAGGAATTAAAACAATACGCAAAAAGACTCTTGATTATAGAAGGGATTGAAGAACAAGAGCTTTACAATGATGAGCCAGAAGGAATGCACGGAAACTCAATAAGAGGCATGCTTCTCTACACTTCTTTAGAAGCAAACTGCCCAATAATTTTTTCAAAAGATTATAAAGATACTGCTAAATTCCTTTTTCTTATAGCAAGAAGAATGGAAAAAACAAAAACTCCAATCTCTTTACACGCAAAAAAAAGAAACCTCTCATTTAAAGAGCAAAAACAATATATTTTAGAATCATTTCCAGGAATCGGCCCAGCAACAGCAAAAAAACTTCTTAAAAAATTTAAAACAATTAACAACATAATTAATGCTCCAGATGAAGAATTAGAAAAGATTTTGAAGAGTAAGATGAAACATTTCAGGAAGCTTTTAGCCAGTTAAGGTTTTAAAAACTTGTTAGTATCAATAAAATATCTTTCCAAAAAAACACCTACATCAATCGTATAATCATCTTCTTCACCATGTCTCTCAGCTTTATAAGAAGGAATTATTGCAACTGGAATTGAATTATCTATATGCCACTGTGTATTGTAAAAAAGATTTTGCATATAACTAAAAATTGCAACACTATATTCTGGCTTTATTTTACAAGAGCTATGGAGAACAATTCTTTTTGGATTCAAACCTTTGGGATTTAGGCTATTTTTTCCTTGAATATCTCTAACACTTTCACTAACTAATTCTTCAATTTTTTCTTTCAAATGTTTTCTCATTAAAATACAAAAAGCACACTCATCTTTAAAAATAAATTTGCAATAGAAAATATGCTTTATAGTAAACTATTTAATATAGAAAGGGTTTATTCATAGGGTATTTATTTTTTGTGTTAATTTATACTCCCCTATATCACTATAAACAGGTCCTTCTGGAGATAACTCTGATTTTTTTAAAAAAAAGCTTTTTATTTTAAATCTGATTTTCTTAACCTTGATATTTTTCAGATACCTAATTAAACCCTGTCTGTCTCCAACTTTTTTAACTCTTGCAATTGTTATATGTGACATAAACCTAAATTCTGGCTCAAATAAATCCTTTAATGCTTTATCGATTTGTTTTTGTAACTCAAAAACCCTCTTACCCTCTAACTTAACCCAAATAATTTTAATGAATTTTTTAGAAAAAGCTCCTGCCTCTCCAAGCCCAGCTTCAAAATTATCAAATTTTATTTCTCTTAACTTTTCTTTAATCTTCTCTATGGTTTCTTCATCAATCTCTCCAAGAAATTTGAGAGTTAGGTGTAAATTCTCAGGTTCTGTAAACTTTCCAGCAAAAAGATTCTGTCTTCCAATCTTTTCCTGGATTTTTTTTATTTCATTTATTGCTTCCCGAGGCAAATCCAGAGCAATAAAACATCTTTTTGTCATTTTTAAACCATTTCAGCTAATAACTTAGCCCCAAGTTTAACTGTCCTGTTACTAATATCTTTATCAGGATTAATTTCGACAATATCTGCAGCTTTAAAATTTTTCAATAATTTTAATCTCTGTAGAAAATAAATCATCTCTCTAGATGTTAAACCACCTGGCTCCGGATAACCTGTTCCAGGGGCATAAGCTGGATCTACTGCATCAATATCAAGACTGATATAAAAAGCACCAGCTTCTTTTGCTCTTTCCATTAATAAATCACAAACATCTTGCCTGTTTTCCTGAATCTGTTGCATGCTTATTATTTTGATTTTCTTTTCAGCAAGAAAAGCTCTTTCATCTGGCCATAAATTACGGGTTGTGACTAAGATAATATTCTCAACAGGAAATCCCTCTTCAATTATCTTTCTTAGCCACTCTTCATGTGTTGGTTCTCTCAAAGGCTTCATACAATCAGCATGAGCATCAAAAACAATCAAAAAGGGATTTTCAAAACACTCTTTAAAAGCCTTAACTAAGCTATAACTTATAAAATGATCTCCTCCAACAAACAAAACCTTATCTTGCTCTGAAAAAGCTTGTTTAGCACTTTTATAAATCAGCTCACTTGCTTCTTTAATATCATTATTATCAACATGTATCTCCTCTAAATCAAGAAGTTTTTTATCTATAATTTTCCCTTTTTCATTTGTATAAATATCATCCAAAGATTTCAGAATCTCAACTGGTGCTTTTTCACAACCTTGTGTTTTCCCTAATCCATTTATTCCTTTAACTCTTATAATCTGCATTTTTCTCAAAAACAAAACATATTTAAATACCTTTTTCCTCGTAAAAATAATTAAAAAAGGAGGTTAAAAATGGGTAATGAAGTCATTGGAAAATGGGCTTTTTTAATTGGTCTAATCATTGCAGTAATCGCAGGCTTTATTTCAGGATATACAGAAATAATCCTTATAGTTTTATTTGTACTTGGACTAGTAGTGGGTTTCCTTAACATCATTGAAAAGAATGTTGTCAAATTCTTAGTGGCAATAGCTACATTGTTAATACTGGGAGTAGGAAGTTTAAGTGCTCTTGAGATACTTGGAATAGTTAACACATATCTTATTGCAATCTTAGGAAACTTCATAGCATTTGTAAGTGCTGCAGCTTTGGTTGTATCAATAAAAGCCATCATAGAAACAAGCAAGATCCAAGCCTAAATTTATTTTTTTAATTTTATATTTTTTGAATCATAAAGTATTTAAAGGATATTTTATTCCTATAAATAATAAAAAAGGAGGTTAAAAATGGATAAAATAGGTGCAATTTTAGTAACAATAATAGGAATCTTACTTGTACTGCCCTTAATTGGAGTTACTCAATTAGGAGTGGCTGCTGATTGGATAATCGCCTTAGCAGTATTAGTAATTGGAGTCTTAGGGTTAATACAAACCCTTAAAAAATAAACACTTTTTCTTTTTTTATTTTTTTATTCAGGCACGAGAGCAATAAAGCTGTGTCCTTTTAATTTGCTAAGTTCTTTAACATCCACTAGTTTAACTGAATTAATTCTATCCTCATACTTGTAATATTCTTCTGCATTTCCTGCGTTTTCTTCAGCTACTAAATTCATCATTACTTCCTCACTATTCTCGCTTCCAACATCCTTTAAGCCAATTAACTGCTCCTTAGCCTCTTGAAAATCTTTTCTTTCAAGTTTTTGCATTTTCTTAATTTCTTTTGATATAAGCTCTCTAATCTCTTTAACTTTTTCTTTTACAGTTCCAACATAAATCATTTCATAACCATAGTTTTTATCTTGCTCTAAAACCCCTTTAATAGCATAAGCTAACCCTCTTTTTTCCCTTATTTCCTGAAATAACCTTGAAGACATTCCTTCAGTTAAAATAGCATCTAAAATTTCCGCAGCATATCTGCTCTTATCTTGTAAAGTAGGAGCATGATAACCAAAAACTAAATTAGCCTGTTCAATTCCTTTTCTTTTTTCTATTAATTCAAAATTCCTCATTACAGGCGATTCTACCTTTATGTCTTTTTCTGTCTTAGGAAAAATTTTCATTCCTAACTCACAAATTTCCTCAAAATTCCCTTTTCCTACTACAGTTAAAATCATATTATTAGTAGAATAATTGCTATATGCTTGCAAAACATCCTGTCTTGACATTTTGCTCATTGTGTCTATTGTACCAGCCCCAAACATGCCAAACGGCTTTTCATACAATAACTCTTTAATCTTGTTTAAAACATATAATCTAGGGTTATCATTATACATTTTTATTTCTTCTAAAATAACACTCCTTTCTCTTTCTAAAGCCTCTTCTTCAAATAAAGGGTTTGATACTAAGTCAGAAGCAATATCTATCCCTATACCAAGATATTTACTTGGTAGTTTATTCCAAAAAGAAGTGGTCTCTTCACTTGTAAATGCATTTAAAATGCCCCCTCTTTTCTCTACTTCCTCACTTATCTGCTTAGTATTTCTTTTTTTAGTTCCCTTAAAAACTAAATGCTCAATAAAATGAGACACTCCTTTAAACTGCATATCTTCATATTCTGAACCCCATTTTACAGAAACAGAACTAGCTACAACAGGCAACCTTCTTTTCTCAAATAAAACAGTCAGCCCATTACTCAGTTTCTTTTTATGAAATTCTGGTTTTGCCATCTTCTTTTATTTTTTATTTACTTCTCCTAACATTAATACTTAACTTCAACTCATTGCCTGTTTTAACCAATAGCTGGTTTAATATCTTTCAGTTATCAATAATTTATTTTATCTAATCTCCTTAATTACAATAAAATGTCTGTATTCTCCTTCACTTTTTATATCATATCTGATTTTTATATCTTTCCTAAATTCAGGCATTCCTAAAACAGCTGTTTCTGCTTCTCCTCCCTCAAAATCTAATCTAAATTTATATTTTTCTGCTAATTTCTTTAATTTCTCTAATTTTTTTTTATCAACAACCTCTCCTAAAAATTCCTTAGGAATCCCTTCGCAACTTATTTTAGTTAAAATAACCTTAAATTTATTTTTTAATAATTTCTCCCAAATTTCCTTACTTTTATAATCCCATAAAGGAGCATAAAATCCTAAATCAAGTTCAGAACAAATTCTCTTAATCCTTTTCCCCTGATACGAACTTGCAATCCCTCCAACAATAACACTATCAACTTTCCCTTTAACCTTTCTAATTAGTTCTTTTAAATCATCAACTTCTTTTTCCTTCTCACCTTTACTGCCCATAACTAACAAACCTATATCCAGCATTTCAGCTTGCTTTTTTAGTAATTTAAGATCAGGCTTATGAAACATAAAACTATCAAAATTTTTTGGTAAAACAGTCAACAGATACTTAATATCATAACCTTCTTGTTTAGCTAAATGCAAAGCTAAACAACTATCTTTTCCTCCTGAAAACAATACTGCTGATTTCTTCAATTTCATCATATATTATCTACAAAATAAATATTTATAAATAAATGCCTCTAAGAAAATTTATGAGGGATAGACCTGATTATGTTGGTGCCTGGAATCGGGCGCGTTTTGATGAATTGCCAAATAACTACAAACCAGAAATGCTAAATGCGAGCAATACAAGTCTTTTCTATATTTTTATTGAAACAGAAAACAGACCAAATTTCACAGGAATATCAAAAGATTATTACGGAACTGCAAGAATTAAAGGATCAAAATTATCTAGCCTTATAAGATTTACAAAAGAATACAATAGAGAAGCAAAAGAAAAAGGAGGAAAAGAAGAAGAAATGACTTACAAAGCAATAAGAGTCACCCAAGGAAGAGTACCAGATGACGAAGAATTTTTTGCAGGATTAATAATTTCTGAAAAAGCAGATCCATTACCATTTATAATGAAGAAGCTATTATAATTAACAATTAACGAAAATTTCTTAAAACTTCTTTTCTTGCTTTTATTATGCCAATTAATGCACATCCAGAATACTTAGCAGCAGAAAGAAAATTTCATATTGCAAAAACTGACAAAGAAAAACTTCTTGCACTGGAAGAAATGATGAAAACAATGCCTAAGCATAAATCAGCAGAGTCATTAAGAAAAAACATTAGAACAAGATACAAAAAACTAAAACAAAAGCTTGAAACAGAAAGAAAAAAGAAAAAAGCTGCGAGCAAAAAATTAGGAATCAAAAAAGAAGAGATGCAGGCAGTCATTATAGGTTTAACCAACTCAGGAAAATCCTCCCTTCTCTCTCTGCTCACCAATGCGCATTCAGAAATAGCTTCTTACCAATACACAACAAAATCTCCAACTATCGGCACTCTCAACTATGAAGGCTGCAAAATCCAGATTATAGACATGCCAGCTATAGAAAATGAACTTTGTGATTTAGGAATCATAAACACAGCAGATACTTTGATTATAGTAATAGATGATATAAAACAGCTTCCCCAAATTCTTCCATTCTTAAAAAAAGCTTCTTCAAACAGGATTATTGCTTTCAATAAATCTGACTTGTTGAGTGAATCAGAAAAAAGAAAGCAACAGGCAAGACTTCAGAGCAAGAGGCTTAATTTTCTGTTATTATCCTGCAAAACAAAAGAGAATATTAAAGAGCTCAAAGAAAAAATATTTCAAAGTTTTGGGAAAATAAGAATTTATACAAAAGAGCCTGGAAAAGAAGCAAATAAAGAAAAGCCCTTAATTTTATCTGAAAATTCAACAGTAAAAGACGTAGCAAAAAAAATTCTCCACAGCTCACTAACAATAAAAGAAACGCGCGTTACTGGCCCTTCCTCAAAATTTCCTAATCAAAAAACAGGTCCTGACCATGTTCTAAAAGATAAGGATATTATAGAATTCCATACAAGATAATTAATCATAAGCTTTTTTAGCCAACTCATCCAGCTTTTTCTTATTAATTCCCTTTAATAAAGCAGAAAATTCCTTTGCAACAGCATTCTTTAAATCAAGAGGATGTAACTGTTTTTTAACAAATGCCTGTTCAATCTCTTTATAATTATCAAATTTCATATCCCCCCCATATTTCTTGTCTCTTCTAACAACAAAGCTCTCATTTTTATCTTCTTTTATCACCATAATCACATATTTTAAAAAAGCCATCAATCCATTATTTGGGTCTCCAGCAACACATTCTGCTTTATTGATTTTTTCTTTGATAGACTTGTCATCCTCTATTAAATCGATTTTAGTTTTAGGAATACTTGAACTCATTTTCTTTCCAACTAATCCAGGAATCATAGGATTCATTATCTCAACCCTTACATTATAATTTAGTTTAGGTAGATTTTCTCTTGCAAACATTAAAATTTTTCTCTGATCCAAGCCTCCAAACTGAACATCAACTTCTAAATACTCTTCATCTAGTGCCTGCATTATAGGATAAATAACTCCGCCTAGTTTCGGGTTATTGCCAAACTTAACAACCTCTGCAGCAGCCCTCTTACAATCACGAATAGAAGTCATGGTTGCCATCTTTAATACATCAAAACTATATTCTGGTTTTAACTGAAACTCGCTTCCTTTAACAAACTCTATTTTTTTCAAATCAGTCCCTAATGCTTTAAAAATTTGAGTAATTGCCTCTTTATAATATCTATATCTTTTTTCCAAAACCACCCAGGGAGTCCCATCCAAAGCACCATGTAAATCAGCTAAAAGAACCTTAATCCTAAACCCTGCTTTAATAAAATCACTCAGTTTCAACAAAGGGAAAAAATAAGCAAGAGAGGGTTTTCCAGTAACAGAAGTTCCCCAATAAACTATAGGATTTTTCTTTTCTTCCAACAATTTTTTAAGTTCCTCCTCTGTAACAATCTCTTGAGTGTTCCTCTTAATCAACTGAAATTTTTTCCCAATATCCATACTAATTCATTAGTTTTTGCATTTATAAAGATTTTCTAAAAATTTAATA
The DNA here is from genome assembly GCA_964594115.1 of Candidatus Woesearchaeota archaeon. GTDB lineage: Archaea > Nanobdellota > Nanobdellia > Pacearchaeales > GW2011-AR1 > MFWN01. Next base: position 71,677 of record CAZQLD010000003.1, read on the forward strand.
ACTCTCTCAAACTAAAAATATAAAACAAAATGGACAAGCTCTTCAAAATCTCACTAGTGGGTTCTATATTAGGAATTTTCCTAATTTTATTTTTAGCTAACACCCTAACACTAAAACAAACAAATATAGTAGACATCAACAAAAAACTTTTGAATAAAAAAGTACGCGTTCAAGGAACCATCTTTAACATAAGAAACTATGATTATTTTCAAGTCATCTCTATAAGAGATGAAACTGGAAAAATTGACATAACCCTCGATAAAAACCTAGAATTAACAAACATAAAAGAGATAACAGTAACAGGAAAAGTAAAAGAATACGAACAATATCTGCAGATTCAAGCAGACAAAATAATGAAAAATTAACTTTCTTATTTTCTTTTCTTAATCCTTACTTCAACATATTTTTTATTGAAGATATTTTTATCATAAATTTTTTGCTTTACATGAAAAAAAGATTTAATTCCCATAACTATCCCAGAAAAAATAAAAGAAAATATTCCTCCTAAAACAATAAAATAGCTCCCAACTTTAACAAGAAGGGGCAGTGTATCTTCTTTTGAAACATTTAGCTTTCTCTTTGGCCTATAAACTTCAAGTCTAATCTTTCCCTTTTTTTTAACATATAACATAATCATATATGTAATTCTTTGATAATCTAAGTTCAGGTTCCAGAATACTGAACCGCCCCAAATATAATATTTCCTGAACAGCTTCCTGCAACCCCTATAGGAACATACATCCTCCAGTAAGTTTCATTTACAGCATAATTTATTGTATCGTTATGTCTATAATTTAAATTAAATTCTTTTATAACTGGAGCGCCTGTTAAATTAACATACAAAGAATCAAATTGCGAAATAGTTAAATAACTATCATTTGAACCAGTTAAGTTATACTGTTCAAAATCTATTGATATGTTCTTTACACTTCCTAATGTACAGTTCATTGACAAATTATCTCCTTCATACATTGCATATCCTGACAAAGATAAATTCACTTCAACATTTCCTACATTCGTGATATTTGTTATATTCTCATTTGAAACAGATGTAGCATTCACTGTACCATAATTTATTATATTAGGAAGGCCAATAGCTAGAAGTGTTGAAACATTTATATCATCACTATTTGTATCATTATCACCATAAGTATCATTAGCAAACATAGTACAATTCCACACCCCAGGATCTGAATAATACTGAATAGTAAAGGAACAATTTCCTAAAACATGATAAATATCATCAGCAATCCCCCCCCAACTAGTAAAATTATAAGTTATATTACAAGAGTTGTTTGTATAGTGATTATTATTATCATCTGAACTGCCATAGCTAGAAGAGCTATGAAAAAATTCTGCAGAAACATAGTTTAAACCTGTTTCATTATTATAATCTCTTATTAATCCAACACAATAAACAACCGTACTGGCATTTGCTATTAAAGTTATGCTCTCTGCACCATCATTTATACTAACATTTAAAACCTCAGGAGGAACCTCTCCAACAGTTAATTGTGTTATTACAGTTACATTTTCTCCAACACCCCCCATTACAGGTGAAGTGAAAAAAGAGAATAATAAAAAGAGCAAAACTGCTTCTAAAAGAATGAAGATTCCCCCTAATAAATCAGTTCTAAATTTTTGGATATTTTTCAGTTTCATTTTTAAGTACCTATTTCAACATAAATATAATAAGCAGTTGAACTGCCAA
>CAZQLD010000004.1:0-34294 GCA_964594115.1 Candidatus Woesearchaeota archaeon
TTTCATTTTATATACCCTCCTTTCTGCAAGTTCCAGAGATGTTGGTATTCTCCTGGTTGTTGGATTAGCTGTTTGTGAGTTCCTTGCTGAACTATCTTGCCTTTTTTCATAACTATAATTTTATCTGCATGCATAATTGTTGAAAGTCTGTGGGCAATTATTATTGATGTCCTGCCCTGCATAAGTTTTCCTAAATCTCTCTGGATTTCATGCTCTGTTTGCGAGTCTAAGCTTGAAGTTGCCTCATCTAGTATTAAGATTTTCTTGTTTGCTAAAATTGCTCTTGCTATATTTACTCTTTGTTTTTCTCCACTTGATAATTTCACTCCCCGTTCTCCAACAATTGTTTTTTCTTTTTTAGGAAAATCTTTTATGACTTTATCCAATTGTGCAAACTTCATTGCCTGCACAACTTCTTTTCTACTGGCTTTTGGTCTGGAAAATGCAACATTATGGTAAATAGTGTCATCAAATAACATACACTCTTGAGGAACTATCGACATCTCTTCTCTTAAAGACTCTTGTTTAATGTCTTTAATATTCTGTCCGTCCACTAATACAGCTCCAGAATCAACATCATATAATCTGTAAAGTAGATTCACTAAAGTTGTCTTGCCACAACCAGAGTGCCCGACAAAAGCATATTTCTTGTTTTTAGGAATTTTCAGATTAAAGTTCTTGAATATTTTTCTTTTTCCATATTTGAAGTCTATGTTTTTAAATTCTACTTCTCCTTTTTCTATCTTTAATTTCTCTGCTCTTGGCTTGTCTTTGATTTCACTTTCCATTTTTCCATACTGAAATAATGCTTCAAACTCAACCATTGCCCTATAGTATTGCCTTGTTCCATGCACAAAGCCCCATAAAGGACTTGCAATATTCCCATAAATAGTATAGATAAATACAATATCTCCAATGCTAAGATTTCCATTTAAGAATTTTAACATTGGAAAATAAATTAAAAAGAATATACCTAATCCTAAAATTGCTTGCTGGCCAGCACTCATTGCCTTAAAGAAATTAAGATAAGTTACATAGGCATTTTTTGTGTTTTCAGTTAGTTTTTTGAACTTTTTCTCAATAATTTTTTCTTTACCAAAATACTTAATAGAATCAATATTAATTAAAAAGTCACTTATATTTGCTTTTTCAAGATTTTCTATTTTATGATAGGTTGCACCTAATGGTTTGGCCCTATTGTGGAGAATAATGCTATATCCCACAAAAAAGACTGTTGTAACTAGGATTACAACTACTGGAAGAAGGTCAAAATAAATTAAAGAACCTGAGACAAGTATTAACTGGAAAAGCAATGGAAGGGTGTTGAACACAACAACATCATTCATTGAATCAATTGCTCCCCCTCCTTTTATGAGCTTGGAGATTAAGCTTCCTGTTTTATGCGAGGTATGAAAATTATGAGAGAGACTTATAATATGATTAAAAAATCTTCTTTTTAAATCTGCCATCATCTTTGCACTAAGATTAAACAAAATATGGAGATTAACATAATTGAGTAGACTTCTTACTGCTAATGAACCAAAAAAAACTATAACAACAATCATTAAAATTTCAACAAAAGCCTGAGAACTAAGAATTCCTGCAGAAAAGTCTGTTCCATTATCCACAATAACCTTAAATAAGAATTTTTCAACAATATATGTTGCAGATACTATAAGAGTTAAGAAAAGCAATAGTAAGGCTTGAAACTTATACTTCTTTAAAAAACTCCAGTATACACTAAGATTATATCTTGTATGCACTTTTTCCTTTATTTTATTTTTCTTTTTTAATTTCATTTTACATCTTATTTGTATACTGGAATATATACTTTATATTTAAATAATATAATAACCTTTCTACGATATCTAAAATGCCTGATTTAAATGTTATTTTCCCTGAAGGTTCAAATAATAACTGGAAGTGGATGATTTCTGAGGAGGATGAAGACTCTGGAGATGAGGAAAACTCTGAGGAATGACGGCATCTTAGCTTATAAAAACCTCTTTTCTTTATAAATCTATTCTTTTGTCGTCGATAAACAATAGGAAGTTTTATAAATAATGGATTCTATAGTATATAGTAGTTAAGCTCTTATAGGATTTATACACCCCTCTTAAAATTACTCATCCTGCAGCCTCTTTTGAGCCTACGCTTGATTCTACATGTAACCTGTTCTTTTTACAATACTTAAGTTTTATTGTGTTTTTAAGCTATTTTTAGCCCTTTTACACATATTTTATGGGCGTTGCACGAAAATGAAATATAGGAAAATTAGTCTGCATGTCCTCTCAGTAGAACGCAAAAATTATAATAGTTTAGGGTCAACAAGCAAGAAAATCTGGGAATGCTCTTATTCAAGATTTTTCAGGTTGAAATTATTATGTATCTATTTATTATGTAGCATCTATTTGTTTGTGCAAAGCCCCAATTTCCATAAGTTTTTTAAATTAAGATTTTATAGTATTTTTGCCCTATGGGAAAGAGAGTTCTTATGATAGGAGAGATAAGATGCGAGTAACAAAATTAAAATCTAATTTAGAGAAAAATATAGGTAAACTTGTGATTGTTGGTTTCTGTGAAAGTGGAAAAAAGATGCATTGTTATGATACAAGACTACTTGCAAGAGGAAACCCGCAAGATCCTAAAGCTTATATCTTTATTAAAAGTGTGATAGAAGATGCAGATGGTGGGAAGTTTACCTCTGGACAAATTTTCAAAGCCGAAGAGATTAAATTCTGTACAGAAAACCGTGATGTTAACTATGTTGTTGTGGGGAGTCCTAATAACGACAGAAGATATTACTTTGAAGGAGATCTAAAGAAATTATGGGAGAATAGAAAGACTATCGGATGGCGATAGACAAAGTACTTGAACAAGATTGGGTAACGCCCTCAATTATTCTCATTAAAGTACCATGGTAGAATAATAATCACTAAATAAAATTAGGTTTTTTGTTTTCGTGACAAAATAACAGAATAATTAAGGAAATATGTTATTTCCGTGCAGAATTTTCTTGAAAATCATCTAAATCAGCCTTTCCGTGCAACGCCTATTTTATGTGTTATTTTAAAGTAGTTACAAACCAAAAGCTTTAAAAAGGTGGGATAAAGTAGGATTTTATAAGAAATTTAGACTAAGGGAAAATGGTTCAAAAAGATACGTATGATTTTAAAACAAAAAGGCAATATAGGAAAGAATTAAGAGATAAAAATGGAAAAATTTGAATTAAAAAACTGCGATTTGTATTTGTCAGAAGATACACTAAAACAAGAAATATTAGAGCAAAAAAATGCATATTACCAGGAAGAGTATGATAGAGTTTTTGATCCTGAAATAGCTGCTGAAAGAATGTTAAAAGAAGCTATCAGCATTAAAGAACCTAAATTTAAAGATTATATTGAATTATACGGGAGATTAAATGGTTTAGAAAAAATAGCTATTTTTGCTTTGCATGGAAGTTCAGATGGAAGAGAATGGATTTATTTTGATAATGGTAAGCATAAATTGCAAAGATGGATAAACTCAAAAGACGGCAAATATTCAGCATTACTCCTTCATGCTTGTAATTCTAAAAGCCATACTCCAAAATCTAAAAAGTCAATACTCATTATTCCTGACAGAGTTATTTCAGCAGAAAATAGAAACCTTACTTGTTATAGTCTGATAGTTCCAAAAATCGGAGAAGTTAATGGTTATGTAATTGATTATGAATTAAATAAATTAAATGAAAGATTAAAATGGCAAAACAAAAAATAAGCATAACAATTGATGAAGAGTTGATTGAATTACTTGAAAATATGCTGGAAGACACTCAGTTTAGAAACAGAAGCCATATTATTGAGCATAGTTTAACAGAGTTTTTGAAAAATAAAGGGAAATTAGAGAAAGATAAAGTGGAGAATGAAGATAGTAAAACAAATAAAAATTTAAATTTAGATAAATGGAGGGAGGAAAATCTGGATTAGTTAAACCTATTTTTGTTACTACTCTATAGTTCTATAGTATAGAAAGATTTATAAACTCTTTTTTACTATTATTCCTATGGTGGAAAGATCTGAGTTGATTGAAAAAATTGAAGAGACAATTGTCTATTTTATGCAACAAAAAGCAGATAGTTTTAGTAAAAGATCTGGAGTATATTCTAGATATCAAGGGAAGGTGGATGCAGAAATAAATCTTAGAGAAATAAGTAACTTAATTAGTATAGCAAGATCAAAAGAAGTTTTAGAAAATTTAAATCAAATAAAGCAAGAAAATATAAAAAAATTAAATAATCTTAGAGAATCGGAAAAAACTTTGCAAGAAAGATTAGAATTACCAGTTGTATTAAATTATTCTGAAAATCAAATAAGTGTTTTATTGCCATTAAATGCAGATGAGAAAGATAAACTTGGATTACAATCAAGATTGTACAAAACCTTAAATGTTGTAGCAGGAGAACCAAAAGAATCTTTAAGTTATTGTAATCTTTCTGTTATAAAAACAACAAAAAGGAGAAAAAATAAACTTAAAAAAGAAATTAAAACTCTTCCTTTAGAAAAGGATTTTAAAGAAGCAAATGTTACTTTAAAAATAGAAGAATTAAATTTACTTCTTGATTTATCAAAGATTGGCACTGCTGAAACAAGAATAAGGCCTGTAGAAACAGAAGAACTTGAAAAAGTTTATAAAATTAAAGATCTTGCAGAAAAATTAGGGCTTAAGTATCGTGCAGCTTATGATGTTGTGAAAAAATATTCAAAAAAGAAAAAGATAAAACGTAAAAAACCTAAAACTGGAAAAATAGGTCATTTTGAATTTACACAAAGAGTTTTTGATTCTATAGTTGCAGATTATGAATCAAAGAAAAGGAAAAAGTCTAAAGTAGAGGTAAGGGAAAAACCTTATGGTATAAAAGATCTTGCTTCTAGATTAAATATGACTCCTAATGGAGCTATTCAATTTATAAAAAGAAATTTAATCCAGTTAGGTATCGAAACCCCAGGAAGTGGCAGTCCTTATAAATTTTCAAAATCCCAATTTGATAGCCTAGTAGCATATCACCAATTCGGTGGAAAATTAGAAAAACCAAAGTATCTTACAAAAGATGTTGCAAAAGCTTTAAATCTCAGTAGAGGTGGTGCAGCCCATAATTTGAAAAAATATTTTGAGAGAAAAGGAATTAAGGCTCCTGGGCGTTCAGGAACTTATAAACTTACAGAATCCCAATTTAATGATTTAATTTCAAGTTATAAATCTAGAATGAAACATACAAAACTAGAAGAAAGAAAAGAAGAAAGACTCTATACCACAAAAGAGGTTGCAGAAAATTTAGGAATTGCAAAACTCTCTGCAGTTGGTAGAGTTAGAAGATATTGTGATAGGCATAATATAAAACATAAAAAAAGAAGCCATTATAGATTAACTGAAAAACAATTTGAAGAAATTACAGCTAAGAGGGAAACAGTGCTTCCTAAAGTCTATAGAAATGAAATAATTGAAATGGTTAAAGAAAGAAGAAGCGATGAATTTATTATAGCACATATTGCAAGAAAATATGATGTTAAAAATAAGGGGGTTATTCAGGGGACTGTAAATATATATAAAACTAGATTTTCTAGAGGGCAAAGTTGAAAATGAAAACTCCAAGAATAATTCAAATACACTCTGAATTTAAGGAAACTAGAGAACAATTAAAAAAAGATCTTATTAAAAGATATGGGGGAATAAAAGAAGCTGTAGAAGAAATTCAAATACCAAGAAGTACTTTGAATGATTTTTTTGAAGGAAAAACAAAATATATGAGTGAACCAACAAGAATAAAATTATATGAGGCAACTAATTTTGATTATTTGTCTAAGCCATTTAGGAAAAAGAAAAAAAAGAGGAAAAGAACAAGCTTAAAACCCAGAACAAAAATAGAAAATAAATTAGAACTACAACTTAGAAACAGCCAAACTTCTTTACAGAATATAAGAAACATTCTTTTGTCTTCTAATAATTTGAGTGAAAAAGAAAAGGCTGAAGTAAGGGAAAGTTTAATTTTAAATGATGAGCAAAGAGCAAGAAGAGCTGCAGATCTTTTTTATGCTTTTTTAACAGAAGTTGCTAATTTTCCAGAAAATGCAAGAAAAAAATTTACAAACTTAGTTTCTGAAGAAGATGCTGGTTATTCAATTAGTCTTATTAATTATTTATATAATCCAGATAAATTTAAATCATGGATAGGTAAGTCAAGTTATCATTTAAGAAAATAAAATGGCAGAAAGAATAGGTTATAGAATTGCAGATGAAGAGCATGTAATTGAAATTCTTGGAACTCAACATAAAATTCCTATTGATTCATTTAGAGAGTATACAGATAATAGTGTTGATGCAAGAATCCCTGGGAAAATACAAAAAATTTTTGCTTTAGTAAGTAAAAAAGAAAAAAGTTTGACTTTGACAGATACTGGAAAAGGAATGAGTTATGAAAAATTAAGGAGCGTTCCCCAAATGATTGGTAAATCCTCTGGAAGAGGAATAGTAGGAAGAATAGGGGAGCATCAGATTGGTATGCTGAGTTATCTTCAATTTTCAAAAGTATTTAGAGCCATTTCAAGAGAATATGGAAAAACAGGATCATACTCTTTCTTAAAAATGGCTAAAAAAGAAACCCCTTTTATGGATGAGATAAATGAAGAAGAAGCTAAGGTTCTTGGTTTTCAGCCAATAGATCACGGAACAAGCATTATTATTAATGGTATTCCAGAAAATATAATTTCTTCTTATTTTGTGCCCTCTAATCTTTCTAAATTCTTAAGTGAAATGTATTCCCCTGTCTTAAGAGGTGGAGAAGTAGAAATAAATGTTGGTTATTTAGGGAAAGGTAAAAAATTAATTTCATGTGCTCCATTATCTCATAAAGGAAAGCTTATTTTAGAAGAGAGTATAAAAATAGATTATGTAAAAGATAAAGAAGAAAAACAGGGTGTTTTGGAAGTTTTGATTTATTTAAATGAAGAAGGAACAGATGAAAAAATAAGATATTATCATGAAGGAGTAAAAGTTATGAATTTAACAAAAATTCCTCTATTAAATAAAACTCCTTGGAATACTGGAAAATTATCTGGAGAAATAAATGAAAACTTTTTAACTTTAAATCAAACAAAAACTGCACCTATAGAGATGGGTAAGAGATTTGAAACTTTCTGCGAGCTTATAGAAGCATATGAATCAGACTTATCAAACCAAATAAAAAGAATCGGTGTTAAAAAGAAAAGTGCTTTGGAAAGATTTGCAGAAGATGTTTTAGAAAAGCTTAATGATGCATATAGAGATTTTGCTTATAGATTGCCTGTTCTCACCCGGGGTAAAAAAGGAGATCCAGAAAAGAAAGTTGAGCAAATAGTAGGTATTGCTACGACTAGGATTGATGGTAAGAAACCAACAGGGAAACAAGGTCAAAGACCAATTGTTAAACCTACTGAAAAAGATATTGGAGAAGTAATGCCTGTAAGAAGAGGAAGAAAAGCTTTATCAAATTATAGAGGAGTTGCTTTTGAAAAATTTGATATAGACGAAAAAGATAAGAGAAGCAGATTGGGGTTAGGAGGTTCATTAATAAGAATAAATACTGCACATCCAACTTTTGCTAGATTAGAAGAGAGAGGTACTGAAAAAGATAGAAAAAATTATGTTTCTATGATTATGGCAACAGAAGTTGCAAATAGAGAACTTCAAGAAGCTGTAAATAGTGAAAAAATAACTAAAGAAGAAGCACAAGAGTGGGGAAAAGACCTTTCACAACAATTGCTTTGGTATATTAGGGGTTAGATTATGAATAAACCTATAAAAATTAATACAATAACTAAACCTCTTTTGTAGTCTATAGAACATTTAGGACTTGCAGATTATTTAAATTTAATTAATCATATAATAGAATAATATGAGTATTTAAAACTCTACTTTGTTACTACTCTATAGTTCTATAAAATAGAAAGATTTATAAACTAGCTTTTCCTACAAATATTAAGAAAAATGGCAAAGAATAATAGAAATCAAAGACAAGAGCCAAAATATGAAGATATGTTAGCTATGCTTAAACAAAATTATGAGAATTTTAAGTATTTCTATTATGCTGCTTTGTCTAAGAGTGGAGAACATGGAAAAGAAGGAGCTAAAGATGGTCTTTATGTTTCTTTAGAGGGTTTGAGAAAAATAGGATTAGAAGGAATTCTTGGAGGCCTGGAAACTCAAGCAATTCAAAGCATTGAAAATGGAGATGGCTTAAATGCTGACTTAAGCTTATCTAAAATAATCTCCCAAAATGCAGGAATATTTTCAGAAACTATTCGTGATTATCTTAGAGCCAAAGATTTGATCCAATATATTGAAAAAGGATTTGGAAAAGAAATTGCAAAAGAAAAAGCATATGAAAATAAAACAATAAAACAATTAACTTCTAAAGAAGCAAGTGATAGTGAAAAAATATATGGAAACCACTTAATATCTCAACTTAGAAATTCAGTAATGAAAGAGATGACTCCTATAGCTCATGAAGCAAGAGCAGAAAGAGAAGATGAGAAATATACTAGGGATAAAAATATGATTCAGCTTGGAAATTACAGCGTGAGGAAGGCTGCTTAAGATTTCTTATTGTTTTATTATTTTTTCAATTAGTCTGGCCATAACATTGATAAATTCATCAGCTCTATCTTGCCATTCATCTAATTCCATTCCTTTGATATCTATGACATCTCCATGGACAATTTTTCTGTGTAAAACATGGAGGTCGCGATACCAAATAACATATTTCATCTTTAACAGATTTTTATCAACAAAGTTTTCTTTTAAAAGAATAGGAATATGTTCAGGGCTTGGAGGAAGTATTTTTGCTGAAATTAATAAAGCATGAGCAGAGTCCACCATCGCCCAGTAGATTCCTTCTACAGCTCCAAGTTCAGATGCCTTGCTTCTTGCCAAATGCTGAGGTGCTCTTTGCAGGCAGGTATAAATAGCTTCAGGAGTTGATTTTATTTTTCCTTCTTGCAATAAAATCTTCAAAGGATTAAAAAATCCTCCAAAATCTATTAAAGGTTCACCATATCTTATAACATTTATTACAACAGGGTCTCCCCTCATTAAATCCTGCCACCAGGTTGTTAGCTTAACTGTATTTATATGCAATTCTTTTTTATAAGGATTAGACGAAATTAATTTTCCCAATTCTTCCCTATACCATGCAATAAGCTCAGCATCCCACTGCACTGCTGAGTCATCTATGATGATAATTATATCTATATCTGAACCTGAAACTGTGGTTTGCTTAACAGAAGAGCCAAAAAGAATTACTGATTTTATAAGCTTAGTGAATTTTTTATAAGTTTTTGTCGCAAAGTCCATTGCTATATCCTGCTCATTTAAAATTTGCAGTGTAGGAAAATCTTTTAAACTGGATTTTCTAAGCCCTTTTTCTTTTTTACCTGGTTTTTCATCATTCTTCTGTTTTTTTGATAATTCTGATGGAAAAAGTATTGGAGGTAAATCTTCTATAGCTGTTTTTTTATTTGCCATTCTTCCCCTTTTTATTTTTGTATATTTTTATTTATTTGTGAGGTGTATATATTTATTATTATAGATACCACTAATCCAAATGTGGTTATTGATAATTGAAGCATACTGAAACAGCCGGTATTTACTACAGCTGATGTTATGTACACCAGTATTGTGAAGTTTATAAAATTTCCTAACCATTGTAATAGTTCATTATCCAACATCTTTAAGTGAAATTTAGTATTATTCCATAAATTAATATTACTACTGCTATTATTCCGAGTATCCACAAAATCCAATTTAAAATATTTTTAGTCTTTTCTTTCATCTTCCTCTTTTATATACTATATTATCTATTTTGAATTTTATATATTTAAATCTTGTTATTTTTTACTCAGATGGAGTTCCGGAAAATCTACTCTGCTTTCCGGGCATTTGCCCCCCTAGTTCTATAGGCATACCTGAAAAACCTGCACCATACATTGAAAAGTGCTGTTCTGGCAGTATAGGTCCATATCCAGAGAAATAGCCTCCATAGCTTGCTCTTACCTGATTCCAGTAAGGGGCAGCCATCATTGTATAAAGAGGACTTCCAAGAGCCTCTAAAACAGCCTGTGTTGGAGGAACCTTAAAATGCTGGACAAAACCACCTGCTTCTATTATTTTCTTTCCTGCAAAGCCCTTTTTCTCTAATTCCTGCAGTATTTCTTTTGTTGGAACATTGCCCATTCCTGGAGGAAGGTGTGCGTCAGAGTAACCGAAATTGTCTGTCAAATGAACATGCTTAACATATTTTGCTATTTTCTCTGTTTCCTTCACAATATCCTCTTTTTTAAAACCAGATTTTCTCATCATATTCAAATGCCCAACATCCCATGTGACTCCTATTGTCCTCTCAGCAGCTTTTTTTGCATCACTTTCAGAATATCCTTTTTTAACTGCCTGCTCTACAAATTTCTTTCTTGAATTATCAACTAGCTTTTTTAATTGTTCTGAACGGGAAAATGCCATTCCTGGGAATAAGTTTTCTATAGAGATTATAGGAGTTTTATTGCCGTATTTTTCATAAGCATGAAAAGCAGCATTTCCAAATGTTTTGGCAGAGTGCTCTGCTGCAAAATCCTCTATAGGAATAAAGAGTTTTGGTGTTACATCCTGCATTTCTATAGCTAAGTCCTGGACTGCTTTAGACTGGATTGCAATATCTGGAATTCTTATTTTTTCTCCAAACCTATCAGCAGCTTTTTTTAATCTTGCTTTTTCCTCTTCTGTTCCGTATTTATATGCCTTACTAAACATAGAATTTAAAATAAGCTGAGAGTTTTTAACATATTCATATGCGCCCCTAACATTATTTAAAGCTGCTTTTTGAGCTTGAGGCAACTGTTCCATCTGTTCTGGTGTTATTTGCCCAGTTAGGATAGCTGGCCAGATGTGTTTTACAGCAGGATAATATGTCTCTATAATCTCATCTCCACGGTTTTTATAAAAAATAACCTGTGTTAAATTATTATGCCAGTCACTTTCATTTACTATTTGAAGTTCTTCTTTTGGAGAGTGAAATTCGGGTTTAATATCTTTTAATGCTTTTCCTGCTATACGGTGAGGATAGATTCTTTGTTCTCTTTCTATAGGAATTGTTTGTTTTGTTTCTTGATTTATTGCAACAATTCTTTTTTTAGATAATTCTTTAATTTCCTCTAAGGTTGGCTCTCTTCTCTCTCTTTCTCTGAATTGCCTTTTATATTCTTCTACCATCTCTTTTGATACAGGAGAAAATTCTGTTCCTGGAAGTGCAGATGCATGTATTGTTATTGGTATGTTTCCTTGAGGGTTTAGTTCATGGCTTTTTTCAACAACCATTTTTAATTGTCTTTCAGCTGTTTCTCTATCTGCTTCACTCCATCCTTCTTTAGTAAGTCCAGAAGGCTCAATCATAGGAGCATGGACTGTTGTCTCAGCTCCAGACATTTTTTGAAGCCTTGCTATTTCTTTAAAATGCTGTTTTGGAATCTGGTCAAAGACTTCTGGAGAGATGGGCTGGAGCTCTATTGTTTTTACTCCCTGATTTAGTAAATTACTTACTTCTTGAATCTGATTTGCTGTCTGTATGCTAGTAGGAGCCCCTATTTCTGTCTGCGGGACCCTGTATCCAATAAATAATTCACCATAATTCGGATCTAGTGAGTATGGTGTTCCACTATAAAAAAACTCATACGCCATTTTATTATCTTAAATTTTAAACTCTTTTTATTATTCTATAAACTTTATGTGTTTTAAATACCTTTCTTATGCTGCGCCTCTTCCTCTTTTTAATTCTCTATATTTTCTTTTTTCCTCAAAAGGAAGTCTTCTTCCTTCTATATCCCCCCTTGTTCCTTCTTCAACAACAACATAATCTCTTAGGTTCTCTACTCCTCTTTCTTGTTCTGGATAGCCAGCTTCATGCCAGTCTTCTATTACTGCTCTTGGGCGCACATTTCTAAGTTCTTCTACTGTTCTTGCAGCCATTCTTCTCTGGCTCATATGGTCAAAAATAGTTTCTTCGCTTGTTCCTGCTGAATAATCCGGCTCATTGTAAACTTTAACATAATCTACATGCCCTCCTGTAGCTGGAGTTTGTGGAATTGGAGTGCCTATAGAAGATGCTGCCCCTAATTCTTCTAAATCCTCATTTGCTTCAGGAGCTTCTGTTGCTGTTGGCTGCAAGGTCATAGTTGGCATGTCTTCTTCAGGTGAAGACACCATAAATTCAGAAAATTTATCAGCTTCTGTCTCTTGTTCTGGAGATTCTGCTATTTCTTCTAAACTTGCCTCTTTTAAATCAGTTGCTTCTGGAACTTGCTCTATTGGTTCTTCGTTTAGTGTTTCTTCATCTGTTTCATCTTCGTCTTCATCTGTTTCATCTTCGTATTCTTCTTCCAGCTTATCTTCATCTTCAAACATAAGAATAACAAGATTAAGAAATATTTAAAGTTAATTACTCGTAAGGTCCGGTTGGAGGAGAGGGCATTCCGTGGCCTTTCTTATATATATCAAAAATATCATAGCAAGAGCTTCCTGCTTTTTCTTCTCCGTATTTCCTTATAACAGATTCTACATAAGTATCTTCAGCTACGCCTTTTGCTTTTAATTTTAATTTGTGTGCTTTTTCTTTGGCTTTTTCTTTGTCTTTTTCTTCTGGCTTTTTCTTTCCTATTCCTAGTAAAGCAGAAAAAGGATTAACATCCTCACTTACTTCTTTTTCTTGTTTTTCTTTTTCTTCTTCACTTTTTAAAAAATAATCAATGTCATCTTTTAACTGTTCTAAGGAGTCTGTTGTTGTTCCTTCTATTAACTTTAAGGCATCCTGTATGTCACTTTCTCCTAATCTTTCATCAAGAAGAGCAAGTTCGTCCTCATTTAAACAATAACCTTTAAAGTTCACTTCTACTCTCCCACCAAAAACATAGTGTGATTGCTGGGCAGATATTCGCTGAGGAATGCCCCTAAAAACAAAATCAATTAGAACACAATTATAATATTTTCTTTTTAGCTTTAATTTTTTAAAGTCTTCTGGAAGATCATGATTTTCAGCTGCGTCTTTTACATCTATTTCTCCTTTAGCTAATAGTGTAAGTTCAAGAAGAACTGTATTAAAAACATTTATAATTGCGGGCTCTCTCCCTTTTTCCTGCATTCTTAATTTTTCTGCAGCTATGAGATATGGTTTTGCCCATCTTGTATATAATTGTAAAGAACTTACCTGGCTTTTCAGATAGTTTTTTTCTATTTCAAATCTTTTTTTTAATTCTATTTCAGACCTTTTTCTCCATTCTAGAAATTCTTTTAATCTTGGCTTGAGAATTCTCTTAACTCTGTCATTTAAGTCTGTTTTATTAATTTCTTCAAGTGATTTGACAATCATAAAAGCATCTCTTAAGGTTACAAAATTCAGATCTTGGGCCATCATATTAATGCTTCCTCTTCCTCTTTTCACATCTACGTTATCCATCCATATTTGTTTTAAAGCTAATAATCCTGCATCTGCTTCTTCTTTATTTTTAGAATGAAAAGCTTTGTAATGAGAGATCCTTATTTCGAATTCTTTTAGGTCATAGATTAAATTAATTATACTTTTTAAAACAGTGTTCACAGCCCCTAAGATTTTCATTCCTTCTTCCTGCATTCTTGTTGCCCTCATTCCAAGTTCAGAAAAATGCCCGCTTCCTGGAGAAGAAGCAAAATTATCAACAAGTTTTTGAACATTTCCGGAAAATAATTTATTTGAAAAGTCAAGAATCCAAAAATAAACTGGCTCAAGAGTCTCTGAAGAGGAATCATAAACAAGTTGGTGATCTTCTACTGGTACAGAATCCAGATTCATCTTCTTTCTTTTTTTATAATGAGGACTTACCTCCTCAATTATATCTGAAATTCTATCTATTTCTGCCATATTTCACTATTCTTTTTTTATTTTATTCTTTTAGTAGGGGAATCTAGTTTTTAAATGTTTTTCGATACATTTAAAATAGCTTCTTTCTTTACAAAAGAAAAAACTTAGGGAAAAACTAAATAAGATAAAATGGGTCTAAAAAATATTTTTGGCAAGTTTAAGAAAAATGACACTGTTATTGACTTAGGAGACTTACAGAAAAGAGGAATAATCAAGCAGAGAACAAAAGTTCGCGAGCCATTGGCTTCAGAAAGAGTTGTTGATTTAACTGGAAACCCAGATAGCGGTGGTGCTTTAGGTTTTTTAGGAAGCCTTGCTGGAGCCTCTAACGAGAGTTCAAGTTCTTTGAGTGAAATAAATACAGCAAATGAGACATCTTCTTTTGGTTTTGAAAGAAAACAAAGGTTAAGAGGCATACTCAGGGATATGAAAACTGAAATGAAAAATACATCTAACAAGATTTATAAGATTGCCAACAGACTGGATTTACTTGAGAGAAAAATAGAGAGGTTAGAAAGAAGGGCGGGTGTTTAAAAATATTTATATACTTCTAATTCCTTACCAGGAGATGAAAAATTTAAAAGAGAAAATTCTTGCTTATGCATTAAAAAATGCAGTTGAACACGGAGGAGAAGCCCAGGTTAATTCTGTTTTGAATTCTTTGTTTCATGAAGGTTTAGAGAAAAAAGATATAAAGAAAATTATCCCAGGTATCAAGGAAACAGTAAAACAAGTGAATTCTCTTTCTCCTGATGAGCAGGAAAAACAGTTTTCAGGATTAAAGAAAAAAGTAGGTAAGAGAAAGGAAAGAGAGGGCCTGCCTGAACTTCCAAATGTAAAAAAAGGCAAGGTAATAACAAGAATGTCGCCTTCGCCAAGCGGGCCCTTACATATTGGGCATATCTTAACTATTCTTCCTAATTTTCTTTATGTTAAAAAATATGGCGGAAAGTTTTATATCAGAATTGAAGATACAAATCCAGAAAATATCTATAAGCCTGCTTATAAAATGATAGAAGAAGAATCTAAGTGGCTAACTAAAGGAAAAGTAAAGGTAGTTATTCAGTCAAAGAGAATGGATTTATATTATAAGTATGTTGAGAAACTGATAAATAAAGGAGCTGCCTATATTTGTACCTGTAATCCTGAGAAATTTAAAGAACTATTACTAGAAAAAAAATCCTGTCCTTGTAGAGATTTGAGCAAAAAAGAGCAGTTAGAAAGATGGAAAAAAATGCTTGATAAAAAAGCATACAAACAAGGAGAGGCTGTTTTAAGATTTAAATCTGATTTAGGGGATAAAAACCCTGCAATGAGGGACTTTCCTCTTGCTAGAATTAATCAGGAAAAACATCCTTTACAAGGTAAGAAGTATAAAGTTTGGCCCTTAATGAATCTTGCTGTTACAGTAGATGATATTGAACAAAAAATGACTCATGTTATAAGGGGAAAAGAGCACAGAGATAATTCAAAAAGGCAGAAAATGATTTATAAAGTTCTTGGAAAAATAAGGCAGTATCCTTGGGTAGCTTTTATTGGAAGGCTTCACTTTAAAGATTTAGCAGTTTCTGCTTCTAAAATGAGGCAGGGAATTGAAAAAGGAGAGTACAAAGGATGGGATGACCCTAAACTTCCTACTGTAGCTTCATTAAAAAAACAAGGCTATAAACCAAAAGCTTTCTGGCAACTGGCAGAGCAAATAGGAATAAGTGAAGTAGATAAAGTTATGGATAAAAAAGAGTTTTTCAGATTGTTAAGACAGTTCAATAAATGAAACAAAAACATTTATAAAGAAGATAATCATTCTATCTTTATATTCTTAAAAAGGAGGAAAAATGCAAAGAAAAGGACAAGCACAGGTTGTAACAACTATTTTATTAATACTAATAGTTTTAGCAGCAGTAATCATTGTCTGGAGAGTGATTGACAGATTTGTTGAAGGTGGCGGAGGAACAATAACTACAAAATTTTCCTGCGTAGATGTTAAGCTGGATATTGTTAGTGCATCAGATACTGATAATAGTGTAACAGTTACAAGATTGGCTGGAGGAGATACTTATGCTGTAAAAGATATTAAGATTCTTGTTGCAGGAATCTCAGCAACAGTTAATAGTGTAACTACAAACAACAGAACTTTAGCACCTTTAGAAACAAAAACATATAGTGTCAGTGAAGATATAGTTGAGGGTGATAAGATTGAGATTGCAGCAGTACTGCAAGATGATACAGTCTGTGAGGTTATGGATTCTGAGGATGCAGTAGCATAAACTTTATTCTTTATTTTTATTGTTTTTCCTAATTCTGATTATATTTTATAGTTCTTTTTCCATGTAAATCCCTTGTTTGTCTAACTTATACCCTAGTTTTTTATAATACTGTCTTACCCCAACTCCAGAGATAATCTTTAACTTTGGAATTTTGTTGCTTTTTGTTATCTTTTCTGTCTTTTTGATAAGTTGTTTTCCAAGACCAGAATGCTGCACTTTTCCGCGTTTTCCTAAATTTGTTGCTTGTCCATAAACATGTAGCTCTCTTACTAATGCTTGTTTATCAAAAATTCTCAATCTGCACAAAGCAAATAAAATATCATTTTTATTTATAATTTCTAAGAAATATTCATCTCCCTTAGATGCCTTATAGGTTGTTATTTTTAATTTTATATTCTCAGTATTAATTTGTTGGTATCTGCTTCTTAACCCAATTTCTCTGAAACGGATTTCTTTTATTCTATTGTAGTTCTTTTCTTTAGAGCTTTCTTTTTTTTCTAAGAAAAGAAACTCCGCTTCTATTTCTTTTCTTAAATCAATTCTTGTTGTTCCAGCAATAAGATAATCTGGCGGAATTTCCCGCATTACTCTCATAATCCTGCAGTATCTTGGTGTGAGATGAAGAAATTTGATAAGGAGCTCTTTTGTTTCTTTTTCTGTGTAAGGATGATATTTTCTGTCATAATAATCTTTTTCTAATTTTGCTCCTTTAATCACCTGGCAAGGATAGATTTTTAGTTGTTCTGGTTTGAAATTTTCGTCTTTAAAGATTTTTTTAAACATTCTTATATCTTTTTTCTTATTACTTCCAGGAATTCCTGGCATAATATGGTAGCCAATTTTAAAACCCGAATTTCTAAGCCTTGTTGTTGCATTCACAACATCCATAACAGTATGCCCTCTTTTAACTTTTTTATATATTTTATCATCTATAGCCTGAACTCCCAGCTCAACTCTTGTGCAGCCAAATTCCAACATCCTTTTAATATCTTTTTTTTCGCATACATCTGGACGTGTTTCTATGCATAAAGCAACACATCGATGCCTTGCAAGTTCATTAATTTTTTTAGCCTGTTCCAAGTCTTTACTTTTTTTATTATTTAAGGCGTCATAACACTGTTTAATAAAATTATACTGATATTTTACTGGATAATTAAGAAAAGTGCCCCCCATAATAATAAGCTCTATTTTATTTGTCGGGTGATTCATAGCCTGATAAGCCCTTAATCTTGCTTTAACTTGCTTATATGGGTCATAGTTAAGAAGAAGAGCACGCATTACAGCAGGAGATTTTGGCGTATAAGACTGAGGAACATTCAGAGTAGGGCAGTAAAGACAGGTTCCGTGCTTACAAGCCCTTGGTTTTAACATTACAGCTAAAGGAGCTACTCCGCTAAGTGTTTTAGTGGGCTTTCTGATTTCATTTTTTAAGGGAAGTTTCATTGTATATTTTAAATTATAAGTATATTTATAAATTTGAGTTTTTATTGAATATTATGCTTGGAAATTTTACAGAGCAGGCAAGAAAATCAATGAATCTTGCTGTTCGAGAAGCTCAGATGATGGGTAATGAAAAAGTCAGTCCAGAACATATTCTTTTAGGATTAATTTGTGCAGAAGAAGGTGTTGCTCATTCTTTTTTGAAAAAACAGGGATGTGCTTATAGTGGTCTTAAAGCAATAGTGGCGGAGAAAGTGCAAACAGGTCCAGAGATAGTGAGTACAGCAGGATTACCCCTTAGTAAATCAGCAAAGAATATTCTCAAAAAAACTGAGGAATGTGCTTCTATCTTTGGAAGTAAGTTAGTAGATACAGAACATATTTTACATACTCTCGCACAAGTGGAAGGAGTTGCATACCAGGTTTTAAAAGAATCAGGATTTAAAGTAAGAAAATTAGAAGAAGAGATGGATATAAAAGCGTACCAATCTGTTAAATTTAACCCTCCTGGAAATGTTCACCATTGGTATGTTCCTAAATCTGAATTCAACCTAACAGAGTACTTAAAGCTACTTTATACTCTAGAAGTTGCGAGTTCTGGAGGTATTGAATATTTTGTTGAGGTGAAAAGACCTAAAGGAAAAAGAGGCGAAGCTATTTGTCGAATTCCGATTATTAATCTTAGAGGGGCGAGTAGAACTCGCATAGCTAATCTTGAGGAGGGGAATCTTGGAACTCCTGTGATTGCTTATAATTCAAGAAATCTTGGGCAAATCGCAGATGCTCTTGATTTAAGAAGTTTGTTTGTTTCAGGTGCTCAGGCTTATGAAGAAAAACCTTTAGCAACAACTATTGCAAGAAGAATAAGGGGCAGATCTAAAAATGCAGATAGTCTTGCAGATAAACTTCTACATCCCTATAAATAATTGGAAATTTGATAGGATAATTTGGAAAATAAAAATTTTTATACTTCAAAATTCTTTCTTTTTTATGAATCAGGAAAAAGTCTGGGATGAGATTGCAGAGCAGTGGAGTGAGTATAGGCAGATACCAAAACCAGGAGTAATTGAATTCTTACAAGGGAAAAAAGGAAAAATTCTTGATTTGGGTTGTGGAAGCGGAAGACATTTTATAAAATTGAAAGGAATAATTTATGGTGTTGATTTTTCTGAAAAAATGTTAAAATATGCAAAACAAAAGGCAGAAAAATTAAGCATAGAAGTAAGATTAGAAAAAGCAACTTTAGATAAACTTCCTTTTAAAGATGATTTTTTTGATGCTGCTATTTTTACTGCAACCTTGCAATGCATAGAAACAGAAAAAAAAAGAAAAAAATCATTGCAAGAATTAAAAAGAGTTTTAAAGCCAGAAGCAGAAGCTTTAATTACTGTTTGGAGCAAAGGGCATAAGAGAGTGAAAAATAAAGGAAAAGAAACAACAATCCCTTGGACAGTCAATGAGAAAAAATATTACAGATTTTATCATATTTATGATAAAGAAGAGCTTGAACAGCTTCTAAAAGAAGTTGGATTTAAAATACTTAAGATTTGGATTTGGGAAAATAAGAATATTTTTGTGATTGTAAAGAAAGCCCAATCTGTATAAATAAATTTAAAAACCTAGTTTTGATGATTTTTCTACGATGCACACCCAAAAAAAATCAAATCCGTTTAATAGCTATAGTTTTAGTGACCCCACAAAACCTAAGGCAGACAGGGATGTAAAAGTAACTCTTTCTCAATTCAATGCCGCTTGTTTAGTAATAGGGCACTATAATGCAACTGTTTCTCAGATTATGAAGGCTATCAAACATAAGAATAATGGGGCAGTTAGGATTACTAGGGAAGAGCTAACAGAAAGACTAAACAATGCTTGCGAAGCAGGGTATCTTGATTATAAAGATGGAGCATATGAATTTACTGGAGACGGAATAACTGTTGCAAGAGCAGAAAATAAAAGTACTGGTTGGAAGTATAAACCAAGAAGATGCAAGGTGGGATACATTGGCATCCCTAAATAAAAAATCACTTAACTTTCTTGATAAAATCAAACATATTTTTCCTTTCAAACTTCAAGATATCGCCATTTTCTGTATTAATATGCACTCTTAAGATTTCCATGCTGCTTAACATACAATTAAGATTCCAAATCTGCTTGTTTTCATGCACTTGGAGAACAGCTATTATTTTTGAGATTTTATTTTCAATTTTCTCCTGTTCTATTTTATCTTGGAGGATTTTTTCAGCATCATCTAAATCCACTTTCACATCTTTGCTTAGCTTTTGCAGTTTTTGTTGCTTTCCTTCAATTGTTTCAGCTTCTTTAAATGTTATTTCTTTATTTAAAATAAAAGTAAATATCTTTCCATCTTTTAAAGAGTAATCTAGCTGCTGTTGATTGCTCCCTTCATAGTCAAGAACAAAAAATCCTGCGCATAAGTATGCGTCTGGATGCTGCTTTTTAAAATTTTGGAATGCCTGACTGCTTTCTATTTTTTTAAGAGTTGAGTCAAATGAAAGGTTCATTATTATAATTTATCTAGGATCAACAACTTCCCCCATAAATAAAATATTTCCTGTCTGTTTCTCCTGTATTATAAATATAAATGGGCGGTCTGCTCTGAAGATTTTTTCTTGAGGCATAGCAGTAAGTACCATCACAACAGCAGTTGCAGCTGCTGCTTCTGTGCCTTCTTCATTAACGTCAACATATGCTTGGTGAATTACCTTATCAATAAACAAATCTTTTTGTCCAGTCATTCCTGAAAAATCAGCTGCTTCAGCAAATGCAGTTGGCATTCCTAATGCTATAAGATTTTCATTTAAAGTATATTTTGTTTCAAATTTAAATTTTGGAAAATAAATAGCACTAAGTTTTTGTTCTTGCATTGAATTTTTCCATTCATTAAGTTTTTCTGTTGTAAGAGAACCAAGAGATTCTAAATCTTCTTTTGGAAGCAAGATTAGCATAGAGACTTCTTCGTCTTTATAGGGCATTTCTAAAATTTGTAAATCATCATTTTCAGCATAATTAAAAGTTGCTTTATCAGGTTTCATATACATCATTGGGACTTTTACTATATTTTCTGGAGCGATCTTAAAATCCTGTTCATGCGTATCACTTTTATCAAACTCCCATTCCCAATTTCCCTTAAAGTAAATTGCATTTGTTAAAACTAATCTTGTCAGAGGGCCAAGGACTCCTGCTGGAATTAAATCTTTTATTTTATTATTTGTCTGCTCCTCTATAAAACTATTGATTGTCTGCCTTGATTTTTCTGTTTCTCCAATAAAATCAAGATTTGCTGCCTTTCCTCCATAATATTTTTCTACTGTGGCCAGGTAAGTATCAAGAAAAGGATAGTCTTTCTGAACCCATAAAGCATTGCCTGTATTTAATTTATAAGATTTATCTTTTTTATTAATTTCATTGTAAATAGCAGCGAAATTTGGCCTTAGTATTTCATTTTCTGGAAAGTGAAAGACAGATTTCATTTCATCTGCTGTTTTTCCTTTAGCACCCTCATAGGTCATTGCTAATGCAGAGGAAATACTATAAGGTGAAAAGAAAATATTTCCATTTTCATTTTTGTTAAGTTCAGAATAAAGTTCAAAGGAGAATTGATTGTTTGCATCTACAACTGCTTGAATACCTTCTTGAGTTGAAGCAATGTCATCTGCTTGCGGAGGCTGGTCTGGCTCATATGGATAAAGAAATAATCCTGCTGTAACAGCTGCTACAGCAGCTATAACAATTATTGCTATAACCCCCCCACTTACAGCTTTTTGATTCATATAACAATGAGAAAAATATAATATATAAAGATATTGATAACTTCCAGGTTATTTGAAGCTATGTTAAACAATCAATTCATTAAACAGAATAAGCTTGTTTTTAAGAGTTATCACGGTTCTCCTTTAATTTATTATACCTTGATAGTAGTAACAAATAGTAAGATTTAAATACTCTTTTTACTTATGAAATATATGGAAAAAATGAAGTTAAGCTGGCAAGGAGTTGGAATGTCTACAAATCCTTATCAAAAAAAGGAGCCATTATCAGCGCACCTGCTTGCTTATTTAAAAAAAGGGTCTGAATCTTCAGAAGAGCATGCGATTATTGTAGCTGATAGCATGCAAGTATCTAATTATATGAGATTACATAATCTTAATGAAAAAAAGGCAAGGAAAATTGCTTTAAGTAAGGGCAGGAGAAAAACAAGAGATTTAGAAAAAATATGTCAAGCTAATGGCCTTAATAATGTGAAAATTTTTAGATTCAATGATATATGGAAGCAAAATCAAGAACAGGCATATAATAAAATCTTAAATATATATAATAATGATTCTGAAATTAAAGAGAAAGTTGATTCTATTGTTCCTGAAAGAATAAAGAAAAAGATAAAAAATCACAAATCATTAGCTGAATATACTTTAAAAGAAATTGCATTAATTTTAACTGTTCCAGGTGCTAAAATAGGTCATGAAAGAGAAATAACTTATGACAAAGTAGCTTCTTTAATACATCAAAGGTATAATGTTGGAAATAAGCCTGAATTTCATTATCCTGAGATAGGGTTAGAATATGTTCCAGGTAGAGATACAGAAGTAGAACCTTATTCTTCTTTTGTTTCAGATAGGAGGATTTTACTTACTGACAGCAGAAAAGAATTTTTAAGAAAAATAAGGGGATTACCTAAAAAAGCGCTTGAGAAGCTAAAAACACAAATTAATGAAGTGTGGGGCATTGATAATGGGAATTTTGCTGAAGAATTTTATAACACAGCTATAGCCCCAACACATTCCAGATTCCAAAGACCTAAAAGAAGATTAACTATGGCTGCGTCTATTGCTTTGGCATTAATTACCTTCGGAGGAGTCGGGGCATCATATGTTCATGCAGATGCTAAACAAATTAGACAAAAGCAAATAAACCAAATTCCTGGATTTGCTTTCTCAGGAGATGTTGACACATCCAGAAAAGCTGTAAAGGAAAAAATTCAGCAAGCTAATGAAATAATTCACGAAAAATACAAGATAAGAGATTATTTTGATAATTAGTCTCTTTTCTCAATCTTATCCTTTAGTTCAGAAATAAATTCTTCTTGATTAACATCAAATCTTGGCTTTTTTCCTCTTTCTCTTACTGCTATTGTTCCTTTTTCTTCTTCTTTATCTCCGATAGTTATTGTGTATGGAATTTTTATTAATTCTGCGTTTCTGACTTTCTCGTTTATTGTTGTCCTATTGAAATCAGAATCTGCTGTTATTCCTGCTTGTTTTAGTTTTTCAAGAAATTTTTCAGCTGTTTTTATATTTCTATCTGTAAAACTTAAAACTCTTGCCTGAATTGGAGAAAGCCAACAAGGGAGATTCCCAGAAGTATGCTCTAATAAAATTCCTATAAATCTTTCTAAAGAGCCATAAAGTACTCTGTGCAACATTATTGGGCGCGCTAACTTATTGTTTTTGGTTGTGTATCTGAGATCAAATCTTTCTGGCATTGCAAAATCTAACTGTATTGTTGCAAGCTGCCATGTCCTATTGAGAGAATCTTTAACATGGAAATCTATTTTTGGACCATAAAAAACCCCTTCTCCTGGGTTAATTTCAAATTTCATTTTTTTCTTTTTAAGAATTTTCTGAAGAGTAGATTCTGCCTTGTCCCATAACTTCTCGCTTCCAATTCTTTTTTCTGGGCGAGTAGATAATTCAACATGATG
The DNA here is from genome assembly GCA_964594115.1 of Candidatus Woesearchaeota archaeon. Lineage (GTDB taxonomy): Archaea > Nanobdellota > Nanobdellia > Pacearchaeales > GW2011-AR1 > MFWN01. The sequence goes on from CAZQLD010000004.1 coordinate 23,381, forward strand.
CAATTTAAGATTGAATTCCTTGTAAAATTTATCTACTAATTCAATAATATTGATTATTTCCTGCTCAATCTGCTTTTCTGTGCAAAAAATATGAGCATCGTCTTGCGTAAACTGGATAACTCTGAATAATCCCCCTAAAACTCCTGACAATTCCTGCCTGTGAACAACCCCAAGTTCAGCTATCCTTAAAGGAAAATCTTTATATGATTTAGTAGAATTTTTATAAACCAACATCCCCCCAGGGCAATTCATTGGCTTGACTGCAAATTTCCTTCCTTCATATTCTGTTAGAAAGATATTTTCTTTATATTTATCCCAGTGTCCAGAAAGAATCCATAATTTCTTGTCAAGTATCTGGGGTGTTAAAATTTCCTGATAACCTGCTTTCCTATGCTCTTGCCTCCAGAATTTTATTAGCTCATTTCTTATTATAAGGCCATTATTATGCCAAAAAACCATCCCAGGAGCTGTCTCTGAAAATGAAAAAAGGTCCATTTTCTTCCCTAAAATCCTATGGTCGTTATCTTTTAGTTTTCTTGTGTCTAACTTTGATCTCGAGATATGAGCCAGAAGTTGCTTATAATCAACTTTTTTATCTTTATCCTCTATAAACCCAACAGGTTTTGTTTTCAGTTTCCCTTTAGTAGGTATTTCTCTTGACAGTTCAGAAAGAGGATGTCCCTTACACTTAAGTTCAAACTCTTTGTAATAGCCAAAAGGTGCTCTCTCTACTTTAAATTTCTTTTTTAATTGTTTCTCTGCTTCTTTCATTGTTCTTTCTGCAAAAGCTGGTGAAGAAAGAGAAGATGAGAGATGGGCATAAGGATAAAGGACAATATTTTTGCAAGAAACTTGTTTAGCTATCTCTTTGATATTATCAAGATACTGTTTTATTATCTGCTTATTGAGTTCATCTTGCTTTTCAACTGCTGTAAATATAACTAAAACTTCTTTTATTTGTTTTTCTTTTTCACTGCTTTTTGTTAATTTTTCTGGCTGGCTTAGGGCTTTTTTTAAAGGCTTAAACCTTATATAGTCACAATGTAAACTTAGGATTTTCATTTTGCCCTCTTTTTAAAAACAAATAAACTATATTTTTAAACTTATTTAAAGCTCAATCAAAAACTTTAAATATGGTTGTTACCCTGTAGTAGTCATAAATAATGCGTTAAAATGACTATAAAAAAACATAAGAGAAAAAGCAATTTGAACCGTGAAAGGAATCCAGGAGAAAGGAAAAGGAACTTTAGAAGAGGCTTTATTATCTCTTTTTTAGTTGCAGCTAGTTGGATTTTTGGAAGAGAAGCAGGGAAAGTATATTTTTCACAACCAGTTAATGGAATTCCCACTAGGCAAGAAATAATAAGGACAGAAGATTATTCAGATTTATGGGATGTTAATTTAATATTTGAAAAATGCTTAAATAAATGCGAAAATATTAGTCCTAATGAATTAGAGGTTAAAGTAGATTCTAATGAGCCAAAAAAGCCTGGTGAACCAAATGAACTAGAAGCAGCATATCTGCCTTTGGAAATCTCTCAAAAAGGCATCGAGCTTATAAAAAAATATGAAGATTTTTCTGCAACACCATACCTTGATGCTGATGGATTTGCAATTGCATGGGGGCATCAGATTAAAAAAGGAGAGAATTATAATAATATAACAAGACAAGAAGGGGATGCGTTGCTTATAAGGGACCTTAAAACAGTGTATGAGCCAGCAGTCAGAAAGCATGTTAAAGTTTCATTAACCCAAGGGCAATATGATGCTTTATGCAGTTTTGTTTATAATTTTGGAGAAGAAAAATTAAAGAGGAGCACTTTATTAAAAAAATTAAATAAAGGAGATTATAAAGGTGCTGCAGATGAATTTACTCACTGGATTAATGTGTATGTTAACACAGAAGAAGGATATGTGAGAAGCCCCTTACTAGGACTTGTAAAAAGAAGAACAGAAGAAAGACATCTATTTCTCTCTAATTAATAATTCTAAAAATAATAAAAAATAAAAAATAAAATTTATACAACCTGTTCAGTTATAGAGCCGGTTGATTTTAAGTCAACTGTGCTTCCTGTTTTCCTATAGGTAATTGTTATATCTCCTTTAAATGTTGTTCCAGTAGTTAGCGTACAACCGATTAAAGGTGTTATGGTTGCTCCTGCTGCAATCGCTCCTAAACCAGTAGTTGTTGCATTACAATTAGTCACATTAATACTTTGTATGTCATATGTCTCTCCGCCATTATTCTTCAATTCAAGTGTAATCCCAGTTGTTTGTGCGTTCCATGCATTCAGATAAAATGGCGCATTTACAACTGCTGCACTTGGTGTTAAAACCCCAGACTTGAAATAATAATAGCCTAAAATTCCAATAACAATGATTGCTGCTAATATTGCCCAACCATAAGTCATTAAAAACTCCATAGCTGCTTGTCCTTTTTTTTGCATTTTTTACCTCCTTTTTTTAAATTAAAATCATTTTTCTAATATTTTGAAGATAAGTTAGTTTATAAATATTTCTGTTCTCAATGGCAAATAATAATTTTTAATGCTTTATCCTTAAACTATTTTGCAATAACAGCTTCTTCCTTCATTTACACACTCTCCTGAAGGGCAGGTTCCTGTACAAATCCCATATTTCTCAAAATAAAAACCACAAGGAGCAGTATAAGGGTCTGGAGGCTCTCCTTCCTTTCCTGCATCTCCTGTATCTCCTAAGGGGCTACCACCTCCGCCACCCCCTCCACTGGTTGGCTTTAACTCTTTTATTTCATTTAATTCATTATCCACGGTTTCTTCTTGTTTTTCTTCCATATCTTCTGTTTCTTCTGTGTCACCAATACTCTTTCCTTGGATAATTTTCTTCTCTGCTTTATCTTGAGAGAAGAAAATTAAGAATAAAACTATAATTGCCAATAATAAGATTATAAGTATAAAAATAATCACTTTTTTCATAGAATTATTAAAAAATATAAGTATAAAAATCTAACTAAATTCTAAGCTAAATAAGAGATGCCCCTAACACCATAGACATCTAAACTAGAATCATCGAGTTTAAACCAAGAAGGCATGCCAGTTACCTTATAAAGAGGAGTCGGATTTTGACTGGAGAAATAAATATAATCCACAACAGATTTGTCCTTTAAAGGTATGCCTTGAAAAGATAACTCTGGCAGATAAACAAGAGATTCAATCCCATTTACATTTGGAGAGGTCCTTCCTTCTAATCTATCAATAAAACTTGGTGCAGAGGTTGAATTTATATAATATGACTCCTCAAGATGAGAGGAGAGATTGGAAACATCATTTCCATCTACAAACGGCTCATGGATTGTTTTGTTTATTTTATTAGGTACAAGATTGGAGGTTCCGACAACATAAAAAGGGTCTTCGAAGTTTTCTATAGGAACATAAGAAACTATCTCTGCTGTTCTGTTCCATAAAACCAAATTAGTATTATCTATTATTAACAAGTCTGCTGTTAATGACACTTTTATATTCCAGGGGTTATCCTGGCCAACTATTAATGAAGGGTTTGTAAGAGTAATATTGGCATTAATTTTAATTGCTTTTTTATTTAAAGATTCCTGTATTCCTGAAAAATTAGCCCCAATCATCAATGGCTGAAGATTTCCATTAAGGGTGCCATTGTAAAAAACTTCTGCAAATGTAGAATTAAAATCAGCTATATAGTTTCCTGTATCAACTATCTCTTTTTCAATCAGAAAGATAATTCTAAATCCAGAGATGTAAAGCTGACGGGGGAGGTCCTGTTCAACTGAAAAAACAAAATTATTCATTGTCTCTATTCTTTTAGTGATTGCCCCCCTATCTTTAATAACAGAACTAAATGTATAAGAGACCAAGAATAACAGGAGTATGGATATTACCAATAGGGTGAAAAATACTCCTTTTTTGTTCATTCTTTTAATTGACATTTGTTTCTTTAATACCACCTTCTGACCTGAACTTCTGTTGTAATAATATATGGTATGCCTGTAATTTCAAATGAGCTTATCTGTAAATTTTGTTCTGTGAATTTTATATCTAACTTGCCATTTAAATCAAAGTCTAGAATCTCTAATAAACTATATGCAGCTAACTGTATAGCATCATCATCATTTGAAATGTTTTGTCCAGTGCTTTGGTAATAGCAATGTCTTGTTCCTGAATAAGATGCCGGAATATTTAAGATTGTAGCAGTGCTATCTTCAAATTCAAGATGCCAGATACATCCTTCTGCCTGCGCAACTATTGCCGAATAGGATGAAGCATTTTGTTTTATTGTGGATATAATCTTGTTATATGGTGAACCAGAAGTGGAATTAAAAATAGAAACTCCAGTAGTTATTTTAACTGTGTTATTTGGTTGAACATATGAATTCGGAATAACAACTGCATGAGGATCACCAAGCTTTGTGTAATCTGAACCATAAAGACTCAAATTATATACAGAATTGCCATTTATCTCTACATTATCGGTCCATCTTGGTCCTGAATACGAAATCGCTGTCACTTCTACTACTCCTGAGCCTGAAGGGACAGAAAAATTCCCATAATAATCATCATAAAACTGTTTCTCTGCTGTTACAATCAACCCATAAGGGGCAGGAGATTTAGTATAATTAAACTCAATATAAGAATCAGGATAAAGTATTGTAGAGATATTCCCAGTAGTTACTATTGTTTGCTCTTTGTATGATGCCTTGATTATATCCTGTGCAATTTGTTTGTAAACTTCAATTAAGTTAGTAATATTTGCATAATAATAGCTTCCATTACCACAATTTGCTATAGCCTGAAGTGTTGATTCATCTGCACTTGGACCAAAACCAACAGCATAAACAATTATGCCATGGTTATTATAGGCGTCACAAGCTGCTTGTATTGCATCTTGTTTTGCATTTCCTGTTCCTTGTTCTGAACATTGTCTATTTGCTTCACCATCACTCATAACAACAATTGATCGAAATTTGTCTGAACTTGAATAATTAAAAAGGTCATCAACTGCTTTGTTTATCCCGCAACAAATACATGTCGCTCCAATAGCTTCCCAACCATCAACTTTGTTGGCTAAAGAAATATTATCAGCTGAAAGATTATGACAATCATTAATGTCGACATTGTCTTTATATCCTACTAATCCTATCCTATTTCCTGAAGAATTTAAAACAATATCTACAAATGCTTTATTTGCGTCTTTGGCTTCATATATCCCTCCAGGACATGTTCCTCCACAAGATTCACAAACTGGTTGGTTAACATAACAATCTAAGCAAAAGAATCCGCAACACTCGCTAATCCCACAAGAAACACCAGAACAGGTTCCACACATACTCCCAGACAAATCAGTAACAGAAAAAACATCTGCTTCTTGCATTATAGCAGTAGTATAAGAAGCGTTTTCTAAACCAAACCTAAAAGGAGTTGTCTTTTGACTTAATTCATTGTAGTTTAATAAAGAAGATAATTGAGCATCAGTTATTATTCTTGTTTCTTCTCCATTAGTTGAATCATTAAATACAGTTATATTTCCTATTGTCATGAACATTGAGTAGTTTGTGCTTAAATGTAAATAAATATCTAGTTTATTTAATTGCCCGGGAATATGAAATCCATCATATATGTTAATAACCCCTTCTATTCCTGGGAAATACTCTCTTGTTGGCTGTTGATACACTCCAGAGCTATTATAAGTCAATTTAACAAAGCCTCCTGCTAGATACAAATTATCTCCAGCAAATTTTATAGTATTTTCTCCAGGAGAAAAACTCTGATTATAAGCACTTAAATCATATTTTGATGGAGCAAATTGTGATGAGGAATTTGCATAGTGTCCTGAGTAAAGGTTATTAATATAAACATCAAAGTCTTTATTAATTGCTACTTCAATTTCCACTCCACTTAATTCTCCAGAATAGTTTATACTAACAGAAATATTTCCTTCTCCAGTATAACCTCCAAAATAAAGATACTCTTTTGCTAGACTGCTTGAAAGCCAGACTCTTGCAGAAAACCCTGTTGCACTTCCGTTTGTTTGTACATTGCTTATTCCACTTATAAGATGTGTGGCAGTCTCTACATTTTCTGCTGTTTCAAAACTAGTAGAATTACTTGATGCAAGAAGCTCAGACCCATACCAGATCCCTATATTGTCTGATGTATTCAAATACTGGAACATAGAAATTGCGAGAGTTCTTGCAACAGTTACATTAGTAATATAGAACTCTCCTATTTGTTCTAGAATAGTTTTATTTAGATCTTTTATCTCTCTGTTTAAAATTAATGCCCTAACATATGAGTTATTTATTTCTCCTACTTTTAAATTAGATAAGACAGTTATAACATCCTGGGTTGCATCTGATTTTGGATATTTAGGTTCTAAAACCGGATAAACAACTAAGATAATCAAAAGTATAATAATTAGAGCTATTAGTGCGTCTGTACTGAAAAATATTCCTCTTTTTGTTTTCATTTTTTGAATTTCATCCATAAATTTTTGAAATACGGCAGGGTTAATGTGGAAAGCATGAATGCTACAGCTGGAACAATTGCGTTTAACCAAGGTTTTTGAATATTGATTGCCCTAAGATAGATTCCTATGGCTAAATAAGTGAAAATTGTAAGAAGAATTCTTCTTGTATAGCTAGTTTCCCATTTTTTATCTGTTTCAACTCTCTTATTTCTTTCTCTTAATATATATATTTCTTTTTTTAATTTATCCACTTCTTTCATTTTTCTTTTTTAGTTTATTCCCAGATATAAATATGGGCAGTAACTGGTTTATCTTTATAAATTGTAAAGCGCGTTATTCTTATCAGATTTTCTGGATTTGAAGGGGGCAAACCAATTCCTTCTACTTCTCCAGAGGTTAGAGTCATGTTTTCTGATAAAAAAAAGTAATAATCAAATCTTGTATTAAAAAGGTTTTTTGTTCTTGAATAATCAACAGAGGCTAGATTGTAAAATCTATCTAGTTTTGTTTCATTTATTTTATTATTGCTTAAAATCCCTAGTGTGACAACATTGCTTGAATCCCAATTCTCAGGGTAACCATCTGAAAAAATAGAATCTCCTATAATTTTGCCTTCATAAGACAAACTATCTATTTTTTCTTCTGCTTCACCTGGCTGGTTTATAGCGTAGAAATAAAAGATAACTATGCCTATTGTGAAGATAACAAAAGCAACCATTAAGTCCATCCCCCAGGCTTGCGCCCGCTTTTCATTTTTACCTCTTTTTTTCATAAAATTAAATGGATTTGAGATATTTAAGTTTTATTGAGTGCAGGATTTTAGAAATAATTCTAATCAAAAAAGAAATCCTCATTCAAGACATCAGAATTGGCAACTATATCTGTTGCTGTGATTATCCCAACTAATTTTTCAGAATCTATTACTGGCAATCTTTTGACTTTGTTCTTTCCCATAATCAAAGCAGCATTGTCTAAACTTTCATCATGGTCTACTGTAATAACATTTTTTGACATAACACGGGAAATTTTCCTTCCAAGCGAAGAAATATTCTTCATAATATCTCTTTCTGTTATAATTCCAACAATTTTATTCTTTTTTAAAACAATCAAGCTTCCGATATTCCTAGCTGACATAATCTGAGCAGCTTGTTTTACACTAACATCATGATCAATTACAATAGCTTTGTTCATTGCCTCATTTATTTTCATAAAAACTAAAGTAAAATAGGATTTATAAAACTTGTGAAAATCTCAAATTTTCCATTTGCCTTTATTCTGTATTATCTTACCATCTAGAACTATCTTGGCTTTTTTCATATCTTTAATAATATCCCAGTGGATAGCAGAATCATTGCCCCCGCCATTCTCTTTATAGGCCCTTCCTAAAGCAAGATGGATAGTACCATTAATTTTTTCATCAAACAATCCTCTTTTTGTAAATTTGTTTAGGGCGGGATTTAAACCAATACCAAATTCTCCAACATAACTTGCATTTTTATCTGTTGCTAACATTGCTTTTAGAAAATCTTCATTTTTATCAGCTTTAGCTTCTATAACTTTTCCGTCTTTAAACTTTAAGTATATTCCTTTAACTTCGTTTCCGTGTCTTATTGCAGGATATTCAAATTTAATCCATCCTTGCAAGCTTTCTCTGACAGGAGCCATAAAAATCTCTCCTCCAGGCATATTTTCTTCACCTTTATCTGCAATAGCTTTTTTTCCGTGAATTTCAAACCTTAAATCTACATTTTCTCCTTTTAAATGAACTTCTTTTCCTTTTTTAAATCTCTTTAATATTTTGCCCATCCTTTTTCCTAATTTTTTCCAGTCCTGCAAACAAACAGCATAAACAAAATTCTCATAATCTATAAAATCCATTTCAGCTTCTTGAGCATAAGACATGCAAGGAAAAGCAACCAGACATCTTCTTATTTTATCTTTTTCATTAGAAATATAATTTAAAATCGGGTCAACTAGCTTTCTTCTGGTTGTAATTTTTTCTGAATCAACGTTAGTTAATTCTTTCAGATTAAATTCTGCATCAATACTAACATATTTTTGTGCATTTTTGACAATATAATCAAAATGCTCAGGAAATTTTTCAATCTGGTGCTTTTTTGCATGTTTGTAGAAAAATGGAGTCAAATTAGGAAGCCCAATCCTTAAAATGGGGTGAGCTCCTTTTAAGATTATTTCTTTATATAAAGCTATAATAAAATCCTGCGCTTCTGTACTTCCTGAAATAACAACATTCTCATCTTTTTTAACCCTTAGAGAATAATCTACAACTAGTTTTGCAAGTGCTCTTGTCCTTAAATCAGTTGGCATTTTTTAAATACTCAGAACTAATTCTGAGGCTTGTCACCTCGTTTATATTAAAAATTTAAGCTTTTTAAAACTTTTCAAAATCTTAAAGGAGTTCCTGGCTTTCAGTTTGTTCTGGTTCTACTTGCTCTTCAGTTCCTTCTGTTCTCAAATCATCTGGGTTTATGCTGTTTATCAGTTCCTTGAACTCTAAAAAAGATTCAGCAGGAATTCTTGTTCCTGATTTTGTAAATCCTGTATATCTGTCTCCTGTCATATATTCCCTTATAGTTAAGCCAACTCTGCCTCCAAAATCATCTATTCTTATGACAATGTCTGTATTGTCGGTTTTTTTTATTTTCCCAATGTCTTTTTCCATTTTTCTAAATTAATTTTTCTTTTCCCAAGTTTTCTTTTTTCTAAAAAGAAAAGCTGTATTTATAAATGTTTAGAAAAACGCCACGGCGAGGATTCGAACCTCGGCGTCCCGAAGGACCTGGATTTTTACATATTTTATTACAACCTTAGGAAGGTTGATTGTCAAGGAAACCTAGGTTTCCTTACAGTAGCAATCCAGTGCGTTAACCACTCCGCCACCGTGGCATAGATATAGAATAAATTTAGAGAATTTAAAGTTTTGTGTTTTATTGTTGAGTTTGATAAAACCTAATTAAACAATCTTTAAGATTTTTTAAATTACCATCTCTTATATTTAATGCATCAAATTCTAAATCCTTAGTACAATCTCTTCTATCTAAAATGCCTCTATCAACCATACTAGTTCCTAAGGTGATTGTATCTGCCCTTATTTTAAACGACTCAAAATCTTCTGTTTTTTCATATAAGTAGATTATAGGAATTTTGCTTTGAACTGCTGACCCAATCATTGTGCCTCCAGCACTTGATGGCAACCCTAAATAAGCAATAACAACATCTGCTGTTGGAATCACAATACCATTAGGTATGGAATATATTTTTCCAAGTGGCCAATTTAGGTTCAATTCTTTATGAGGTAAATAAGGCCTCTTACTAATGTTTTTAACAACCAGTCCAATCTTATCATATAGTTCAAATTTAGTGTTCCCATTTTCTTCAGGTTCAAAAGCACAGGCTAAAACAACATCATAATTTTCTCTAAAACCAAGAATATTTCTCAATCCTTCTGTTAGAGGAGTATCTTTTCTAGACATTTTACTAACTATAACAAGTTAAGGATTTAAATTTTTCTGATTATGCTGCGCAAAGATAAGTTAAAAGGGCCTTTAAAGTAACTGTATCAAAGAGATTATGCTGCATGATTTTTTCTACATTTCCTTTTCCATCACCCTCCATTACAAATCTTCTGTATAATTCTGGAATTCTGGCACTTGGAATACCACCTATTCTTTCAAAATTAAATATAAGCTTTTCTATTGTTGATAATTTTCTGTCTGGAAGCCTGACTCTAGATTTGACTAGAGGATAAAGATCTATATGCTCGCATTTAAGAGCTTTAGTTAAAGGGGCATATTTATTTGTGGCTAAGCTTATTCCATTTAGTTTTGCTCTTTCATCTAATCTTGGTAAATCAAAAGCTGTTCCATTATAAGTAATTAGAACTTCATAATCTTCTAACATTTTTAAAAAATAACTTATTACAGGGCCTTCTTCTGAATAATCTCTTGCAAAAAGAACCCCAGACTTTGTAGCCAGTTCTCTTCCAAATGTTGTAAATCCAATACTGACAGTAGGGTCTCTATATGCGAAACCACAAGTTTCAATATCAAAAGCAATTATTTTATTTTTAGGAATGCCTCTTAATTCTGGAAATCTTGTTCTGATGTTATCTAAAAAGAGTTTATCCCTGTTAGCCCTTATATAATCTCCAATTTTTCCTGACTTGATATCATTAAAATTTCTTTCCATTAATAAAAATCTTCCCCCAGCATGTCTTATTACCCTTGAATGAGGAACTCTTAAGCTGCTTTCTTCTTGCTCTTGAAAATCTGCTGATTTTATTTGTTTAGCTCTTTCAATCAATGCATTTAGCATATCTAAGCTCCACAGTCTTCTGTCAGTATTTTTCTCTCTTATCAATAAAGAAGGAGTTAAAGTTTCTTTATCTAAAGCCAGGATATAATCTAAATTAGCTCTTGG
>CAZQLD010000004.1:34394-72454 GCA_964594115.1 Candidatus Woesearchaeota archaeon
TTCTCAAATCTGCTAATCCTCCTTTTCCATCATAAGAAAATTTCAAACCAAGTTCAGATTCATCAATTTCTTTATCAAAAAGAGGTTCTATTTTCAATCCAACAATAGGGGCCCAGTGAAATAAAAAAGAAGCTATTTTTTCTACAATAGAAGAGTTTCTTTTAGTATTTTCAATGCTCATGCTAATGTCTTCTTTATCAAGTCCTGTTAGTCTGCTCATGACTTTTACTGGAGACTCTCTAGATTTCTTGTGAAAAAGAGATTGAGAGATTCTGGAAAGTGTGTATATCTGATTATAAGAATTTTTTTCTACTGAGTTTGCTGGAGATCTTTTAAGTGCTGAGGGGTGTATTGATTTCCCCTTACAAAACCAAATATATAATAATTTTCCTAATCTTCCTTGATTTATGCTTCCGCTTAGCTTTTTTCCAGAAATAAGATTGTAAGCTATAGAATAAGGAAAAGGCATATTTTTAATTGCACTTCTAAATCCTCCATGATTTTTATGCGCTTGGTTAAATTCTCTTGGATATTTACTTTTAAAATCTATTATTCTTTTTTCAAGTGATAATTCTCCTCTTAAAGCACCTTTTATTTCTTCTTCAAGCCAAAATTCTCTTATTTTTTCTTGTATTTGTATAAGTGTTGGCGGTTTTTGTTTAGGAATTCCAAGTGCATTTCTTCCTTCAGTAATGCTCCTTCTGCCTGAATAAACTACTCCCCACCAACCTATCCTGGTTTTAGTTGTAGAAGACATTTTTCCAGATTCCATATCTTGATAATATTTTTCCAAAATATCTTGTTCAGAAGGAAGATAAAATCCACTTGCTCTTTTTATTCTAGGCCCAAATAATCTACAAGTTCCATCTACACAATGGTGTATTGTGTACCCACCTTTTTTTGTTGTTTTCAATATTTTTGTAGGTTTAGGCATAGTCTTTTAAATCATTTTTATATTTGGTTGATATCTCCATTATTTTGGAAAGGGGAATTCCATTTTTTATTGCTTGTCTTCCTGCACTAAAAGTGTCCCAATTAAGAATCTGCTTTAAAGCTTTTTCTAGTGTATCAAAGTTCCGAAATTCTGTTTTTTTTGGTAGCAAGAAAGTCTTTATATATTGCATATCTAATCCTGCTTCTCTTTTTTTTAGTTCTGTAAGTATTTTATCAACTTCTGTTTGTTCAAATAAGGGTTGATCATGCAAAAGAGGATAACTCATTTCTGTTTCTAAAGCATATCTAAATAATGCTCTTCTTTCAGGGTTTGTAAATATGTCTGGAGAGATTCTTTTTTCAAGATGAGTCCTAGTTTCTGGAGACTGAAGAAGCCCCTTTAATAAAACACTTTCCCAATACACTCTTGATTTTGTTTCAAAACTACCTAATGTATCATATTGTTCTCTAGAAACAGCTTTTTCGATTGCAGTTTTACTTAACCCTGTACTTTGACATATTTTCTCTATGAATATCTCAACTGTTGATGAAGGCATGCCTCTAAGGTCTTCAGAAATTTCTCTTGTAACTACTACTATATTTTCTGGAACTGTTAAATCCTTGCCTTTTGCTACTTCTAATATATAAAAGTCAGAATGGGGTATTGCTGCTAGTAGTTTTTCTTCTAAACTCTCTGCTCCTTCTTGTACTAAAATATCTGCAGGATCTTTACCTTCTTCTAAAAGGCAGACTCTTGTGTTTCCCCGTCCAATTAGTTTTCTTGTAGCTTCAAACGCTGATTCCCTTCCTGCTTCATCTCCATCAAAAAAAAGAAAAACCTCTGCTTTTGGAAATCTTGTTGTCATTGTTCTTACTTGTTCTTTAGTAAAAGCAGTTCCACAAGTTGCAATAAACTCTCCAAAACCATTCTGACTTGCTAAGACAACATCAAGATAGCCTTCTACTACTACTGCTCTTTGTTTTTCACGAATTGTTTTTGATGCTACAGAAAGACCATATAAAATTTCTGCTTTGCGAAATATTTGTGTTTCTGGCCCATTAATATATTTAGCAGAATTATCAACTATTGTTCTTCCTGCAAAACTTACGAGTCTTCCTATAGAGTCTGTTATAGGAAACATAATTCTTTCTTGAAATCTGTCTACTGGACTGCCAAATTTACTAACAAGCCCTGCATCTTGCAAAGTTGTTATGTCTTCAGTACCAGAAACCAGATTATTAAGTATAAAATTTCCTGATGGAGCATATCCCAAAGAAAATTCTTTAGCAGTTTCTTTACTTATCCCTCTACTTTGAAGATACTCTTGTGGAGCTTGAGTCCTCCATAGTTGCTGTTCATATAATCTCTGTGCTTGTTCTAATACATTATATAATTCTTTGGTTTCTCTATATTGTGCTCTTTCTTGCTCTGAAAAATCTAATTCTATTCCTGCTTTTTGAGCAAGCAAAGAAACAGCTTGCGGAAAAGACAAACCTTGATGCATCATTAAAAACTTGAATGCATCGCCTCCTGCACCACACGAAAAACACTTGAATATTTGTTTCTGAGGATTTACATTAAGAGAAGGTATATGATCATCATGAAAAGGACATAATCCTACATGTTCTTTTCCTTTTTGTTTTAATTGGATATGTTCTCTAATTAAATCCAGAATATTGGTTCTAAATTTTACCTCTTCTATTAATCTTTGATTAATCACCCCAGCCATAATAAATAACTAAAAATCCTTTTTATTAAGATTTTTATAATCTAAAATATGTGATAGAACTTGTTGTTATATTGATTGGTGTTATATTGATTACTACTTTGTTTCAATGAATTTTTGCAGAAAGTTTTAAATAAAAAATATGATTTATTATTGCATGACTAATTATGGAACGGGAATTCAAAAAAGAATAATAGATGATTCTAATGTTAGGATTGATGGAAGATATGCAAGTATTTCTGCTGAAATTTTAGAAAAAAATAGCTCTCCAACTGCAGAAGCTATTTATACAAATCCTGCACAAATGCTAAAGCAGAATAAGAATGTACTTCCTTCTTTTTCGCTTATTAGATATGCTAAAATAAAGAACTTTATTGATGGAGTTTATGCTATTGCAGAACTAGAGGTTGCAAAAACAGGGCATGATTTTTCTCGCCCAGATTTTTTAGATAGATTAGAAGCAGCTCTTTCAGAGCCAAATCCTAAAGCTTATGTAACTTTGGCCAGAGCATTGGAATCTAACAATCTGGATTCATCAGAAGGTTTAATTATGGGTTTAGAAAAAGCACTAGCAAATCCATCAGTCAATATTGTTCAAGGATTTTATGATTGGTCTAGTAATTTACATAGTGTTTGGAGACAAATAAGAGCAACTGGAACAGAACCTGCTGAGTTTTTTGGAGGAGAAGAATCATTTAGTAAAGAAGTGATGCAGAAGATTATGCAAGTAATTAATTCAGATAATGAACTAAGAAAAAGATGTGCGTCAATAAATGCACTTTATGCTAGATTGACAGATAAACAAAAGGAAAAAGCTTGCTTATTTCCTCCTGCATTAATGCCAGACCAAGAATTTTTCATAGAATACTCTGGGAGAACTCAGAGTGACCTTACTGAAGGTTTGGGAAATGTTCTAGTTGAAGCTATAAAGAGAGGAGAAGTTAGTTTTAAACCTAAAAGAGGTTCTGGACTTTATACCAGGCAAATGTTTGAAGTTGAGCCTTTGGTTTTGAAAGACACAGAAGAATTTGAAAAATTCATTCCAGGAGAGAAATACTCTAAAGCTATGGAACAAGAATTTATTTCTCAGTGGGCAGGAACCCGCCATACACATGTCGCACACAGTGATTTTCCAAGAGCTATGACCTGTGCTATTCCAGTATCAAGACTTATTTATATATCCCCAGAATTACAGGTTGAGCCTTTTTCAACATGCTATGAAAGAATGAGAAAAAGTTTAGAGTTTTTTAAAACAACTCTTACAGATGCTTTTGGATCTGGATTTCTTAAAAATAGAAGATTGTTAAATAATGGAGAAAGGAGTGAAAAGGAAATAGGACAAGAATTTGATGAAATGGATTTATTATTGCAAGGGCTTTCTTCAATATCTAAAGACTCAATACATCAACAGTATAATCCTGAAAGAGGAACAGATAGAGCAGTTGCAGCAGCCTCTGATTGGATTTTAAATCTTTCTAAAGATCCTGATTTAAACAGAAATACAGCTATTTTTGTTCCAATAATAAGAACAGCAGATGGTTCAAGACAGGTAGGATATATTAATGTAGGATTTATGCTAAAAAAGCTAAGAGTCAAATATAAAGATTATCCTGATGTGAAAACCAGGCGGCTTGTTGAATTTTGTTCTGAAGTTTATTCTCTTCCTGTTCTTGTACATAGAGAGGTTAGAATTCATTATAACATGAAAAATATGATTAATGATAAAATGCTAAGGGAAAGAGCACAGGGGGTTTTAGATGAAACTCAACTTGAAGGGATTGTAAAATTCTTAGAAAAATAATTCTTTTTAAAAATAGCGGGGGCGGGATTTGAACCACGCGACCTCGAGGTGTCCGAAATCAAGATTTCTGACAAATTAAGGAAACCTTAATTTTATGGGCCTCGCGAGCACTCCAGGCTGCTCCACCCCGCTATGGTAAATTAATAATCAATATACTTTTAAAGCTTGCTATTTTTAAATAGAAATGAAAAAGCAAGAAAAAAAGAAGGAACTTATATTAGGTATTGATGATGCCGGCAGGGGCCCTTTAATTGGTCCAATGGCGTTAGCTGGCTGTTTGATTACAAAAGAAATAGAAAAGTATTTCAAAGAAATAAGAGTCAGGGACAGCAAATTATTAAGCGCAAGAACAAGAGAGTATCTTGCTAAAAAAATCAGGGAAAAAGCTATTTCTTATCATGTTACACTATCACATCCTTATGAAATAGATTCAAGAACAGGAGCTGGATTAAATTTAAACAAAATTGAGGCAATAAAAGCAGCTAAAATAATTAATAAGTTAACTAAAGATAAAAAAGAGGAGATTCGAGTAGTAATAGACTGCCCTTCTCCTAATAAAGAAAGCTGGAGAAGATACGTCTTAACACACATCAATAAAAATAAAAATCTGATTATTGCTTGTGAGCATAAAGCTGATAGAGATTATGTGGCAGTTTCTGCTGCATCTATACTTGCTAAATCTGCCAGAGAGAGGGAAGTAAGTAAAATAAAGAAAAAAATAGGTAAAGACTTTGGTTCAGGATATCCAAATGACCCAAAAACAAAAAAGTTTTTACAAGATTACAGTAAAGAGCATAAAAAAGACGGAATTTTCAGAGAAACATGGGCAACTTTCCAAAATCATGAAAAACAAAAAGAGCAGAAAAAATTATGTGAGTTTTAAATTCCTTGTCTTGAGGCAGACTTTCTTGTAATCTTTTTCATTAAAAATTCTCTAATCTGTTCAGCTCCCTGAGTAGAGACTCCGGGAATATGCCCTTCACTTCTTGGCATTCCTCTTCTTCCATATCCTCCATGAAAACCAGCTGTTTGAATATCAACTGTTGAAAAACCCAAAATTCTGGCTAAAATCCCCCTATGAATATCTACATTCTGAACCCTTTCATAAGGAACATTTGAGTATCTTTTCCATATAATCCCTCTTTCTAACTTCAAACTTGCAGGAGTAAACTCATAAAACCATCTGTTATATGCCATTCTTGCATAAATTTCTGCTAAAATTATTATTATGATTATATAGGAAAAAATACCAATAAGAATAGCTCCTATTACAACTTCTTTTCCAAATATAGCTGCTCCAAGAAGTCCAATGAATGGGAAAAGAAACCATGAAAAAAATATTAAAATGAATAAAGCACCAAAATACCCTCTAATTCTAAACAGCCATTTTGCTCCAGGATGTAGTTTTTCCATGAAACCTAGTATGTATTTTTATTTAAAAACCTTTCTTTGATTCTAAATAAAACTTTTGAGATAGAAGTAAATCACAACAAAGTTTAAAAATCTTGAAGAAGCTCGTGATATTGGCGCGCCCCCTATGAAATGGACTGATTTAAGTACACATGATAAGATTTCGCTAGAAGGACGTCAAACAAATTTTATAGAGTCCTATAGCCTGCTGATAAAAATGGCTCAAGAGCATTATGGTAGTAAATTTAGTATAGAAACAGAATTTGAATAATAAAATAACTACTCTAAAAACACTATTTCTACACTAAAAGGAAAAGTTTATAAGAAAAAACTGGGTTGTTCTTGTAATGCCACAGATTAAAAAACTGGTAATGAAGGGATTTAAGAGTTTCCCTCGTGAGACAGAGATTTTGTTAGACAGGAATATGAACTGTGTTGTTGGGCCTAATGGAAGCGGAAAAAGCAATATAGCAGATGCTATTTGCTTTGTTTTAGGAAGATTAAGCATAAAGAGCATGAGGGCTGCTAAATCAGCCCATCTTATATTTGCAGGAACAAAAATAAGCAAGCCTGCAACTGAAGCCTCTGTATCTATGGTATTTGACAATTCTGACAAGGGTTTTGCGCTTCCTGACAAGGAAGTTACTATTAAAAGGATTGTGAGAAGAAACGGTCAGGGAATTTATAAGATTAACAATAGTGTAAAAACAAGACAAGAGATATTAGAGTTATTGTCCCAGGCAGGAATAGACCCTCATGGCTTTAATATAGTTCTTCAGGGAGAGATAGCTTCTTTTGTTAAAATGCATAGTGATGAAAGAAGGAAAATTGTAGAAGAGGTTGCAGGCATTTCTGTTTATGAAGTGAGAAAGCATAGGTCTTTAAAAGAATTAGAGAGAACAGAAGAAAAGCTGAAAGAGGTTTCAGCTGTATTAAGAGAACGAACAGCTTATTTAAAAAATCTTGAAAATGAGAGGCAACAAGCCCTGCGTTTTAAGAAATTAGAAGAGAGTGTCAAGAGATGCAAGGCCTCTATTTTGAAAAAAAAACTAGATGAAAAAATAAAAGATAAAGACAAAATAGATGAAGAGATTCACAGGAAAAATTCTGCTCTTGATAAGATAAAAATAATGATAGGCAAGCTTCAGGAAGAGATAAAGAGTTTAAATAATAAAATAGAAGAAATAAACAATAATATTCAGAGCTCTTCTGGTGTAGAGCAGGAAACTTTGCATTCAGAAATAGCAGAACTAAAAGCAGAAATTGCTGGTCTAGATGTGAGAAAAGAAAATTATCAAACTCAAATAGAAGGATTAGAGAAAAGAAAACAGGAATTAGAGAAAAATATAGAGAATTCAGAAAAAGAAATTCAGGAGATGAGAAAAACCAAGGGAAAAAGCAGAAAACAAGAGTTTGTTGATAAAAAAAATGCTCTTGAAGAAATAGAGGAAAAAAGAAAAAAATTCTACTCAAAAAAATACTCGCTGGAATTAGTAGAAGAAAGAATTAAAGACAAAACAGCAAGCCTGCAAAGAACAGAACAAGAATCTAATTTTGTCCTCGACAAAATTAAAGACTTAGAAGCTGGTTTAGAATTTAAAGATAATTTAGAAAAAAACAAAAATCTTCTTACAGAATTAAAGAAAAACTTAGAGAACAGGAAAGAAGAACAGAATAATAATGAAAAAAATATTCTTGATACAGAAAAATTAATAGCATCTGCATTAAGACAGATAAAAGAGCTTGAGAGTATCAAAAAACAAGTAGCTGACTTGGATACCTGTCCTTTATGCAAGACAAAAATAACAAAACAGCATGTAGGACATATAGAAAAAGAATCTGATGAAAAAATTTCTTCCTTAAGAAAAGAAATTGAAGATACAGAAGAAAAGAAAAATAAATCCTGGGAGTTGAAAGATAGTTTAATCTTTAAAATAAAGGAAATTTCAGATGAGACTGAGAAAAGAGAAAAAGATATCTTAAAGTTAGAAAATATAAATGAAAGAAAACAGCAGCTAAGAAAATTAGAAAAAGAAAAAAACAAGGCAGCAGAGGAGTTAGAAGGAATAGAAAAAGAAAGGAACAAACTGCAAAAGACAATTTCCCAGTTTAAGAATATAGAAGAAGGATATGATTCTTTAAAGTTGGAAGTAGATGAACTAGCCAGACATGAAGAAGTTGATGTTGGTATGGAAATAACCTTGAAACAAAGAGAGCTTGACAGAATGAAACTTATTGTAAAGCAGAGTTTAAGGGAAAAACAAGAGCTTGAAGATGAAATTTCAGAGATAATATCTGATTTAGAAGAAAAGCAAGAAGAAGCTGAAGAAAAAGAAAAGCAGGAAGAAGCTTTACAGGAAAAATTCAAGAAAATGATTACTGAGAAAAACAAGTTCCAGGACAAGATAAGATTATTTGAGTCTGACTTATTAAAGAAACAAAATGATTCTAGATTAGTAGAAGATGAGGTGAATAATTTTAAGATAAAAATTGCAGAGGTAAATGCCCAGATTGAGGGTTTTAAATCAGAGTATGAGGAATTCAAAGATGTTGAGATACTGAAACTTCCTATACCTCAATTACAGGAGAAACTAGAAAAAACACAGTCTACTCTGACTCTGATTGGAAGTGTAAATTTAAGGGCACTAGAGGTCTATGATGATATTAAAAAACAGTATGATGCTATTGCTGAAAAAGTAGAGCACTTAAACAAAGAAAAAGAGGAGATTCTGAATATTATAAAAGAAATTGATAATAAAAAAATAAAAACCTTCAACAGAACACTTACAGAAATAAATTCTTTATTCTCAAGGAATTTCTCACAATTAAGTTCAAAAGGTGAGGCATTTTTAGAAAAAGAAGACAAGCAGGATGTTTTTGCCGGAGGTTTGGATATAATAATCAAGGTTGGAAAGGGAAAATATTTTGATGTTACTTCTTTATCTGGAGGAGAGCAGACGCTTATTGCTCTTGCCCTAATATTTGCAATTCAGGAATACCGCCCTTATTCTTTTTATATTTTTGATGAGATAGATGCTGCTCTTGACAAGAGAAACAGTGAAAGACTTGCTGTATTATTAAAAAAACATATGAAAGCTGGACAGTATATCATGATAACCCATAATGATGCCTTGATTTCAGAGTCAACAACACTTTATGGGGTAAGCATGCAAGAGGGCATAAGCAAGGTGTTAAGTCTAGAGGTTTAAGGTCTTGCTATGTATCTTAATTTTTTAAATCTTAATATTTTCTTCCTTCTACATGCTTTTTCCACTTTTTTCATGAACCCATAAAAATCTTTTTTTAATCTTTTTGTAGATTCGTAATGTCCTGATATAATATAATCTCTTTCTACACTTGCTCTTGTAGTTATCTTCAACACTATACTTCCATAAGTTTCAAATGTTGGTGAATTAGCAGTAATCTGTATTTTAGAAAACTCTCTTTCACTTTCATCAAGCAAACTATGATGTAGCTTATTCCCCTTTCCTCTAGAAAATCTGATGCTTGGGTGAACTGCTATTATCGCTTTTAATTGGTTTTTAGTATGTGTGCTTTCAGCAGAGAATTTTTTATCAGTGGCGGGTTCGTCCATTTTCTTATTTATTGTCTATTATTTATAAGGTTTAAGTAAAAATCTGCCTTGAATGAATTCTATCGAAAATAACATATCCCTTATCATAACCTTTTTTAATTGTATCACTTAGTCTATCAAATTCTCCTGTTAATTCATCTGTATTAGTATACATTTTTCCAAATAAATAAGTATTCGTAACTCCATCATTTGTTTTTGCATTCATTATTAAATTTCCGCAAGTTCTATTGGTAGGAAGAGTAGCAATAATTTCTATTCTGGAAAATTTTGTTGTAGGTTTTAGAAGAGACTTATGTTCCCTCATAAATAACCAGTCTTGAATAGCGCCGAGTAAGCTGTCATTATCAAAAAAAATTGGAGGTTTAAGTTCTATAGTTGATGTAATGCTGGTTGTATTTTCTTTATCTCTTCTAAGAAAAAAGTCTTTGTATCTTTTAAGTTGTTCTGTTCTTATTGCATCTATATCATTTTCGTCTCCCATCTTTTATTTAAAACTCTTTTATTTATGAGGATTATTGTATTAAAAAGCAATTATTCTTCTAATATTCCCCTTAACTTATTTCCAGAAACCTTTCCAACTATTAGGATTTTTGTTAAGCCTTCTGGTTTTCCTTGGTAAAATCTTAAGGCTCCAGTATGATTTGCTATATCAAAAGAGTCTGGAAAATTATAACTAGCTACATAACTAAAGGAAGTATAATTTTGAGCAGGATAATCTTTTAATTCTTTAGAGCTTCTACCTAATATGTGTTTACTATCTGGATATTTTCCAACAGCCCTTATCAGAGTATTTGCTGTTTCTTCAGCTTGCTCCTTATTATTCTTTAAAACAAAAATATCTACCCTTACATAACCTCTTCCTTTTGGATGGGAAAATATAGATGGAAATGAAGAAGGTTCTAATGATTTTTCTTTAAGAATTATATCATAATCAATCCTGTTTTTTATGAGAATATCCTGTATTTCTTCAGGAGATATGCCCCCTATTTTTTCAAACACACATTCAGCTAAACTCTTTCTAGCTCTTTTCTGAAACCTATTTTTTAAAAATCCTCTTATCTCCATCTTCAAATTTCCTTTTTTTAAAGTAAAAAAATAAAAAATAAGTAAAAAAATAAAAAAATAAAAAAAGTTTAGTAGTAGCTTGTTTCTTCTGTTTCCATTGCTGCAGGTTTTTTTGTTAATAATACTATTAAAATTATTAACAATACTACGAAGACTATTACCAATACGATTGTTAACACAACTACTGAACTTGCTACTTTTCCTTTCTCAACATTAGCTGAGAAATTTACTTGCTTAACAAGTTCTCCCTGGCTTTCTACATTAACTGTTACAACATGTGTTCCTTCTTCTGCGCTTTCTGTAGCTCTAACCTTTACTTTAACTGTTTTTGAGGAATCTCCTGAAACAGTTACTATGGGGTCTGCTTCTACAATCAAGCCTGAAGTCTCTTCTGGAGTTATGCTATATATCCTCATATTGCTTCCAGAGTTTACTATGACAAGATCATAGCTAACTTCCTGTCCAATATCTAGGTTTCTGACACTAGTTCCAGATAAAATGTTGCTTACAGCTTCTTCTCCAGAAACAATTATGCTTTTCTTAATTGTTCTTGAAGAATCTACATTGTAGGCTTCTACTTCTAAACTGTATACTCCTGTATTAGCATTTGTTGGAATAGTTAAGTAAATTCTTCTTTCAACAGAATCTTTTCTGTTAGCTTCTTTACATCCGTATTCCTCGCATTCGTATTCTGCTTCATCTAAGGGGTCTAAATCACCAAAATAAACCTTTTTTTCAGTTCCTAAGTCAGGAATTCTTGCTTTAACAAAAAGGTCTTCAAGGTCATGCATTCCCCAGTTCTTTAGAACAACATCTACTGCTATAACGCTTCCAGCCATTACTTCTTGAGGTGCTTCAACAGATAAAACTTCTAAATTGTAAGATTCTCTTTGAAGTTTTAAAGAGTATTCTTCATCATCGCTCTCTGTTTGGTCAGAAATCCTTATTATGAGTGTGTACTCATCTGTAGGATCAATATCTGAAGGAACTTGTAAAGAAAGATATCTTGTGTATATGCTATCTTCAATTAACTCAAATCTTCCTGTCTTATCAGTTATATCAGTTCTATGTCCGTCAATCCATGCTCTTACCTTAACATCACTGGCATCTTTTACAGCTTGAAAAACTATTTTTATAGCAATAGTCTCTCCACCTTCAATTCCAGAGATTGTGTTAGTGGTTACATCAGCACCATTAACAGTCACTTCCCAATTATCTGTTAAATCCCCTGTATCAGCACTAACAAAACTCATTAAAGCCAGTACAGCAAATACAGCGATTATGGAAACCAAAATTGATTTTTCCATTTTAAAAAATTTAAATTTAATTAATAAAAAAGGGCGTTTTGCCTTTATAAAGATTATTATTGTGTAGTAACTATGTAATAATTACAAGTTATTTGCACGAAAAGCTTTATAAAGTATACTATAGTATACTTATAATGGAAGATGCAAAGAAAATAACAACAATAAAAATAGAGAAAGAGACAAAAACAAGGCTTGACAGGCTTAAAGAGCATGAAAGAGAGACTTATAATCAGGTAATTAAAAAAATTCTCCATATTTTAAACCTTGTTAGAAGAGACCCTGCATTAGGAAACAGGATGCTTGGAAATATTGACATAACAATAAAAAGAATGGGAACGTATAACAAGGCTAATAAGCTTTCAAAAACTTCAGAGTCTTCAGAGAGTCCTCAATAGGCTCCGGAGATTCATTAATAATTACAATTTCATGCTCTCTTGCGTATTTTTTTAAATTAGCTATTAGTTCTTTTGCTTCATTACTTTTAGTTCCTATATGCTTTCTTTCTCCTTTTTCTCCATACTCAATGCCAGAAAAATGTATGTGTAAATGAGGGTATTTTTTAAACTTACTTAATATTTCCTTATAGTTTATTTTCTTTTCTCTGGCAAGTATGTGTGCAAAATCTATACAAAAAGAGCATTTTGTCTCTTCAACTAATCTTAAAATTTCATCAACACTCCCAAAAACATTTACTTTTCCAGTGGTTTCAGGAGCAAGCTCTGGCTTCCATTTTTGTTTTTTTATTTCTTTTTGCATTTCTAAAATAGCTTTTTTAATATTTTTATATGTCTGCTCTTTATCCTCCAAGTAATAACCTGGATGAAAAACAATCCTATAGGCATTTAAATAATGGCCAATTTCACAGGATTTTAAGATTCTCTCCTTACTTTGCTCAATTTTCTTTTCTTCCTTACTATTCAGATTTATCCAGTAAGGAGCATGTATACTTAGTTTTATGCCTTGCTTTTCAGCTTCTTCACCAATTTCTTCTGCATCTTTCTTGTTTTTAATATAAACGCCATAAGTAAATTCTATTTCGCATGCAGAAAAACCTAGTTTTTTGTATTCTCGCAAGTTATCTCTAGCTTTTTTAATTCCTCCAAGTCCTGCTGGCCCTAATCTTATCATTATACTCCTCTGCCCCATTTTTCAGCCCACTCATCTTTTTTAGATTCTGAAACAACAATCTCAGTTTTTTTTGTTGGTTTTATTTTTTTAGAAAAATTTCTTGATAATATGACTCCTGTTATAATTATTGCTAGAAGCAAAATTAGGAAAATCAAGCTAATTATTAGGTAATTTTTATATTTATAAAGAAAATCTTTGAATCTTGATGCTGTTTCTCCAGGAGTTTCAAAAGAATCGCTTGTGTCTGTTATATCAGGATTATTGTCATCTATATCAGGGCCTAAACAGTCAGGCCCTACACCATAACCATCTCCATCATTATCTACACACTGGCTGTCAATAAAGCAGGTTCTTGTATCTCCGTGTGCTGAAGGTCTTCCACTAGTTGTGCCACATTTATTCAAATCTGTACAGGTTTGTCTTTGAACCATGTTTTCACAAGGCCCCCATTTACAATCCCAGTTAGGAGTGCATGTAACCTGTCCACCTCCTCCTCCATTTCCCCCATCATCATCTCCAGTATCATCTGCTTCACAAACACCATCTACACAGCTATATCCAGAACTACAATAACAATCACTGCAATCAGCACAAGTTTCTCCAGACTGGCAAATATTATCTCCACAATAAATTCCCTCCAGAATTTCAAATTCTGAGAATTTTGTTATGTCAACCTTGAATGTTTTTGCATTCTTATCAAATAGCTCAAAAGTACAAATACTGGATGGACAGCCAGCTCCATTATAATGGATCTGCGGATTATGCATATCAATATTCCTAAACAATAATTCTGCAGATTTATTAGTTAGCTCAGCCAGGTTGTTAGTATCCAGACTGATTATTCTAGGGATTATGCTAACATAATCTTGTAAAAGTAAGGGATTTTTCTTAAATCTTGATATATTCACTTCTTCTTTGAAGATAATTTTTCCATAAGAGGTTCTTTCAAGAGTGAAGTTCCAAACTATATCTGGGGCAGTAGTTAAATTAGTGCTATTTCCTTTAAATTCAGAAGATTCAACATAGATAATTTTTTGAATAGAATTATCAGTAGGATTCATGTCTCCGCTTAATACAGCTTCTGCTTTTATTGTGTGATTGCCAGTTGTTGCGGGAGTCCATAAGAAATTTTCTGTGTTTCCTGCTCCAGAAGAGAGACTATTAATTATCTTTGTTGCAATTAGCTGATTATCATCATAAACACTCAGGTTTACATTTGCTACATCTATTCCCAGATTTATTAAACTAACAAAAATACTTGTTGCTCTGTTAACAATTACAGACAAGCTGACATTCAAATCGCTTATAGAAACATCTATATTATTTACTGAAGGTTGCAGGTAAATACTGGCTATTTTTTTATTATCAGAAAGAGCTTGGTCATTGGAAATTAAAGCTTCAACTTCATAAGTGTGATTATTAGGTTTTCCAGTAAAATTAAACTGCTGTTCTGAAAGCTCACTTGGATTAAGCATTATACCTACTCTTTTAATTTCAATGCCGTCTTCTCTAAATATAATAGTTACTACTTCCTGAAAATTTCCTAAGTTTGTTACTGTTGCATTAATTATATGCTGCATTCCTATTTGAGGGCTAATAGGAGTTATAAGTTCTAGAACAGCTACATCATGAGTTACATTTGCTTCTGGCAAAGAAGAAACCCCTTTGTAAGTTCCAGTAGGAGAAATAGAAACACTAAAATTCATTTGTCCAAAATAACTAATAGGAATTCTATATGTAAAATTGAAAAAGCCATTATTATCACTAGCTTGATTTCCAATATGCGCTTTATCTAAAAATCCTTCAATCAATAAATTAGAAACACCATTTCCTTGGCTATTTTTAATATACCCAGTAAAACTAACAATATTTCCAAGGGATAATATTCCAATTACAGGAAGAAGTGTTATAGTAAGATTTTGTGTTTTAAGAGAAACAGGATAAATTCTATAATCCTGTAGATTTCCAGAGGAATCAATTAATTCAATATCTAAATCAATTTTTTCACCATAAGGAACTATTGCCCCGAAAAAATTATTTCCATTGCTATAAAGACTTATTGGTTTCCAAGGTCCGTCTTCGCTATAAAACGCTTTAACATCAGCAATTGAATTATCATCTCTGGCTGTAAACTCTAATATCAAAGTTTCTCCATCTTTAAACCTAGAGGATATTTCCAGATTTTCAATCCAAGGAGGATTCCTATCAGCTTGGTTTGTAGAAAATATTGATGTTATCTTCATTAAATTAAATATTGAATAATAGTTTGGGATTGTTAAGTAAACAGCATAATCTTTATTTTCTGAGACAGAATGCAATAACTTTTCTTTATCCCATAAACCATTAGTAGTAAGATTCTCTTCGGCTACTTTAATTCCATCTTCATACATCTGATATTTTGGTTTTTCTAATCCCCCTATTACATTTGTACAAGTCTGTATTCCATTCCCATAAGTGCAACAAGAAGCATTCATTTCTGTCTGTTTTCTTACAACTATTCCCTTTCCACTCAAAATTTCTCTTCTTATTTTAACAGTATTGTTCTCAACCATGACTGAACCAAGGTTATATGGACCTCCAAAAGAAAACTCTTTTTTTTCTTTTAATTCTGGATTAAGAGAATCCCAAACATTATCTGATATAATTTCTTTTCCAGAACTATCATAAGCAAATTGTACGCATTGATTTGCATGTCCAATATAGTTAAGCTCTACAACCCTAGCTAAGCTAAAATTCTTATTATAATTTCCAGAAACAGGATTATTCACGTAAGCATAGATAGATTGTGTTAGTGGATATGCAACAGAAACAAGAGGGGCTCCTATAAAATCTTGGAAAGGATGTATGAAAAAAAGCTGGCTTAAGTAAGACTTAGGACTTCCTCCAGGAAGATTATATGAAAAATTATATATCGCTGCATTATAATCTGGTTGCAGTGTTGTAGGGGTAGAACTATCTACATTATGAAGTATCCAGCCTCCTGCATATAATTCACTTCCAGTCTTTCTTGCGTCAAAAGTTTCAAGTAAGGTTGAGGCTCCTAGATATTTAAGTAAAATATCGGCATTTAGATTATTACTTGGATTATCTGAAATATAGATATTAGTATTCTTAAGATTTTTAGATAAAAAAGATACTCTAAAAATAGGATTCTCTGCTGTAGAGCCTTGCGGATAAACTATTAATCCCTTAGTCCACTCAAAAATCTCTAATGGAGTGCCTTGTTTAGATTCTGTTTTTACTGTAAAAAGCCTGGCATCGCTTAGTCTGAATGTTTTTGTTATAGAAGAACCAACAGGCACAGAAACTGTATCAACTAATATATATTCATCTGTTTCATCTTCACTTGAGAAGTCATTTATAACATAAACATTATAATTCCCAGGGGCAATACTAAAGGAATGCTCATTGCCTATAAAATCTGCCCCTTGTTTCATTACAGCAAGATGCTGGTGATTGCTTTCATAAATATAAAAATGTGGAAAATGGTTTCCCTCTACTTTTAATGTCAAACTAGTTAATATTGAAGCAGAATAAGGAATTGAATACTCTCCATATTTATCTGAAATCATAATTTTCCCTGAAAATGTTCCGCTAACATCTTGAGGAAAAGTTAGTGTAATCCTAAGATTATAATTTGAACCTGCAGGAATCACCACACTATCTTCAGTAAATGAAACTATGTCATAAGAGAGTCCTGTTTGCGCATTAGTAGCATTTTCAGCAGAAAAATAAATAAGTAATGATTCAACACCCTGGTTCTTAATATTAATTGTCTTGCTAACAGATCCTGATGCAACACTCCCAAAATCTATTTCGCTTTCTGAAAAAAGAAGTCTAGGACTCAATATTTTTAATAAATCAATTTTCCCACTGCCTTGCGCATTAAAATCATAACCTAAATCTTCAGCACTCGTCTCTATAAGTGATTTTATTTCTTTAGCAGATAAGGAAGGTTTTGCTTGTCTGACTAAAGCAGCTGCTCCAGCAACATGGGGGGTTGCCATTGAAGTTCCTGAAACAGCTATATGCATGCTGTCAAAACAGTTTAAATTACTCCACATTTGTTCATGCCATGCAGAACAAATCCTGACACCAGGAGCAACAATGTCTGGTTTAATAAAAGTCTCTTCGCCCCAGATTACAGGCCCTCTTCCACTAAAAGAGGCTACTTTATCATATTTATTTATTGCCCCCACAGTAAGGGCCTCTCTTGCACAACCAGGACTATCAATGGTTTCTGGAGCAGGTCCATCATTTCCTGCAGCAACTACAACAACAACATCATTATTTACTGCATTATCAACTGCCATACTTTCAGCATCATCAGGATAACCCCACCCTCCTAAACTTAAACTTATAACATCAACTTTGTCTGAAAAATCTCCGTCATTATTTGGGTCAACTGCCCTGTCTATTCCAGCTATAATGCTAGATGAAGTTCCAGTGCCATATTTACTGATTACTTTATAAGCATATAATTTAGCTTTAGGAGCAACCCCTTTAATTCCAATCATGCTCCCATTATTTGTATTCCCATCACCTGCAGCAATTCCAGCACAGTGTGTTCCATGGCCTTGGTCGTCCATAGGGTCAGAATCATAATTGATAAAATCATACCCTCCTTCAACCTTGCATCCAGGTCCGAAACAGCCACCCAAATCAGGGTGAGTATAATCTATTCCACTATCTATTATAGCTATTTTCATCCCTTCTCCTGTTAGACAAGGATTCCCTGATGCTGAACAATTATTTCCACTTGCATCTAACTGCCAGACATCATCAGCATTAATCTGGGGGACAGAATCAAATAAAACAAGCTTAATTTCTTTATTAGGATGAACCTTTTTCACATAATTGGATTTCTTAATTTTTAGTGCCTCTTCTCTTGAAATATCTAAAACAACTCCGTTAAAAACATTGTAAAATTCCTCTCCATTTTTTGGTTGAGAGGCAGAGACTGCTCTTCCTGTAATATTAAACAAAGCTTTTAAAAATTCAATAAGGGCCTTTAGCGGACCTAAGGTTGCTAATTCTTCTTGATTTAATATTCTATTAATATCACTTAATGCTACCCTATGTTCTGATTCCAGCTGTTTTTTATAATCAGAAAGGGTTTCTGTTACTTTTTTAGAAGTTGTAGTATACCTTTTAATTGATATTTCCTCTTTTAAGATTCTATCTTTTTCTAAAAGAGGGGGTTTTTTGAATTCTATTATATAACCTAGAGAAGATTTTGTGATAAGTATCCCTCTATTGTTTACTTCTATTTTCACTTCTTTTTGATTTTGCAAATCTACTACAATATTTTTATCACTCTTATAAAATTCTCCCACTTCTCCAGTTACTTGCAGTTCAGTTAATGAATTCATTACAGTTTTTAATTGAGATTCTGTTAAAGAAGATATATCTATGAGAAATTCTCCAGCATCTGGCGGGAGAATGACATTATCTGAATAATATCCTGGTTCATAGCTTGTTGCTAATGGGAGGAGAGTTATTACTAATAGAACTATTAATAAGCCTCTTTTTTCCAGATTAAACATTTTAAGTCTTAAGTGTTATAACACTTTGGTTAATTCTTCACTTATTTCCCCTAAATTCTTAAGAATATAAGAATGCATTTTCTTTATTATTAAATCTTGTAAATCTTCTTTTAAAGGGCCAGTACATCTTGCCAGGTCTTTTCCAGGACTTGCCATGACTCCTAAAGGAATGTAGCATTTCATGCTTTTTCCTTCAGCTTCTCCTATATCCAATTCTCCTTCTTTAACAACGCGCAATTCTACTTCAATTTCACAGTTTTCTTCAGATTTTCCTTGGATAGTATAAAGCCAAGTTGCTTCACTTGCATCATTAACCCATCTAGCTCTTTTACATTTTACAAGGCACTTATTAAAACAATCTGAGTCTTGGCATTTTTCTGCAAATATAAAAAGATAGTCTTTGTATATATAAAAATATATTATAAATAAAGCGAGCAAGATAATGATAATGACTATTAAATACTTTACAAGAGTTCTTCTGCTATAATAACCACCTACTTTTAAATCCATATAAATTTAAGGTTTTTTTGATTTAAAAATCTTCTTATGCCAGAAATGCTGTGATAACCCTCCCTTTAAGATGCGGATGGGCATTTTTGAGCACATCAGAATTCTTTTTATTCTGACTGCCATCAAAATCTAAAGATTTTGAGGTCCTAAAATTCCAAAAAACTTAAGAGGAATTTTTTGATGCCAGAATTTCTCTTAGAAAGAATAGATTTAAAAAATAATCCTGCTTTTTTTAATAATGAGAAAAGAGTGGATTTTGGTTTTAGTGGGATTTTCTTTGTTGGTATTAGATAGGATAACTAAGTTAATTTTTTTAGAAAAAAAGTTTTCAATAATAAATTATACAAGAAATACAGGAGCTTTATTTGGATTATTTGAAGGGGGCAACCTATTATTTATAATGTTTTCTTTTATAATCTTAATTTTAATAGCTCTTAATTTATAAGTTCATGTTTGTATCAGTTGGTTACTAAGATGTAATTAGCCCATATATTTTCCAAAAAGGTTTTAGTCAGTTCTTTATAAACTTACTAAATCCATGTTTGTTTCTGTAAATGCAAAATTTCTTGCTACAAGATGCTGGCAGTTTAGTTTTTCTGCTGCCTTTACTATAGGAGCAGTAGCTGTTCCATCAATAACAATCACATAAACCTCTTTAAATCTAACATTATATAACTGGCTTAAAGGAGCTTTCTTTATTACTTCTAAATTATTGTTAAGCAAAACAACTCCTTTTGTTCCTACTAACTCATCCATAATCTTTCTTATCTTATCAGTTTCTGCATCTGTTAATTTTTTGCTTGTTTTTTTTCTGACTTTTGTTTCTATTTTTCTTTCTCTTGTTTCTGTTCTTCTTTCTCTTGGCTTTTGATATTTTCCTCTTCCTGTTTTGTGTCTTTCTCCTGTTTTTTCAAGAAACTCATCAACTTTGACTTTTTTTCTTAAAGAAACAAGTATTTCTTTTGGATTTAATTCCTCTACTTCCTTACCGTCTGGAGCTGTTGCAACATAATCCACTTGAGCATTACTTATAACATTTTTAGCTATTAACTTGCCTCCCCTGTCGCCATCTATAAACAAAGTTAACTCCTTGTCTAAACTCAATTCCTTTATTGTTTCAGGAAGAATTGTTCCATTCATTGCTATTACATTCCCTATATTTGATTTCAATAAGTTGATGACATCTGCTCTGCCTTCTACAACTATGATTTGCTCTCCTGAGATGTCCCCAGCAGGAAGATTTTCATTACCATACTCCTGCAACTTTGATAATCTTGATGATATTTTAACTGCATCTTCAATTTCCCTTGTTTCAGAACTGCCTTCTATCTTCTCAAGTAATTTTTTTGCTCTTTCAATTATGTACTCTCTCTTGCTTCCCCTAACATCTTCTATTCTTTCTATTTCAATTTTTGAGTCACTAGGGCCGATTCTTTCTATTGTTTCTAAAGCAGCTGCTATAATGGTAGTTTCTGCTTTATCTATAGAACTAGGAATCTCTATTTCTCCCATAGTCTTACCATTATCTGATCTTAGATTTACATCAATTCTTCCTATCTTTCCTTCTTTTTGCAACTCTCTTAGCTCTAAATCAGAACCAAGAAGACCTTCTGTCTGGCCAAAGAGGGCCCCAATTACATCTGGTTTTTCTAAAGTTCCTTCTGCTTTAAATTTTGCATGAATTATGTACTTAATTGAAACAGGGCTTATTTTTGCCATTTCAAATGTACCTCCTAAAGTTTATTTTAGAAAAAGATATCTCTTTTCTCTGCTTTCATATCAATCATAAATAAAATTATTTCTTTATATTCTCTTTTTATCAACAAAAATAAACATCAAAATTGATGGTTGATAAAAGTTAAAGGTGATTAATTTTTTGATTTCTTGATGCAAGGATATCTTTTCCTTGTTTGATTTATTTATAATACATGATAATGAAATCATAGGTTTATAAACCTTTTGCCAGAGTTTTGATTATATATACGAAACATTTATAAACTATTTTCTAAAAATAAAGGTAAGTAAACTAAATGTTTAGAAACTGCAGCTATCAAAAAATCAAAACGATAACTTAAAATGATGGATGAAATTTTTGAAGAAGGGGTTGGTGATGAAGAGATGATGGACGATGATGGAGATGACGATAATATTTTATTTATAGAAGAATAACCCTTTAATACTTTTTCTTTTTTTCTGTTTTTTTTATAAACCTCTTAATATATGTCCTGAAGAATACAAAAATTTAAATAGCTAATTTTTTATTCTTTTTTTATGCGATTTTTTAAAAATTGTTTTAGTTGAAAAGAGGGCTAAGTATGATTGAAAAAATTAGGAAAAGAGATGGTAGGCTTGTTTCTTTTGAGAGGAAGAAAATAGTTGAAGCTATTTTTAAGTCTGCACAAGATGTTGGGGGGCATGACAAAGAAGTAGCTGAAAGATTAGCTGAAATTGTGGAAGAATTTCTAAGTCAGAATTTTAAAAATAAAATTCCAACTGTTGAGGATATCCAGGATGTTGTGGAAAAAGTTTTAATAGAAAGTGGGCATGCAAAAGTAGCGAAAAATTTTATTCTTTACAGGCAACAA
This sequence comes from Candidatus Woesearchaeota archaeon, assembly GCA_964594115.1. Taxonomy (GTDB): domain Archaea; phylum Nanobdellota; class Nanobdellia; order Pacearchaeales; family GW2011-AR1; genus MFWN01. The sequence goes on from CAZQLD010000004.1 coordinate 56,002, forward strand.
AAGTCTAATTTAAGAGAGACAAAAGAATTTCTTGTAGATTCCATTGGCCTTGTTAAAAATTATATGGGTAAAGAAGACTGGAGAGTGTATGAAAATGCTAATATAAATTATAGTATGAGGGGGTTGTTATGGCATGCTTCTGGAACAATAATGAGTTTTTATGCCCTGCATAATGTTTATCCAAAAGAGATTAGTAAGGCACATATCGATGGTTACTTACATTTACATAATTTGCAAATGGCGCTTAATCCATATTGTGCAGGATGGTCTTTAAGACAGTTGCTACATGAAGGCTTTAATGGAGTTGGGGGGAAATTTGAAGCGAGTGCTCCAAAACATCTAAGAAGCGCAATAGGACAAATGATAGATTTTATGGGCACCTTACAAAACGAATGGGCAGGTGCTCAGGCATTTAATAGTTTTGACACATATTTAGCTCCATTTGTCAGACAGGACAAGCTTTCTTACAAAGATGTAAAACAATGTATTCAGGAATTTGTATATAGTATGAACGTATTATCAAGGTGGGGGGGGCAGAGTCCTTTCACTAATATAACCCTTGACTTGAATGCTCCTCAAGACTTAGCAGAACAAAAAGTCAGTGTTGGTGGCAAATTGTTAAATTCAACTTATAGTGATTATCTAGATGAGATAGATTCTGTGAATAAAGCATTTATAGAAGTTTTAGCAGAAGGTGATGCAAGAGGAAGAGTTTTTACTTTTCCTATCCCAACTTATAATCTTACAAAAGATTTTAAGTGGGATTCTGATATTGCTCAGGGATTATTTGAAATGGCTGCAAGATATGGCTTGCCATATTTCCAGAATTTCATAAACTCGGATTTAAACCCTGAGGATGTTCGCAGCATGTGTTGCAGACTTCAATTAAACTTAAAAGAATTGCAGAGAAATATAACTTCTGGATTATTTGGTTCTGGAGACTCTACCGGCTCTGTCGGAGTTGTGACTATAAATCTTCCAAAAATTGCTTATGAAGCAAAGAGCGAAGATGAATTTTTTGAAAAATTAGAGAGGTATATGTATTTAGCCAAAGAAAGTTTAGAAATAAAAAGAAAATTAGTAGAGAGAAATATTCAAAGAAATCTTTTGCCTTATACAAAAAGATATCTAGGAGATTTGAAACATCACTTTTCAACTATTGGACTTATTGGAATGCATGAGGCCTGCCTTAACTTGCTTGGAGAAAATAAAGGCATAGAGACACCGGAAGGACATAAACTATCTGTTAAAGTTTTAAAATTTATGAGAGAAAAGCTTATAGAATTTCAAGAAGGAACCGGCAATATTTATAACCTAGAAGCTACTCCTGGAGAAGGAGCTTCCTATAGGCTGGCTAAAAAAGATAAAAAACAATACTCAAAAATAATTACTTCAGGAGGAAAAGAGCCATATTATACAAATTCAACACAGCTTCCAGTAGGATATACATCTGATATTTTTAAAGCTTTAAAGCATCAAGAGCCTCTTCAAAAATTATATTCAGGAGGGACTGTTTTCCATACTTTTTTAGGAGAATCAATAGATCAAAAAGCATGCAAGCTTTTAGTTAAGAAAATAGCCTCTAACTTCTCCTTGCCATATTTTACAATAACACCTACTTTTTCAATTTGTGAAGAGCATGGCTATCTTAAAGATGAGCAGAAAACCTGCCCTACCTGCAATAAGCCAACAGAGGTTTATTCAAGAGTAGTTGGTTATCTTCGCCCAGTAAAAGACTGGAATTTGGGAAAGCAAGAAGAATTTAAAGAAAGGAAAGTTTTCAAGCCTGTTTTAAACTAAATTAAATTTTTGTTATAATGAAAATACTGGGAATAAAACCAGATTCTTTAATAGAATGGTCTAACCATCTATCTTTTGTAATTTTTATTGCTGGGTGTAATTTCAAGTGTCCTTTTTGCTATGTTCCTTATCTTGTTAAAGAGCAGTATTATAAGGATATGGAAGAAATAGAACAAGATAAAGTGATGGAACAAATTAAAGAAAGAAAGGACTTTATCGATGCTGTCTGCATTACAGGAGGTGAGCCAACAATCCATCCAGAACTTTCTGATTTTCTTAAAAAAATCAAAGATATTGGATTAAAAGTAAGAATAGAGACAAATGGAAGTAATCCAAAAGTAATTGAGAAACTTGTAAGAGATAAATTAATTGATAGCCTGGCTCTTGACATTAAAAATTCTAAGAAAAAATATAAACAAACAATAAATACTGATATTGATTTAGAGAATATAGAAAAAACCATAAAAATAATAAAAAATTCTAATATGGATTATGAGCTTCGCACAACTCTTGTTCCAGATATTCATACAGAAAAAGATATTATTAAAATAGCAGAGTGGCTGTATAATATAGGGAATACTGATACAGACAAAAAAAAGATTAAGCTTTATGTTCTCAACCAGTTTAAAAGTGACTTACCCAATGAACAAACTCTGGACCCTGAGTTTATGAAAAAAGGGGATTATCCTCAAGAAAAACTGGAAAACATTAAGAATCATCTTAAAAGCCTAGATTATTTTGAGAGAGTTGAAGTAAGGTGATTAACCAGCAATACTCATAGATCTCTCTTCTCCTGCTCTTTCTCTGTTATATGCCATAACATCTTCATAACAAGATTTGACTAATGCTAAATTCTTAGGTTTTGTGAGATCTAAATGAGTAGAAACATAAACAATATCCCTAGGAAGCTGATTAAAGCTGATCACTCCTTCTTCTTTTTTTTCTAAAGGAGATTTTTTACATTGTTGAGCTCTTTCATTATTATGATCTTTAGTCACTTCTGTAGTCAATCTAAGAATTTGAAAAATATAAGGAGAAAAAATAAAGTTTCCAAATATGCTTAAAAATTCCCTTCTTGATATTTGCTTAGACATGATTATAAAAAAGAGATTTCATTTAAATAGTTTATTGTTATTGATTATAACAGAATTAATATCTAACACTTTCTCATATCTTCATCAGCTTCTTCTTTAACAGATGTAATTAATTTAAAAGAATTTTCTGAAAAATTTGAATTTTCTAGGGTCATTTTTTAAGTTCTGGGAATGGAGGCAGGCCGCCTTCTGGGATACTTTTATTAACTCCTTGACCCTGTCCATCTGCCAGTATTTTTTCCAAATCTATATTTACATATTCTATCTTGTAAACAGAGTTCAAAGTCTGAACAACAAGAACATTGCCTTTTCTTTTAGGATTCTCCCTAATTCTAGAAGTTATGGTATATTTTTTTCCTTTAGGGATAGTTAATTGCTGTCCTTTTTTTGTAAATGGCTGGGAGTATCTGATATAAGCCAGTGTTGTCATATCTATTTTTTTTGTATTCTCTACAGTTAGTCTACTTATCTCTTCTTCACTTCTTCTATAGATAATTTCTTGATTTTTAGTTAACATTTTCATTCAGAACTCTTAATCTGAGGGCTTATTTCTTCTCGACTAAATCTATGCAGACGCCAGCAGCGACTGTTGCACCAGCATCTCTTATAGCAAATCTTGCCATGTGAGGGTTTACTGCCTGTTTTTCTATAACCAGATTACCCATTGGCTTTAACTTGACTATTGCAACATCTCCATTCTTAATAAAATCAGGATTTTCCTGTGCAACCTGTCCTGTTTTTGGGTCAAGTTTCTTTTGTAATTCCACAAACTGACAAGGCACTTGTGCTGTGTGAACATGGAATACAGGGCAGTAACCTTTAGCAATGACTGAAGGATGATTAATAACAGCTATTTGAGCTGTAAATTCAGCTGCCATTGTTGCTGGTCTAGCTGCCTCACAAATAACATCTCCTCTTGCTATGTCTTTTTTTCCTACTCCCCTAATATTAATTCCAACATTATCTCCTGCTGGAGCTTCTTTTAATTGCTCATGATGCATTTCTATACTTCTTATTTCTCCCTCTATTCCTTTTCCGCTTCTTCCTGGAAGGATTTTGACTTTTTGCCCTACTTTCATTATTCCGGTTTCTATTTTGCCTACGGGAACTGTTCCAATTCCAGTTATTTCATAAACATCTTGTATTGGCATTCTCATTGGCAATTCTGTTGGTTTTTTAGGTTCTGAAAATCTGTCCATTTGCTCTAATACAGTAGGACCTTTGTACCAGGGCATATTATCAGATTTCTTAGCTATATTATCTCCCTTTAAACCAGAAGTGGCTATAAATGTGACATTCTCTATTTTATAACCTACTGACTTTAATAACGTAGAAAGCTCTTCTTTAACTTTGTTGAAAGTTTCTTCTTTATATTCAACAGTATCCATTTTATTGACAATAACAACCAACTGTTCTACACCCATAGTCCTTAACAACCATAAATGCTCTTTTGTTTGTGGCTGAACACCTTCTTTAGCTGCTACAACTAAAAATGCAGCATCTGCTTGACTTGCTCCTGTAATCATATTTTTAACAAAATCTCTGTGCCCAGGAGCATCAATTATGGTTATTTGGAATTTTTGAGTCATTAACTTTTTATAAGCTAATCCTATTGTTAATCCTCTTTCTCTTTCTTCCTTAAATTTGTCCATAACAAAAGCAAACTCAAAACCTACTTTACCGTGTTTTTCAGCCTCATCTCTTAATTTTTTCATTTCCTGTTCTGGAATCATCCCAGAATCATACATAAGTCTGCCTATGCAAGTACTTTTGCCATGGTCTACATGACCTACAAACACAACATTCATATTTTGTTTTTCGTGTGCCATTTTTCTAAGATTGTTAATCTTTTGATTAATGATATATGATAAAAATAGGCATTTATAAATCTTTTGTTTTTTTGAAAATTCATTTATCGTCGATAAAATTAAAATAGGCTATTTTAATGATATTTTTGCAGAAATTCCACAATACTTCTTGCTTTTGGTCTGTTATCATCATCTAAGCAGTTTTCACATGCTCTGATTGCACCTTTAGCTTTTTCTCTTTGACCATCATCACTAAAATTTACTATGCTTTGTAAAAAATTAAGGGCAATTTCTATTCTTTGTTCAGGAGTAGGAGAAGTATAAACAGTATCTGGAGGATTATTTCTAGTGAGCTCATAATAACAATCTCTACAAGTCTCTTCAGCTCCTATCAATGCTTCTGAAACTTCCCTTTCGTCCATATTAGGTAAGAAAAACAGTATTTTTAAATTTATAGCTATAAAAAACATTATAAACTTTCTTTTCCTGTTAAAGTTATGAAAAAAACAAACATCCTGATTATATGTGTAATTATTTTATCTTTTGCCTTAGCTATTTATTCTTATCAAACAATTTCTGCAGACAGGGTTGCATCACACTGGAATTTTAAAGGAGAAGTTGATGGGTATATGTCAAAATTCTGGGGATTGTTTTTAATTCCCATAATGTCTATCGGATTATATTTATTGTTTCTCTTGATTCCTAAAATAGACCCTCTAAAAAAAAATATTGAAAAATTCAGAAAATATTATGATTATCTTATATTGATGATTATGCTTTTTTTCTTTTATGTGTTTATTCTTACCCTTCTTGCTAATTTAGGTTATAATTTTAATATGACTAAAACAATGATACCTGCAGTAGGTTTTTTATTTATATATATTGGAGTGATTATGAAACAAATGAAAAGAAACTGGTTTGTAGGGATAAGAACACCCTGGACCTTAAGCAGCAAAGAAGTTTGGAAAAAGACCCATGAACTTGGAGGGAAATTATTCGTAGCTGCAGGAATTATCATCTTCCTGGGAGCATTTTTCCAGGAATATCTTTTTTGGTTTATTCTTATTCCTGTTTTAATAGCAGCCTTGTGGCCTGTGATATATTCTTATATTTTATACAGGAAGATTAAGAGGTGAATGAATTCTTCCGGACTCTTAGGAAAAGTTTCATGCCCTAATTTTTTTATTGAGGTGTTTGAGAGGTTGTGGTTTATAAGGATTGCTATAATGGAATGCAGCTGTTAAAACGAAGCTTCTTTGAAATCTTGTAATTTCAATTTTACTTTTTTATCACAAACACTTAAAATATGATCTGACATAGAAAATTTGGTATTTTTGTCTCTAAAATAATATAATATAACTTTCACTTTATCTTTTTTTCGTATATCTTTTATTGCTGGAACAAAATCTGTGTCACATGCAACTAGAATAAAGTTTTTTATATTTTCATTAGCCTTTCTTACTAAGTCTATACTTAACAATACATCTACCCCTTTTTGAGTGTATTTGTTATCTATCATCTGGCACCTTCCTTCCCTTACCTTTACTTTTGCTTTTCTAAGCTTAGAAGTAAACTTATCATAACCTGCTTTTCTTTTTGTTTGTTCTTCTGTTGGGGGCGTTCCTTGAAATGGGGGGCAGTTGTAATAGAAGATTTCCTTACAAAAAAGAGTTTCCTTATTAGCCAAACTTTCAGCAAATTTTTTAATACTAAATTTAAGATGCTTTCCTTTGCCTAAGAATTTAGAAACCAAAGAAAGATAGGCTCCATCAATAAATACAATACAATCATCCATTTTAAAAAAACAACTAGTGACCCGAAGATCACTAGCGATCATGTTATTAATATTAGTCTTTAAACTTATTTAAAACTATCGGTTTGGGATATCCAAGCTCCGAACTCTTGTGACACATGCCCCTGCCGAAATCTTAACCTAAGGTTCAGGTTAGGTCTGATAAGGATTTTTAGATGAGATTTAGTATATGGGATATATTTTGTATATTTTTTGAGAATAACTGGTTTGCAAAAACATTAAGTTTTTAATTAGCATCTTGTTTTTTTTATTATGAGAGTAGCAATTTATAATCAGATGTTTGGACTAAATGGAAAAAGTTTTTGGGCAAATTTAATAGGACATTGGGCAGTTCATTATCAACCAAATCCAAAAAAGATTTGGAAAAGAGCCAATATCCAAAGAACTATTGAAACTATAATAAAATCAAATGCAGATATTATAGGAATTGTGGAAGTTTTAGAAGGTCAAGAAGAAGAATTAAAAAAAGGTTTAAGAAAAAAAGGTTATGATTATTTTTATATTGGTAAAGGACATAAAACAAAATATAGTCAGCTTAGAGTTCAAGAATTAGTAGCTTCAAAAATTAAAGGGGAACAAAAAGAGACAGGAAAATGGCCTGTAGAACATAGGCTTGGGGGTGGAGGAGGGTTCGTCCATATTTATTATCCTAAACAGAAATTTCATTTACTATTAGCTCATCTTGGTTTAAGTTCTAGAATGTATCATTTAGAGCAGATTAATTTTTTACGAGACTATACAAGAAGATTAGATGGTAGAAAGATTATTTTGGGTGATTTTAATTTGCCATATCAAAATTTAAAACCTCATCTCCCAAATTTTGATTTAATTTCAGAGGAGATTAAAACCTGCAGTACTACTCCTATTATGAGATGGTTTTACAATAAAGATGTAGACCATATTTTAGTAAAGGGTTTTAGCCCTATTAAATGTAAAATAATAGAAGGAACATCAGACCATAAACTTATTTATGCTGATTTAAAATAAAACCGCATAGGAAATCTTGTTCTATAAACCAACAAAAAACCAAGGAAAGAAAAATCAGAACCTCGCAGTGGCAAAGATTAAACCCAAGAGGAATTTTTCTTTTTATTCCTCTTCTCACAACCACCTTAACATAGGCATAACTTCTTAACCGAAAGGTTTAATAAGGTTAAATAACATTATTTAGTATGGTACTTAAAACATTTAATTTGAATGAAGAGACTTATAGAAAATTCTCTGAATTTTGCAGAGAAAACGGGATAAGTATGAGTAAACAAGTAGATATATTCATCAGAGCACAGCTTGAAGAGAAACCAAAAGTCAGAGAAGAGTATTTGAGAAAACTTGAAGCAATAAGGAAAGGAAGATTTATTAAAGTTAAGAATGTAAATGATATATTATGATTTATGAACTGGAAATAAGCCAAAAGCTTCAAAGAGTTTTTGATAAAATTAAAAAGAAGGATAAGATTCAAGCAGAAATTTTAAAAAGAAAAATTATTGAGATTCTTGAAAACCCTAGAATTGGTAAGCCTTTAACTGCCAATATGATTGGGATAAGAAGAGTTCATATTAGGCATTTTATTCTTACTTATGAAATCTTAGAAAAGGAAAATCTTGTAAGACTTTTAGATTATGCTCATCATGATGCTATTTATAGATAAATGTTGGGGCTATGAACCTAAGGTTAAGTGCCCCTGCCGAGCTCTTAGGAAAAGTTTCATGCCCGATTTTTAGCTTAATATTACTAAGAATAGCTAGTTTTTAAAAGTTGCTTGCTACTTGGTGGTTGTTGCAACTTCTCTAAATCTTAAATCTTTAAATGAATAAGTAGTTTACAAAATAATCAATAATCATCAAAATTAGAAACCAAATTTGCAGTTCCCATTAGTGTTTCTTTCTCTTTGCAATCTTTTAATTCTTCTAGATAAGTTACTCCTTCATTTACCAAATTTCTTACTTTATTAACACAATAATGAATAGAATCACTTCTACGAATATTTTCTAATACTCTTTGTGCATTATCTTCTGTCATTTCTTGTGATAATAATTTTCTATCTTTAGAGTTTTCTTCTAAATATTTGATTAAGGGCAATCTTTTTTTTCTTCTTAATACATCTGTTCCTAATTTCTTATAAACAACTTCTTCATCCCCTATGATATCAATTATATCATCTCTTAGTTGAGCAGCCATGCCAAACCTTCTTCCAAATTCTCTTAAATTTTCTATTGTCTTTCTATCATTTCTTCCAGTTAATAGATAAGATAAATGAGTTAAGTTCTGGAATTGTGTTCCAGGTGTTAATTTAATCATCTGAAAATATTCTTTTTCATTCATATCCATTCTTTTTTCACTTTCCATATCAATCCATTGGCCCAAAGTATCGTTTTTAATCATTTCTTCAGTTAGACCTAAACTTTCTATCACAATTTTGCTATCTAAATTTTCTCTAAGAATATCTCCTGCTTCTGCAAGTAATAAATCCTTTGCAAGATTTGCTCTACTTATTCCATATAAACTTGGAATAGTTTCTCTATTTACACATCTTTCTTGCTCATCTAAAACATCATCCTGAAGCATAAAAGCTTCTTGAACCAATTCTACAGCAGTAGCAGTAGTTATATATTGTTTATCAAGTTCGCCATCAAACATCTTTTTTACTAAACCCATCACAGTAGCTCTCTCACGCCAACTAGGACTCCTTATTGCCCTTGAAACAACTTCACTTATGAGTTTACTGTTTGTGTATTTTTCTAAATTATTCTTTATAGTTGTTTCATGTCTATACATTTCTGGTTCTATTAATAATTTAGTTTCTTCAACAGCCCTTAAAAATGGAATAATCCCTTTTAATCCATTCATATAATTAATTTCAATAGAATTCCATTTTATATCTAGAATTCTTTTGCTTTTTGAACTATCAAGTTGATAAATCATGCTTGGGTCTACGCCCGCCTTTTTGCATCTTTCCATTTGTTCTTCCAAGTAAATTGGTAATATTTCCATTCTAACTCACATAAAAGAAGTAACTTTTCTTATACTTATATTCTTTTAGTTCAAATTTTGCATAAACGCAAAGTTTATATATTATTATTACTTATATGTTAAATGAAATTAGATTTAATTGACAAAAAGATATTATATGAATTAGACTTTAATGCAAGAATTCCATTAACAAGATTAGCTAAAAAATTAAGAATTTCAAGACAAGTTGCTAGTTATAGAATTCAAAATTTAGAAAAACAAGGAATTATAGAAGGATATTATATTGTGATTGATAATATAAAAATAGGATTAGACTATTATAGGATCTTTTTAAAATTACAAAATCTCCAAAAATCTGAAGAAATTGTTAATTATTGTAATAGGAATTCAAACATAGCTTTTTTAGGAATTCTTGATGGAGCTTGGAATTTAGGAATTGGAATATGGGCTAAAAATATCTTGGAAGTTAATGATTTTTTAAAAAATTTTATTTATAAATTTGGAAATTATATCTTAGATAAAGAACTCTCTATTGGTACAGAATTAAGGTGGTTTCAGCAAGCATATTTACTTAATAAAAAAGATACTAAAGAAATAATTACTGGAGGGAAAATAAATCCAATTAAAATTGATAAAATTGATAAAAATTTATTGGTTTTGTTAACAAAAAATGCAAGAGAATCTTTTCTTAATCTAAGTAAAAAATTAAATTTAAGTGAAAGAGCAATAGCTTACAGAATAAAACAATTAGAAAAGAAAAAGATTATTTTAGGTTATAGAACAAAAATAGATTACAAAAAATTAGGTTATTTCAATTATAAAGTATTTTTTTATTTTAAAAATTTAAAAAAAGAAAACGAAGAAAATTTTGTTTTTTATCTTAACAAATTACCTTCTTGTGTTTATATAACAAAAGTAATAGGAAAAGCAGATTTAGAATGTGAAATTTTAGCAAAAACAAGAGAAGAATTTTTTAAAATAATGCAAGAAACAATTAAAAAATTTGGAAATATCATTAAAACATACGAGCAATTAGTTATTTATAAAGAATTAATAATACGTTCTATTCCCATTGAATAGATTTTAATTCCTTTTTGAATTATTATGAAAAATAGCCAAAAAATAACTTTCATCTGAAAGATGCAGGGCATTGAACTTTTTCTTGATGCCCCTGCCGAAACCTACACCCTCTTGGCACCTTAGAGGGACTATTTTTTGTTTAATATATAGTCCCTTTAGATTAATTGCTTTATAAAGAAGCCTATAATGGGAGATAGAAATCAAAAATAAGAAATAATATCTTCTTTTATTTTGTCTGCTATTAACTTGTCTTTGATTAAAGTTATTTCAATTTCTATATTTTGTTTGAAAACATCTAAAACTTTTTTTAAATCTAGATCTTCAATATTCTTTGTTTTTTTATAAATTTTTTCCAATTTATACGATATTTCTTTTGGAATTTCAAATTTCATTAAAAATTCCCCAAATGCAGAAACATGAATATCTGATTCTAATTTAATCTTCTTATTAATTTTAATAAACTCTTTTTTCTTTAAATAATAATTTACTGCAACTTTATCTAAAAGTTTTTTTTCTGTAAGCAAATTATATGTTTTTATTTTCTGTTTAGCAAAAAAATCGTGTAAAATATCTTCCTCTTGCAGCCTTGGAATTAACCACCAACAATGCTTTCCTTTCCATGTATTTCTTTTATCTTTTGTTTCTTTTTTTGCCCAATTAGTAAGAATGTCATTCCATAATTTATCCAATTCTAACAGGTTATTTACAGTATAAACTGTAACTTCTCTCCCTAACTCTACTTTTTTTAAGGGCTTTTTTACTTTAAAATGCTCTTTATAAAGTTCATCAAAAAAGTTTCTTGTTTCAAATATCCAATCTTTATCTATAGAATAAAGCTTTCCTTCTCTAACTAAAACTTTATTGAATAATAGAGAATTTACAGCCTTGATAACTGCTTGAAAAGTTACTGTTTTTCCATATTTCCTTTTAATTTCTCTATGTAATTGTGTTAGGGTTTTTGGTTTATCCTCTACTAAAATTGAAAAAACTAAATCCTTAGTGGTTTTTCCTTTGCTATTAAGCTCGGGGATTGCTATCTCAATTGTCATATTTTAAACAAAATCTTGTTATTTTTAAACCTTTTGGTTATATAACCTTAAGGTTATACTTTTATGCAACCAAGACTAAATAAAGTGTTCGTTTTTTACTGGGAAGTGATTAAAATGAAAGAAACACTAAGAAAATCAATGTTAAAATGTCTAAGAAAGAAAGATAGCCAGAACCTTGCAAAATTGTTAGAAGGCGAGGGTTTTGACATGTCAGTAGATCTAGAAGAAGTCTTAAAAAATTACACAGAGAAGATAAATACAGCTTTTAAAGAACGAAAAGTGCCTAAGAAAAATATTGAAAATAAACTTTTATTTTATGGAATTATACTTGATGACTTAACAGATTATACTAAAATATATAGTGAAGGTTTTGTTGGACAAAGAAATAAAGACAAAACTCTAGAAATTGTTGGTTACGGTGTAATAAAAAGCATTCTTGATCCAATAAGGATTTTATTTGATCCTAATCCAGAACGAAAATTAAGAAAGCCTGTGTATTTTTTTTGGCATGATGTTTTAGAACCTCAATTACCAGAACAAAAAACCGATCCTTTTGCTGCATTAAAAGTTTTTAAAGCTACAGAATCTAAGTATCATGATTTGATAAAGTCAGATTGTAAAGTAAAAGCACTCATGGGGATTGCAAGATATTCGTTAGCTTATGGTTTAGCTTTAAAAAAAGGTATAAAGAATTCATACCATCCATTAGAAAGTAAAGATTTAGAAAAGACATTAAGGGTAAATGCTTTTTTTGCACCAGGAAATCCTACAAAATGTCGCCTATATGCTGGGAGATTTGGAGCAAATCCTTTATTTTCTTTCTGGCCAGCAGATAGAATTAACACTCGTAGGAAAATTAAGGATTATCTTCCTAATGAAGGATTCTTCCAAACAGGAGTTTATGGAAGAAAGGCTGTAAATGCTTTATTATCTTAATTAGCTCCAACCCTATTCTTCATTATAGCTGTCAATAATATTATCACTATCCTTTTCTGTTTTTGAATGCCCCAAGAAATAACATTTTACTACAATGCCCCTGCCGGATTTTCACTCATTATCTGCCAGCCCTTTTCTGTTTCTTATCTTTCTTATAACTTTTGTCTGGATTTCTGTGGGTGTTCTCTCAAACATCTGGTCTACTAAGGCAAAAGTTGCTCTTCCTTCTGTTGCTCCACGCAAATCTCCTGCTAATCCTATCATCTCTGCAACTGGCATCTTTACTCTAATTGAAACATGGTCAACTTCCTGCTCTACATTCAGCATCTGTCCTCTTTTACTCTGAACTAACTTAGTAATTTCTCCCATATATTTTAAAGGAGCTTCTATCTGCAATACCTGGACTGGCTCATATATGACTGTTCTGGCATCATGCATAGCAGTTCTTATGGCGTCTCTCACAGCAGGATATACTTGTGCAGGACCCCTATGGATTGCATCTTCGTGAAGCTTAGTGTCAGTTAACATGACTTTCATTTTCAAGCAAGGCTCTCTTGCCAAAGGGCCAGCTTCAACAACCTGTTCAAAAGCGTCACAAACCATATCTATAATTTCTCCAATATGAACCTCTCCTCTTGTCCTGTCCTGCAAGACGCAGTTCCTGTATATCTCTCTGTACTGTCTTGCTTCATCTGTACTTACTCCTAAATCCTGCAGTTTTTTCCATAATTGCTCATTCTTCTTTTTTATTCTTCCTTCACTTATCTCTCCAGCTTTTATTGCTTCATAAACACCATCTTCCAAAGGTTCAACCTGCATGAAGAAAATATTATGTTTATTAGGGCTTTTTCCTTCAAAAACACGGCTTGGTTTAGTTATTGCTTCTCTGTAAACAACAATTGGAGGAGATGCAGTTACGTCAACAAGTTTTTCTGTTTTAACTCTATTAGTAATAACCTCTAAATGCAACTCACCCATTCCAGAAATTAAATGCTGTCCTGTTTCTTCATCAATCTCAACCTTAACTGTAGGGTCCTCTTTCTGTATAGTCTTAAGAACTTCAATTAGTTTAGGCAAGTCAGCTGGTTTTTTAGCTTCAATGCTTTCAGTAACAACTGGCTCAAAAATATGCTTAATAGATTCAAAAGGCTCTATTTCCTTGCTTGTCAGGGTTTCTCCAGCATTTACTCCTTTTAATCCTGCTAAACCAATAATATTTCCAGCAGGAACATTGTCAACAATAATTCTTTGAGGTCCTTTATAGAGATTTATCTGCTGCACTTTGATTGTTTTTTTAGCTAAAACCATATCAAGTTCCTGTCCTTTACTAATAGTCCCTGAAAATAATCTTCCTCCAGCTATTTCTCCTGCCTGGGGGTCTACAACTATCTTGGTTATGACAAAAATAGTCGGGCCATTAGGATCACACTCTTGTAATGCCTTTCCTTCTTCACTTTCTAAATCTCCAGACCAGATTTTCGGGATTCTGTAAGATTGAGCTTCTATAGGATTTGGAACATGCTTAACAACCATATTTAAAATTGCTTTATGCAATGGAACTTTTTTCGCAAGTTCCTTTAACTGCTCTTTTTCATAAGCTTCCACTACATCAGAAAACTTAATGTCTAATTTCTTCATTGTGTTGAAGTTTATTGACCACCTGTCTTTTGCTGAACCAAAAGCAACACTTCCATCCTGAACAGAAACAAGCCATTTGCCCTTAAACTCTTCTGGAGCAATTGAATCAATATACCTATTAACATTATTTATGATTTTAATAAACCTCTCTTGCATTTCTTCTCCGCTTAACTTCAGCTCCTTAATCAGCCTATCAACTTTATTGATAAATAGAACAGGCTTTACTCTCTCCCTTAAAGCTTGTTTTAAAACAGTTTCTGTTTGAGGCATCATTCCTTCTGCTGCACATACAACTACAACAGCCCCGTCAGTTGCCCTCATTGCTCTTGTTACTTCCCCTGAAAAGTCAACATGTCCGGGGGTGTCAATTAAATTAATTAAGTAATCATTACCATCTACTTCATGTATCATATTTACATTTGCTGAATCTATTGTTATTCCCCTCTCTCTTTCATCTTCATGAAAATCCATAACCATTAATTTTCCAGCTAAATCACTAGAAATCATGCCTGCTCCTGCTAATAAAGAATCAGTCATTGTTGTTTTTCCATGGTCTATATGGGCAACAATGCCAATATTCCTGATTTTTTCAGGCTGCTTCATTAATTCCAGAATTTTCTTTGTTTTTTGTTCTTCTGACGCCATTTTATAAATTGCAGGATTTTTCTATAGGGGTTGCCCGATAAAGCAAAATCCTAGCTATATAATGAGAAGCTCTTGTTGTTTTATTATCACAAACTTTCAAGATATTATGAAAAAAAAGATTGTAACCTATTCCAGCAAATGCTTGTGCAGATCTTCTCATGATATTTAAAGTAGATTTTTTATTATCTCTAAATATAATTTTTGTGGTTGTAGTGTACTCTATTGCAATAGGGAGTCCTATTAACCTCAAACCTTTTTGTTCAGCAAGTGCCGCTAATGTCAAACCTTTTTGTTCAGCAAGTGTTGCTAATCCTTCTATAGTATTAATAACCGTACAGTCAATTTCTTCAAGATTTCTTTTCATTTTTATCTCGCAGAATCTGCTTGTTTTTCAGATTCATTTTTCTTGCCCATTGCAAAACTTTCCATGTTTCCTTCTGATGCTAGAATAATCTCAGAGGCAAGAGCTTCTTCTATTTTAGTTTTTTTATTAAAAGCTTTATCGTATGCTCCGTGAACAATATTTCTTAAAGCTATGTTCAATCTTCTCAGGGGGCTCATATCAATTGCCTGGGGATACCTGGCTCCTCCATATTCTATAACTGTAACTTCATCTCTTGGAGCTGCATTTTCTATAGCCTTAACAAGAACCTGAATAGGATTTTGTTTTTTCCTTTCTTCTATGATTTTAAAACATTTTAAAACAATGTTCATATTTTTTTCATATTTTCCAGAGGAGTGGCCTGTAATTATTTTATGCTTCTTGCCCCTATGTCCTGGAACAGCAATTAAATTAGCCATTCTTTCAATAATATTCACCTTGGCTTTTGCAAATCTGTCTCTTGCTCTTCCTGCTGTCCGCAAAACAAGTTTTTCATCTAAATTTAGATATCTTTTTAAGCCCTGATCCTCTACTTTAACTTCTTCTGTTAAATAAATATCAAAAATTTTCATTTTAGTTTTTGGGTTAAGTCTTTATTTTTATTTCTGTGGATTGTTTTATTTTTAATTGAATCGTAAGCTACTACTCCTAATCCTACACCAAAACAAACTACATCATATGCTATTGAACCTACCTTATAAAGAATCTCAAATGGTCGTTTTTCAAAAATATGTAATCTTCTATCTCTCATTTTTACCTTCTTCCTTTTTCAATCTTGCCTTTGACTAACATTCTCAGGGGCTGGTCATTTACTTTAATCACCTGAAATCTAACTCCAGGAATATCTCCTTTGCTTCTTCCTTGTTTTCCGCCAATCCTTTCTATCATAACTTCATCATGCTCGTCAACAAACTTCTGAGCCAGGTTTCCTGGAATAAACGCTGTAACCTGCCTGCTGTTCTTAATAAGCTGAACTCTGCAGCATTTTCTCATTGCAGAGTTTGGCTGTTTAGCTTCTTTTTGGATTTTTTCCACAACAATCCCTTTAGCCTGACTTGCTCCAACTAAAGGGTCTGCTTTAACATCTAAATTAAGAGTCCTGACTTTATAAGGAGAATCTTTCCATCTAAATTTCCTTCTCTTCTTCTTTAATTTTCTAGCGTTCATTAATCCCATCTTCAAATACCATAGAGATATAATATCCTGATTTTAGAGGTTTAAAAATCTTTGTTTTAAAG
>CAZQLD010000005.1:0-66224 GCA_964594115.1 Candidatus Woesearchaeota archaeon
GGAATAGTGTCTCAGATTCCTTCTCAGGGCCTCTCCGCTAAGAGCCCTTACTGATTATTGGCTTGTTAGGCATTTACCCCAACAACAACCTAATCAGCCGCAACCCCATCCTTAGACTCGAATTTCAAGGATATTTCATTACAGAAAATATCCCTTATCAAGTATTAGCTTCAGTTTCCCGAAGGTATCCTTGATCTAAGGGTAGGTTAGCTACGTGTTACTGAGCAGTTCGCCCTCTTTCGAGAGACTTGCATGTCTAAATGCAGGCCAGATAGCCGCAGCCGCCAGCAGGATAAACTGGATTTATAAAAATATGGTTTAACCATATAACACACTTTATCCTCCTATTGTTTTAGCCATTTTTTGGTCAAACTTGTTTTTAAAAAGTTTGGAATTAACGAGAAAAATTACTAGAACATTGCCTGTACATCATACCCTAACCTTGAGTATTTATTAAGGCACTCATTCTAGTTAACATTTTATAAAAATTAACATTTTAGTAGATTTATAAAGGTTTCGGTAAAAATTATACGATAATTACATACATACCCAAGCACATTTATTGTCTTTAATCTGCCACTCACCAGCACATGCTATATGGGCAATTCCATTTTCTGCTGCCCATCTGTCACAACACTCTTGAAGATGAACAAGAGCCACTCCTGCACATCCTCCAATTAAAGGTTGATCAGGAGGATTCTCATCAGAAACAGGTTCATTTTGTTCATCTCCACAATCTATTATTGAACCATCAAAATCAGGAGCATGCCATAAAGAGCTTCTTCCTGCGCTTTCATAAACCCAGTTATCTGGGGTGCCTGGCTTTTTCTGATTATAAAAACCATAATACGCCTTACAGCTTAATTCTTCTTCACTTATCTGAGGGGCATCTCCAGAATAAGGATAATAATATTTATAATAAACTGCTCCAGCCGCAAGAACAACTCCTAAAATTACAATTAAAATAATATATAGCTTTTTCATAATATATAATAGAAAAGCTATTTTATAAATACATCGATAGGTTCGAGAAAGATTGAAGTTAAGACATTACAATAATCTTTTTATAGTCTTAAAAATCTATCAAACAATGTATAATGTAAGATTAGTTATCGGAGATTTTTTTGAACAAAAAGTCATGCAGTTATTTAATCTAAATAGAACAGATATACATTCTAAAGGAATTTTTCCAGATTTAACCTCAAAAGATTATTCTTTTTGCGTAGAAGTAAAATCATCTTCTTATAGTAATGGTGGTGTAATCAAAGAAAAACAATTATATGCTTTTGATGATATTATAAATTCAAGACGCTTCTATGCTTTTGTTTATCACTCAATTAGAAGAGATATTCAAAAAAAATACCCCACAGAAAAACAACTAAGAAAAGCCTTAGATTTAAGATCTTTATTTTTATTCCCATTCAGTATTGCAAAAGCTCATTTCGAAAATTCTCAAAAAAGAAACTATCTAACAAATGATTATTTTGTACAATTAAAAGAATCTTCAGCAAAAAATATATTTGAAAAAGATTCTTTAGCATGGCAACATTTGGAACTGGATTCAAAAAAATACGAGAGATCTCGCCCGCATGAAAAAGTTCACATATTAACCAAGAAAGGAAATCTCAAAAAACAAATACTCTCTTCATTTAATCCTAACCTTCTTTAATAATCTTAAACCCCTTCTTTAGCACCTTTTTCAACTTTTTTCTTTTCTTCTAATTCACCAGTAAAATCTTCTATATTTAACTTTGCCTTTTCTCCTTTTGCTTTTAAATATTCTTTAGCAAGCAGATATAAGATTAATCCAATTGGTTTTGCTGCTTTATTATTGCAGGGAACTATCTTAGTTATCCCTCTTGTTAGATTATTTGTGTCACATAGTCCAATTACAGGTCTTTTAACTCTAATAGCATCATTTAAAGCATTTTTATCAAGCCAAGGGTCACATATTATAACAAGTTCTGTTTCAAAAAAATCAGCTAATTGGGAATTTGTTATAATCCCTGCAGGATATTTTTTTGTAAAAACCCTGATTCCAGTAACTTCAGAAAATTTTTTAGCTGCTTTCCATCCAACCTCTCTTTTGCACGCTAAAAAAATATTTTTTGGTGTGAAATCTTTTAAAAATTCAACAGCTTCTTTTAGTTTCTCATCTATTGAGTGTGTGTTCAATACAGCCAATCCGTCAGCTCTTCTCTTATAAACAAACTGCCTCATATTAGGTGTTACAGCCCTGGTTCCGAGATGAGCACTATATTTAACATAATCATCTAAAGGAAAAAGAGTTTTCTTAGATCTTTCTGTTTTTTTATCAATTACCTCTTCTTTCACATCTTTTTTTTCAACTTTTTCTTCTTTTTCCATTTCTGCCTCTAGTTTTTTAGCTTTTTCTTTAATTTCTTCAATTTTTTTAGCTTTCTCTACTTCTAGTTTCTCTTTTTTATCTTCAGTTTTTTTCTTTCTAGGCATTTTATGATGGAATTTTTAGAAGAAGTTGATTTATAAATATTTGGTTTTATAAGTGCTTAACAATTCTTTGTCTATTTTACTTAAAATTTCCAAAGAAGTTTTCTTGTCATAATCTCTAAAGTTCGATTTCCTTGTTTTTACTTTTCTCTCTAATTCTTTCAAAAAATCTAATTCCTTTTTTGTAAAAAAATTTCTATTTTTCAATAAAACTTTTTTAAATTCCCAAATCTTTTTTCTGTTTTTTGTATAATTTAAGAGTGAGAGTCTTTTTCTTATTGATAAGAAGGCCCATTTTAATGCCTTAAACTTTCTTAATCTATTTAAAACATTTTTTTCATATCTCATTTTTTTCTTTAAAGCAGAGATATTTGTTTTTTCAAGAGGGCCTTTTTTTCTGAATTTTTCTAAAAATTTATCATATTCTTCTGTCTTGTATAAAATTTTGCCAGTTTTAGTTAAGGCCATATAACTTGCCCAGTGCTCTGCACCACCCCTTTTAGAAAGATAATTCAACGTACAAAAATAATGAAGATCTATTCTTTTAAAAATTTTTTTAATTGAAGATTTTCCTTTTTGAACCTTATCTTTAAAGATAATGATTATATCATAATCACTTTCTTTCTTATTAAAATAATCTAAACCGTATGAACCACAAATCACTACTGCAGCAAGATTATCAAACTTTTTTCTACAATAAAGAATAAATTTTTTCAAATAAGGATCTTTGTTCATTTTACAAACTTTTCTCAATCTCTATTATTCTTTTCAACTTAGCCTCTCTTTCTTTGCCAAAAATACCTGTTTTAATAAAATCAGCCCTCCATGCTACAGAAAGATCAGCTATAGTGCTATCCAAAGTTTCTCCACTTCTATGAGAAAAAATTATCTTTATTTCCTTTTTATGGCAGAAATCACAAATCTCTTTAACTTTTAAAAGAGAACCATTTTGGTTTGGTTTCACAATAAGGGCATTAATACTTTTATTTTGTGTAGCTTTTTTCAGCCTTGTTAAGTTTGTCACAGTTAAGTCATCTCCAACTATCAAACTATTTGTCTTTTTACTTAGTTCAGAAAAACCATAAAAATCCTCTTGTTCAAGAGGGTCTTCAATATAGGATAAACCATACTCTCCTGCTAATTCAGTAACATAATTAATTTGTTGTTCTTTATTTAATCTTTGCCTTTCATTTTTATAGTTATAAAATTTTCCTGTATAAAATGTTGAGGCAGCTAGGTCTATCCCTACATCTATCCATTCTCCAAATTGTTTTTTAATAGTATGTTGAATAATGCTCATTATTCCCAGTATTTTTTCATTACTAAGGGAGGTATGCCAAGCACCTTCATCACTAATTTTACTTGCATCTAAAAGTTCACAAGCTATCCTATAAGCCTGTTTATTAATAAAAACCCTATCAAAAAAATTCTTAGCTCTGCTTATAAATAAAAACTCCTGAAAGTCTGCTTTTTTTCCTTTTGTAGGGCCGTGTACCCCTCCACCAATAGCATTACCAACTGGCAAAGGGAGCTTTTTTAGATTCCCTTTTGAAAGAAACTGCCATAATTCTTTTCCTTGTTCAGCTGCGAGAGCCTTCAAGATTGAAGATTCCAGAGCAAATAAACTATTAGCACCTATTTTCATTTCAACAAGCCCTTCTACGTCTTTTAAATCCTGAAATTTTCCCAGATTTAAGCTGTTAAGATCTTCTAGCTTTAGGCTTTTAATAAAATCAATATCATGTTGCACATTTATTACATAAGGTCTAGCCTCAAACCTTCCTCTGCTTTTGCCACTTGGTGCACTTGAAATAAAAACCCCTTTATCAGTTTCTATAGAAATCTCTATAGTAGGCTCCCTCCTAGAATTCAGTATTCTTTTTGCACCAATCTTTTGTATTTTCATGAAAATACGAGGGAAAAAGGGTTTTTAAGGTTTTATAAAGAATCTATTAATATATACTCTATAAGATAAATTCTTTTAAATTTACAATTAATATGCATTTATGACCGTAATTGTAGGATTAGAAACTACTGTAGGGGAAAAGGCAGTCGTTGTTGGTTCTGATAGATCGATTGTTAGCGACGACAGATTAATTAGGGGTTGCATAAATCATATTGTAAAAAATCCTTATCATTCCATATCTAATTTTTTTCATTTTCTTCAAGAAAAAGGTCTTGATAAAGTAAAACTCAGCCCTACAAGAAAAATTCAAACTTCTGATGATAAAAGGGTATTGGCACATACAGGAAGTTCTGAAGAGTCACATAATCAAATTAGTAAGCTTCTTCTTAAAACTGAGGATTTTTTAAAAGAAGACTCTCTTTTAAAACAAATACTTTTTCCAATAGGATGTTCAAAAGAATTAGCAAATGAATATTTAAGAATTTATAAAAGACATTTTAATATAGATCAAAGATTGTGTGCCAAGCATATTCCAGAAATAAGGAGGATTTTTGATATTCATACTGCGAAATTAAGAACAGTTAATGCAGGGCCTTTTAGCATAGCGCTTTGGGACAGAAATTATCATCCAGTACTCAGTGAATATTTATTCGCAAAGTTATTTGAGGGAGAACCTAAATTATTTGAAATTACCAAAACAGGAGTCGTAACAACAAGACAATATTTTGTAAAGGGCAGTGGAAGACCCTATGCCTTTCAACATATAAGGTATCGTTTAGAGACTTCTGAGTTCCCTTTTTTATATGCATCAGAAACTGGAATTGAAAAACCTGTTGATTTAGAAATGGCAGTTAAAGTAGTTAGAGAATCAATAGAATATGCGAATTATTGCAGTCCTTTTTGCAAGGGATTTGATTATGCTATTTTCACAAGAGACAAAATTGAAGAACACTTTAGTAATGAAAAATTTTCTTATGAACTCAACATAATTGATTTAATTGATAAAAGATTAAATGAATTACTTAAAGAACAAAACAATCTTAAAAAAATTAAAGCGCGTTATTTAACTAATTAAATTCCCTCTTCAACTCCACCTACAGATTCTTCAATCTCATCTTCTGGCCTTGCCAGCTCCATGATTTCACCTTCTTCTTTTATCTTTTTAACTTCAATTTTCTTTTTCTGCTCGATTTTTTTATCTTCTGCTTCAGCTTCTTTCTTCATTTCCTCTTCCTTCTTTTTTTCTATTTCTTCTGCTTCTTCTTTACTTATTTTTTGTATTTCTTCTTTTCCTCTTAAAGGAAAAGGCCTTTTGACTGTTATTGGTAGTACTTCTCCTTCAAATTCAAGTTCAGCAATTTTTAGAACATCATAATTAATTTCTTCTAATTTTTTCTTATCTATTTTTAAGAGTACAGGAGCATCCATTGCTAATTGGAGAGCTCTGGCTCCTAGAATTCTTGCAATTTCATACTTTGTAAACTTTTCTTGCATTTTTTCTATCATTTTAAACTAATGCTCCTGACATTTCATAATTATGTGTGGCTTCCAAATCTGAGACATTGAGTTCAGGATAAAGAGCAGCCATTCCATTTTTAAATCCAAGTTCTGCCAACATTTGTGCTCTTTTTAAACCATTACTATATCCTCCAATAGCCAAGACTCTTTCATATCCCTCTTGAGTTAATTTTTCTAGCATAAAGTGTTTAGACTTTGACAAACTTACTTTATAAGGTATAAAGTTTGAGGGTGCAATACCTAATCTTTTAATTAATGTAATAAACTCTACTGGGTTTTTTAAAATATCAATTACTTTTGTTTTTCCTTCAATACCTTCCTTAGCACTCTCTCTTACACCTAGTCCCCCTAATGCACTTGCAAATTTTTTTGAAAACACTGTTTCCATCTTAATTTTCTTTATTTCTTTGCTTTTAAATTTTTTTCTATTTTATCAAAAAGCTCTTTTTCAATTTCTTTATATTTTTTTTCAGCAGCATCTATTATTTTTATGATTTCTTCTTGTGAAAAAGGAACCTCTCCGCCTTTTTGCATAGCATTGACCATGATTTCTTTTTTGCCATGCGATAAAGCTATACTGAGTCTTGTATCACTAGCCTCTTCCTCTTCTCTAGAAGGGTCTAAAATAATTGCTTTTCCTATCTTATGGAAAGTAAAGGTTATTGGAATATCTTTTGTTAAAGGAAGCTTTTTAGTTGTAAGTTCACCAAAAACAACTTTCTCTTGTTTTTCATCATATTTTGGAATTTTTGCATTTAGTAAAGCAGTAATTGCAGCTAGAGCGCCTGCGTCTAAAAGATTACCATCATCATTTATAGAGTATAAATCAATAAAGACAGTCCATACTTTTTCTCCTTTTTTTACACATAATTTTTTAAAATCAATTAAACCACTCTCTCTTATTCCCCTATCTATAATCCTTGCTGTTTCTATGGCATTTATTCTTGGTGGCCCGTATTCAAAATTTTCAGAACTTAAAGGAAGAAGTTCCATTGTAGTCATCATTGTTCCTTCATCTTCATGATCTGGATAGGGTTCTCCAAGGCCCATTTTAACACCTGCAATAACCTCTGTATCTCCCATTTTGACTCTTGCGCTTCCTTCAGCATTATTACTTACACAGGGCTCAATTTCTATATTTCTATGGTCCAAAAGCTTTCTTCCATCAAATCTTTTTCCAGCTTCTAAATAATCTTTTATTCTTTTTTTTGTTAAGTTTGGAACATCCATTTTATTCTCCTTTAACCTCTTTTAATGTTTTTTTCTGTAATTCATAAACTTTTTCACAAGCTTTTTTTCCAGCCTCAATAATTTCTTTTAATTTTTTAGTCTGGGCTTTACCATCCAACTGAAGAAGGGTTATTTTTCCGCTTTCACTTAAAAAAGCTAGAGGTATATCAGTTGAGCCCTCTCCCTCTTTATAATCCTCTTCTTCTTTAATTAAATCAATAACTATTTTATCATCCACTTTTCCAATAGAAACTGCAGAGACAAGTTCTTTCATAGGAACCCCTGCATGGGCTAGAGCCAAAGCAGCAGCATTTATTCCAGCACATCTTGTAGATGCATTAGCTTGCAATATGACAATATGAACATCTACTACTGTATTTTGAAAATTATCTATTTTTAATGCTGGAGCAAGAGCCCATTCTGTAACCTTGCTAATCTCTTGACCTCTTCTAGAAGGTCCAGGCCTTTTTCTTTCATTTACAGAAAAAGAAATCATATCATAATTCACTCTCAAAACTCCTTTTTCAGGGTCTTGTAAATGTTGAGGATGTAGTGGTTTAGGGCCATAAACAGAAGCTATAGCTATTGTATCTCCAAAAGCAAATAAAGCTGAACCATCTGCTCTTGGAACAACCCCTACTTTAGCTTTCATTTCTCTCATTTCATCAAATTTTCTTCCATCTGGTCTTTTTGTGAATGCCACCTTACTTTTCCTCCTTTGATTTTTTATTTTTTTCCAGCCATTCTTTTGTTTTTTCAGTTAATCCTTCAATAAAAGATTTTTCTGTAACAAACAAAATAGCTTTTTTTGCAAAAAGTTCATTTTCTATTTTATTTCCTCTAATCCATATTATCCCATTCTGTCCTACAGTAATATCACAATTTGACTCTTTTTTAATTAAATTAATCATGCTTCCTTCCTTCCCAATAACTCTTGGAACTTTATTGCTGTTAATATGTATAATTATTCCTCCCTCTAGCTTGCCTAAATTTCTTCCTTTAGCAGTTAGATCAATCCCTTTTCTTTTTACACTTAAAACCTTAACTGCTATCATGTCTCCAATACTGTAACATTCTGAAAGGTCATTTTTATTTACAAATTTTGAGCATTCCATAATTGATAAAAAAGATTGATAAGGTGCATTTGTATCTATAATCCATCCATTAAATGTTATATCAAGAACTTTTCCAATAACTACATTTCCTTTTCTTGGAATATAAATTCCTGAAAGCGGGATTATTTTCACAAGTCTCCCGGATTTGTCTGCTAAACCAAATCTTGATGCTATAATATTCTTGCCCTCTCTTTCTGTCCATTCTCCTGGTAAATAATCTTCTCCAGATACAATAATCTCTCCTGGAACAACAATCTCTCTTTTCTCTTTTTCATTTTTTTCTTCTTTTTCTTGTTTTGATATCATCTTACTCTTCCTTAATTTCTTCACTTATAGCAGAGCCATGAGTTATTGCATTTAGTTTGTCATAAAAATCTTCCTGTAAGCCTACTGGTATATAAACTATACACTCTAAGTCGCCATTTGAAAGCCATTTTTCAGTTTCTTTATATTCTGACAATAAACCATAAACTCTTCCAGTATGCTCTGAAGAGATTCTTAGCTTTAATTTTTTAGTCTGTATTTTTATTGGCAAGATAGCTTTAATTTTTTCAATAGTTTTTGTAATTTGTTGTTCTATAGGCTTATTATCTATGCTTATTCCAGCCTCATCAATAGCAGCTGAGATTCTATCTGCTGTATGTGGCTTATCTGTCCTAGGATCAATAGCATGTCTTGCTAAAAAGTCAACTATTTGTTTTTTCTTGCCCTCTCTTTCTTTATCTCTGTATTCTTTTGGAATCTGAATTTCTCCTTGTTTAATTATTTTCTCTGCAACTTCGTTTATATTAGAAGTCCCAAAAGCTTCTTCTAAATCTGCATCTGACACATGTAATCCTTTTTTAGAATCATGAAATATTTTTTCAATGTTCAAAACCTCTGCTACACTCCCAAGTCGGCCTTTTTTAAATGCTAATGCTTTATCCATATCAACTAAAATCTCATAATCTTTTCCTTTAATCCTTATTCTAGCTATAACATCCATTTTCAATAAGTAATAATCTTACCTCAAGTATTTCTTTAATCTATCCCCTGAAATTCTTTTTAATTTTTTAGTGTTTTTTTCAATATAACCCGCATCAAACCTTTCTATATTGAAATTCTTGCCTAAAATATCCTTAAATATTTTTAAAGAAAGCCTTGTTGCTTCTTCTATTGTCATATCCTCTTTATATTCTTTTCTTAAACTTTCTTTAATTTTCTCATCATTTTCTCCTATAGCTGTTGCTTTAAAAGCAGTATAGTTTCCAGTAACCTCACTAACAAATAATTCTGGTTCTTTGTTTATCCCTGCTATCATGACATGAACACCAAAAGGTCTTGCTCCAGGATACTGGGTAAAAGCCTGCATTATATTTGCTATTTCTTTGATAACAGATTCCATATCTATAGGTGAATCATAAGTAACTCTATGTTGTTGTGCCAAAATCTGAGATCTTTCTATCAAAATTCTTGCATCACTCCAAAATCCTGCTGCTGTAGCTGCTATATGTTCATCTATTTCATAAATCTTATCTGCAGATTCTGGAACAAGGAGTTTATCTAATTTAACTTTTTTATCAGAAACAATGACAACGCCATCTTTGCATACAATTCCTATACTTGCACTGCCTAGTCTGACAGTTTTTTCTGCATATTCTACTTGTAAGATGTGCCCATCTGGAGAGAACATAGTTGCAGCTCTATCATAACCCATCATCTGATGTTGCATATCTACAGGCATTTCTACCATTTTTATCTCTTTAAAAGAACTGAATAATCAGTTAAATTTAATTTCCTCCCTACCAAAAACAAAAAGAACTGTGCATTTAAAAACCTTACTATTTCAGTTTTTTCAAACTGCCACTAACCCTTTTTATCTGTATTTTTTTCCCAGAAAGCAGGAAACTTGCCCTTATATTGTCTAATTCTTTTCTGTTTATGGCAAAAATGATTTTTTCTTTTGATTTTTTTATGATTTTAGGGGATGCTCTAGCATAACCTAAAACTCCTACATAATCTAAGATAATTCTCTCTATTGTTTTCTCATCCGCATCTTTTCCTTCTATTAAAATATACCTTTTCTTTTCTCTATGACTTGGTTTCAAGGATTTCATCTTCTTCTCTTCCTTTTCTTATCTTCTCCTTTTAGTATTTTTATACTTAATAAAACTACAATAACTATTATTAAAACAACTAAAGCATATTTAATTGTATCCTTTATTATACTGCTGTCTTTTTCACTAGCAGTTTTTTCACTTTTTTCTTCACTTTCCTGTTTTGTTGGTTTTGATACGAGTTCATAAATTGTTTTTATTGTAATATTAGCCTTATTGTTTTCAATTGAATTTAATTTGACATATAAATCATAATAAGCTTCAGAACTTAGATTTAATTTTTTGCTCTCTCCAATGTTTAGAATTAAATTTATCTTATTGCTCTCAATAGTTAAATTAAAGTAATTTCCTTCTATGTTATTAACTGCTAAAGTATGTTGTTTATTATCTAATGTGAATTTTATTTTATCATTTTTTCCAAGCTCTTTAGTATACCCTATATTTATTTCTTCAGCTGTTGGAATATAAATTTTATATGAAGTTCCTCCGCCTCCTCCGCCAGAAGGGGGAAGGCTGTTTATTTGAGGTGATTGTTCTATTGTTGTTGTGAAATCCCATATTATACTTATTGTTGAATTTTCTCCACTACTAACATTAACGTACCATTCATATGTTGTATTTGCATCTAGGTTAGACCAAGTGTAAGTAGCATCAGAGCCATTTACAACCTTCGTCACATTTCCTATATTCCCAAAAGACCCATTGCTCATTTCATAATCAAAGTTAAATTGGCTATTTGCGTCAGTTTGATAAGTGTCCAAATATGGAGAATATGTTTGTACAAAAACTTTATCTGCACCTGGATCAAAAGTTAAAATTCTTAAATAACCATTTCCTCCATTAGTCCAATCTTGATAATTTGCCAGCATTTGGTATACCTGATTTCCATATAAATTGTTGTCTGTTCTATTAATTTCTCCATCATTGCCACTAGGACCGCCATGCATATGCCCGCATAAAACTATTTGTAAATTTTTATGATTCTTGATTAAATCATGCCATATGTAACTTGTGTTCCCACTATATCTACCGCAATCACCAGTTTCATCCCACCTAGAGCCAGTATCATTCAAATAAGCATGTGTTGTGAGTATAGCTTTTCTATCCTTGTAGGTAGTAAGTGTATCATTTACCCATGTTATTTCATCACTTGAAGGGCAAAAATCTACATTAATAAAAATATAATTATCTCCTTCTATTGGCATTAGCTGATAATTGTTTGTATTATTATTATAATCCCCGCCCCAATACCAAGTTTGATTAAATCTTAATTCAGGATAATATAGATAATAATTAGCTGTAGAACTATCAGGATCACTTGATGTTTGATGGTCATGGTCTCCAGGGATTACAGTCCATGAAACACTATGGTTTTCTAGATATGTTAAACTAATATTTGAATTATTCCATTCTGCGAGGTCTGTATAGGCATTTACAATATCTCCTTCATGCACAACCATTTTTATATTGAGTAAATTTTTATTATTTCCAATCCACCATGTTTGACTATTGAAAATAGCAGGATAACTTTCACTATATTTTTGAGTATCTGGGAGTGCAATTAATGTCCAGTTATCTCCACCTGTTGTGCTTCTTCCATAAAAACTTACATTCATAGCATCATCATTTAAATTATAAGAAGTTATATTTAATACAGGAGAAGTAGGAATTTCTATAGAGCCATCTAGTGGAAAATTAAGAGTGATACTAAAGTGGCTAATGATTAAACTATAGTTTGATTCCGAAAAAGCAGAGTTTCCTTTTTCATCTTCTGCAAGACAATTCCATTTATAATTATCATAAATTAAATTTGTAAGATTAAAAGAAGTTTCATTTGATATTCCGGTAATATTATATGTTGTTCGATTTATCAAATCATTAGTCGAATTCCATAAATAAAGAGTTATATTTGAAAGCCGTAAATCAATAGCATTGCAAGAGAATGTTTGATTCATATTAGCACTTATTGTAGCATTTGCAGGAGAAATTAGTCCTACTTCTGGGGCAGTTTCATCTAAAGAGATAAGAGCAGAATAACTATCAATTCTTGAAAAGTTTAAACCACTTCCTGCTGAATCATCTACTAAAACTCCTGTATTGTTTAAGATATTTTTAATTTCTACAGGAGTTAAAATACTGTTATTTTGCAGTCTGAAAAATTGTCTAATAAGAGCAAAAGCAGCTGCAACATGAGGGGCGGACATACTTGTTCCATACCTTCCTTCATATCCCCCACTTGCTTTTGTAGAATTAATTTTATTTCCTGAAGTTCCGCCTGGAGCAACTAAATCAGTTAAATTGTTTCTATTGCCATATGAAGCAATATTATCACTTTTATCTGTTGCACTAACAGCAGTTACGTTTTTAATACATGCTGGAGAAGAAATATGAGTAATATTATTCTGATTTCCTGTAGCTGCTATGACTGAGATATTATATAAAGTTGCATTATTTATTCTAGGGGTAGTTGTTGGCTCAGAACCATCACAATATTCATCATATAAATCAGGCATTTCTGTTCCTAAACTCATGCTAATAACTGAAATATTATATGCATCAGCATTATTAATGCACCAATCTATTCCTGCATCAAGGTCGCTAGTATTTCCATTTCCAGAAGAACCTAAAACCTTAACCCCAATTAAACTTGCCCCTATAGCAACTCCCTCAATTCCCCCACTTGCTGCAGCAATTCCTGCTACATGCGTGCCATGTCCATAATCATCTGCAACAGAACAATTTTCAACACACGTCTTTTCAAAACAATCAATAATACAAGTTTTATTTTTCCCAATTAAATCAGGATGTGAAAAGTTTATTCCTGTGTCCAGTATGCAAATAGTTTCATCAATTCCAGTTATATTAACTCCAGAAATTTGAGAAGACCAGACATTTATTGCATTAATTAATAAAACAGAGTCCTGTAAAAATGCCTTAATAGGCTTGTCAATAATTATTGATTCAACATTAGGATTTTTGTCTAACTTCTCTAATTCATCTTTTGAAACTTCAACAGCAATATAATCATCAAAAACATGCTTAACATTTTCTTCCCCGACTTCTTTTTTTATCGCGTCTTTAATCTTTTCCTTATCTGATTCTATCTTAGAATTAGTCCTAATTAACCTTAATTTTTCAGAATCTTTTAATCTTACAATAACTCTCACCTCATA
Organism: Candidatus Woesearchaeota archaeon; assembly: GCA_964594115.1. Lineage (GTDB taxonomy): Archaea > Nanobdellota > Nanobdellia > Pacearchaeales > GW2011-AR1 > MFWN01. The sequence goes on from CAZQLD010000005.1 coordinate 13,508, forward strand.
AGCCTCTTCTAGTTGTTCATAAACTTCCTCACTTATCTTCTCTTTACTCTCTTGAACAGAGCTAACAAACAGTATACTAGCAAGTAAAAAAATAATTATAACTAATCCAAAAAACATTTTCCTCATTTTTTAATTTTCGATAATTTCACATTTCCCTTTAACACATCCACAACTTCCAGCTCCACAGTCTAATGGGCCTGAACAATCTAATGTGCACATCACTCCCTTACACGCTGGAACTTTTTCTTTCACTGTACAAGAATCTGGGTGGCAGCATGTTGCAGGAACACAATCTTCGTCTTTTTCACACTCTTTTTCATTTACAACCAGTCCATTGTCTATTTCCCTATTCCTGCCCCTAAACCACATTAAGACTATCAAAATTGCCAATAAAAAGATTATAATCCAGAATAATTTTTTATTATGTTCAATCTTAATTTTTTTCCTCTTTTTTCTGACAACTTTCATATAAGAACTTATTTTTAAAGATTAAAAATGTTTCTCTCGCAAGATATTTAAACCCCCATCTTTTTATTCTATAAATAGAAAAGAGGTTTACAAATGAAAGTTTACACAATTGGGGGATTTAGTGAAGTAGGCAAGAATATGACAGCTGTGGAAATAGCAGGAGATGTTTTTATTTTTGATATGGGTTTTTTCCTGCCTGCAATTGTTGAATTAGAAGAACAAGAAAGAAATAAAAAATTAACTGAGAAAAGATTAAGAAATATAGGAGCCATACCCCAAGATACCTTATTAGACAGCTTTAATTTAAGAAATAAGGTAAGAGCAATTTTTCTAGGCCATGCTCATCTTGACCATATTGGAGCAGTTTTATATCTTGCACAAAGATATAATGCAGAGATTATTGGAACTCCTTTTACTATAGAAGTTTTAAAAACAATGTTAAGAGATGAAGGCATAATGCTAAGGAACAAGCTAAAAGTAGTTCAGCCAAATTCTTCTTATACTTTACAAGGCAAAAATAAAAAATATCTTGTTGATTTTATCAATATTACTCATTCTACCCCTCAAACTTCTATGATTGCCTTACACACAAAAGAGGGTGTTGTCTTATACGCAAATGATTTCAAATTTGACAACAACCCTATTTTAGGAAAAAAACCAAATTATGAAAAACTAAAGGAAATAGCTAAAGAAGGAGTTAAAGTTTTAATTGTAGATGCCCTTTATTCTGGCAGTGAAAGGAAAACGCCAAGTGAAAAAATAGCAAGAGGATTACTTGAAGATGTAATGTTAACTACCTCCAATGAAAAATCTGGGATTATTATAACAACCTTCTCTTCTCATATTGCTAGACTAAAAAGCATTGTGGATTTTGGTAAACAACTTAGAAGAAAAATCATTTTTGTTGGGAGGAGTCTAAACAAATATGTTTCTGCTGCCCAAAAAGTAAAAATCTGCCCCTTTTATCAAGATATACTGCTTCTTAGCTATAGAAAACAAGTAGAATCTGCTTTAAGGAAAATAAACAAAAACAGGACTAATTATTTACTTGTTTGCACAGGTCATCAAGGTGAGCCTGGGAGTGTTCTTGAGAGAATTTCAAAGAATGAACTCCCCTTTTCTTTTAGGAACCAGGATCATGTAATCTTCTCCTCTTCAATTATTCCAACCCCAATAACTGTCTCAAATAGAAATCAGCTGGAAAAAAGATTAAAAAAGAGAGGGGTTAGAATTTTTGGAGATGCCCATGTTTCAGGTCATGCAGCAAGAGAAGATTTGAGAGATTTTATAACTATGATGCATCCAGAACATATAATTCCTGCTCATGGAGATTTAGCTAAATTAACTCCAATGGCAGAGCTTGCATCTGAATTAGGCTATAAACTTGGAAAAACAGTTCATATTATGCAGGATTGTCAGAAAATAATACTATAAAGAATTAAAAACAAAGGTTTAATAATAACTAAAAACTATTATCAGAAGATAAAAAAGAGGTAGAAATGGTAAGAGAAGATATAGTTGCTGCATTGAAAAATTCTCTTGAAAGGGGCTATTCTTTTGAGGACACTAAACAGAGTCTTATTTCTGCAGGTTATAGTACAGAAGAAGTTGAAGAAGCTTCTAATTTTATACATTCTGGTTCTGTTATTGTTCAAAAAAAAGCAAGTATGCCAGAACCAGTAACAGCAGTACAACCAGCAAAACCAGTAGCATATCAAAGGCCCATGGCTCCAGCACAACCGACTAGTCAACAAACAGCAACTGTAACACAAATTAAAAAACCAAAAAAACAGTCTTTTTTAAAAGGAAATTTAAAAATAATCTTGCTTTCTATAATTCTAGTTCTTCTTCTTGCGGTTTTTATTTTGACCTTTATTTTTAGAGATAAAATAATTAGTTGGTTTGGTTAAAAATATAAAAATGTATGCCCCAGCAGAAGATTCTTACTCGCTTTCAGAAAATTTGAAAAAATACCTGAAAGATAAAGATAAAAACACTATTATTCTTGACCTTGGAACAGGTTCAGGAATTCAGGCAGAAACCTGCAGAAAATTAGGCTTTAATAATATACTGGCTGCAGATGTAGACAAGTCTGTTATTGGGTTATTAAAGAAAAAAGGATTTAAAGCTATAAAATCAAACCTTTTTTCAAATATCAAAAACAAATTTGATCTTATTGTATTCAATCCTCCTTACCTGCCTTCCAATAGATACGATAAAGAAAAAGATACAACTGGGGGAAAACAAGGTTATGAAACAATTATTAGATTTTTAAAACAAGCTAAAAATTATTTAAATGAAAATGGAAAGGTTTTACTGATTTATAGTTCATTAAGTAAGCCTAAAATTATAAATAAAAAAGCAAAAGAATTAGGTTATAAAATGAAATTATTAAGCAAAAAGAAATTATTTTTTGAAGAATTATTCATTATAGAATTAAGAAGATAATTTAAAGGGATTTTTAAAGTATTTTCTCTATTATAATTATTTTTATATAGCTTATTTTCGGTTTTTTGTAGGGAAAAGTAAAAAGAGAAAATGAGATTTGCACATATTGCTGACTGTCATCTTGGTTCTTGGCGCCAACCAGAACTTCAGGAATTGAATTTAGCTAGTTTCAAAAAGGCAATTGAAATTTGCATTCAAGAGAATGTAAACTTCATACTTTTTTCAGGAGATTTATTTGACTCTGCATATCCTCCAATAGAAATTTTAAAAGAAACTTTCTCAGAATTTAAAAAATTAAAAGATGTCAATATTAAGTGTTATATGATTGCAGGAAGCCATGATTATTCTGTTTCTGGTAAAACTTTTCTAGATGTTTTAGAAAAAGCAGGTTTTTGCCAGATGTGTAAGTTTGAAGAGCAAGAGAATAAAATAATGTTAAAAGCAAGAAATCATGAAGGGGTATCAATCTATGGTTATCCTGGGAAAAAATCAGGATTAGAAGTAAAAGATTTAAGAAGAATCTTTCTTGAAGAAACAAATAATTTCAAAATTTTAATGTTGCACACAACAATGGAATCAGCTAAAGGGAACCTCCCAATAGAATCTGTTTCAATAGAAAAGTTACCAGAAGCAGATTATTATGCCCTGGGGCATTTGCATTTAATACATGAATACCCTCTTGCTGACAATAAGTATTTGGTTTATCCAGGACCAATATTTCCAAATAATTTCCAAGAATTAGATGAACTTAAAGGAGGGAGTTTTTATATCATTGATGTTAATGGCTATGTTAAGTTAACAAAAAAAGAGATTAAATTTAAACCTATCTTGTCTATAGAAATTGAAATAGAAGATGCTTTGACAGCAACAGACAAGATTATTTTTGCACTTGAAAAAGAAGATTTAGAGGACAAAATTGTTCTTTTAAAATTAAAAGGAAAGATAAAGCATGGAAAAACTTCAGATATAAAGTTCCAGGCGATACAAGAAACAGCTAAAAAAAAGAAATCTTATGTGCTGTTAAAAAATACCAGTAAGCTTAAGACAGAAGAGCAGGAAATTGAAATAGAGACAGATGATATAGATAAGATAGAAGAAGCAATGATTGAGACTTTCATCAAGGAAAACTCCTCTGAATTTAATAAATTTATTACTCCTTTAATAAACTCTTTTAATTTAGAGAAACAGGAAGATGAGAAAAAAGCAGTTTTTGAATCTCGCCTTTTAACTGAAATAAACAAAATCCTAGACTTATAAAATGCTCATTAAAAAAATAAAACTAGAGAATATAAGGAGTTATGAAAACCAGGAGATAGAGTTTCCTGCAGGTTCAATCTTATTGTCAGGGGACATTGGGGCAGGCAAGACATCTGTTCTTCTTGCAATAGAATTTGCTTTATTTGGTCTGCAACCAAGTCAAAGAGGGTCTTCTTTATTGAAAAATGGTAAGCAAGAAGGCCGCGTTACCCTTAAATTAGAAATAGACGGTAAGTCTGTTATCTTAGAAAGGGTATTAAAGAGGGGGAAGAACATAAGCCAGGAGAATACTTCTATAATAGTAGATAATGAAAAATTTGAAGGGAGTGTAACTGAAATTAAGAATAGGGTGTTAAGATTATTAAATTACCCAACCGAATTTGCTAAAAAAACTAATCTTCTATATAAATTTACTGTTTACACTCCCCAAGAAGAAATGAAGCAGATAATTTTAGAAGCAGCTGAAACTCGGCTTAATACACTGCGTCATATTTTTGGAATAGATAAGTATAAAAGAATAGGGGAAAACATAAGTATCTTTACAATCAAACTTCGTGAAAAAATAAGAAACAAAGAGGGCCAGTTAGCAGATATAGAACAGATAAAAAAAACTCTAAAAGAAAAAAAAGAAAAACTCTCTTTGTTGCAAGAGAATCAAGAAAAAGAAAGCAAGGTCTTGCAGGAAAGAATAGAACAGAGGAAGAAAATAGGGGAAGAGGCAAGAGAAATAGAAGGAAAGGTAAAAGAAAAAGAAAATCTTGAAAAAGAAAAAGAAAAAGCTGACATCATGTTAATAAATAAGAAAGATTCTTCTTTTGAGCTAAAAACACAGATGCAAAAGCTAAGAGAAGAAATAGGGGATGTGAAAAAACTTGTTTTCGATCAAGACAGATTTCAGGAGATTCTTTCTGCTATCGCAAAAAATAAAGAACAAGAGAAAAACCTACAAGAAGAATCTATTAATATCTCTAGTAAGTTAAACTCTTTGCTGGAAAGAAAAAAAGAAGCTGAACAGCTTAAAGAAAAAATATCCCGCTTAAAGAACTGCCCTACTTGCCTTCAGGAAGTCAATGAAGAATATAAAAATAATATTTTTCAGAAAATAGATTCTGAGCTTGCATCACTTAATCAAAATATTCAAGATATAGAAAAGCAAAAATTACAGCTTTCAGAATCTCTAGAAAGTTTGAGAAAACAAACATTTAGTCTTGAACAAAAAAAATCAGAAGAGGAAATAAAAAAAATCAAATTGCAAAATATAAAGGAAAAAGAAAAAAATATACAAGAAATAGAGAAAAGGGAAAAGCAGATTCATTTGGACATTGAAATGATAATTAAACATATAAAAACTCTTGAGGAGAGCATTGGGCAATTTTCAAAATTCACTCCACTTTTTGAAAATAAACAGGAGGAGCTTGAACAAGAAAGACTAAAAGAAAAACAGCAGGAAATCAAGGTAGCTGAAATAAATAAAGAAAGCTCTCTCATTCAGGAACAAATCCAGGATATAAACAAGCAAATCCAAGAAAAACATGAATTAAAAAAGAAACTAGATTATCTAAAACAGCTTGAAGACTGGATTACTAGTAAATTTCTGAATTTAATTTTATTTACAGAAAAAAATGTCATGTTAAAACTTCGTGACGAATTCTCAAAGTTGTTTTCAGAATGGTTTTCTGTTCTTGTTCCAGAATCTCTTTCTGTAAGATTAGATGAGCAGTTTTCTCCGATAATTGAGCAGCAAGATTACGAACTTTCTTATAACTGCCTTTCGGGTGGAGAGAGGACTGCTGTTGCTCTTGCCTACAGGCTCGCTCTAAATCAAGTCATTAATTCTTTATTAAGCAGGATAAAGACAAGAGACCTTATTATACTTGATGAGCCGACTGATGGTTTTTCTGAAACACAACTTGATAAGATAAGAGATGTTCTTTCCCAGTTAAAAGTAGCACAACTTATCCTAGTTAGTCATGAAGCTAAGATAGAGAGTTTTGTAGAAAACATCATAAAGTTCAAGAAAGAAGCAGGAGTTACAAAAGTTGAGAGATAAAAATCAAAAACTTTATAAACCCAATCTTCTAATTATTATTGTAAATTCTTTGAGAGGTTAAATAGTTCTCAATTAAAATGGATGAAGATTTAAAGAAGAACATTCTTAAAACAGGCACAAGCATAGTTGGAATTGTGTGCAGAGATGGAATAGTTTTAGCAGCAGACAGACAGAGCACAGTAGGGACTATTGCAGTTAGTAAAGACACAAAAAAATTAACGAAAATCAATGAGTATCTTATTTTTGCAGGAACAGGAGTTTCTTCAGATATAGAAATGCTCAGAAAAATAGTCAAAGCAGAATTAAGGCTCAAACAATTAAAGAGCAAGCAAAGACCAACAGTTAAAGAAGGAGCAAATCTTATTGGCATGCTCGCTTACCGGAATATTAGGCAGATGTCTATGATTCCATTTATTGCAGGATCTTTAGTTGCAGGCTATAATGAAGACGGCTCTTTTGAATTATATACTATAGAGCCAGCAGGAACAGTGAATAAAGTTAAAGATTATGATGCAAATCTTTCTAGTGGTATGCCTTTTATTCTCGGCCTTTTAGAAAGAAGATATAATAAAGACATGACAACTAAACAAGCTACAGAACTTTCTTTAGAATGTATAAAATCCTCAACACAAAGAGATGTTGGAAGCGGCTTTGGAATAGATGTTTTTGCTGTTACTAAAGAGGGCATAAAGCCAGTTATTGAAAAAGAGATCAAACCAAATTATGTTTAAATTATAATCATTTTATTTAAAATTCTGGGCAATCTTTTTTTAAAAGATTGCGTCAAAAACAAAAGGAAAAAAACAAAATGCCAGATATTCTGAAAAATATCCAGAGCGAGTTGCCAAAATGTATAAGCTCTGCTAATTTTGAAGGAGCAAATATAGTTCTTTATACAGATGATGAGAATTTCTTTAAAGAAGGAGAAAGAAAAATCAAAGAAGTTGTTAACAACATTAAGAAAAGAATTGAATTAAGGGCAGACTCTAAAATCTTAGTAGAAAAAGAAAATGCAGAAAAAGAAATTAGGAATATAATTCCAAAAGAAGCAGAAATAACAAATATAATTTTTGATATACAAAGAAGTACGGTTATAATCGAAGCCAAGAAACCAGGAATGGTTATAGGCAAAGCAGGAGCAATTTTACAAGAGATAAAACAAAAGACATTGTGGATTCCTCAAGTGCAAAGAAGTCCTGCTATCCCAAGTAAAATAACCGAAAATATTAGGGCAGTTTTATATGAAAATAATAGTTACAGGAAAAAGTTTCTAAACTCTATTGGTAAAAAGATTTATAGAGAATGGAATCCTGAAAAAATAGAAGAGTGGGTAAGGCTTACATTTTTAGGGGGGGCAAGACAGGTTGGAAGATCCTGCTTACTTTTGCACACCCCTGTATCAAAAATACTGATTGATTGTGGTGTTGATGTAGCAGCTCAAAATAGAGAAAAATTTCCTTATTTTGACATTTCAGAATTTGACCTTAAAGAAATAGATGCCATAATTATAAGTCACGCACACCTTGATCATTGTGGACTAGTTCCTCTATTGTTCAAAATGGGTTACAGGGGTCCTGTATATTTTACACCTCCTACAAGGGATATTGCTTCTTTACTTTCTTTAGATTATATAGGAGTTGCTTATAAAAAAGCCTCTCAGCCATTGTATGGTTCAAAAGATATTAAAGAAATGGTTAAACACAGCATCTGCCTGAATTTCAATGAGGTTACTGATATTGCTCCAGATATAAGGCTTACTTTTTATAATTCAGGCCATGCTCTAGGAAGTGCTATGGTTCATTTAAATATAGGCAATGGTCTTCACAACTTACTTTATACAGGGGATATGAAATTTGGAAAAACAAGATTGTTAGATTCTTCTATAACATCTTTTCCACGATTAGAAACAGCAATTATAGAAGCTACATATGGGGGTAAAAATGATGTTCTTCCTCCAAGAAAGGAGTCAGAAATGATACTAATAGAGGCTATAAAGAAAACAATAGCAAGAAAAGGCAAGGTTTTAATTCCGGAATTAGGATTAGGAAGAGCACAGGAAACCATGTTAATACTTGAAGATGCTTTTAAACAGGGTTTATTGCCAGAGGTTCCAATTTATATAGATGGAATGATATGGGATATTAATGGAATTCACACAGCATACCCTGATTTTTTATCTAGCAATATAAGAAGCCAGATTTTCCAAGACAAAAATCCTTTTTCTTCTGGACTATTCAAAAGAGTTGGTTCGCCAGCAGAAAGGAAAAAAGTTGTTGAAGGAAGCCCTTGCATTGTTCTTGCAACTTCTGGTATGTTAGTCGGAGGTGCTTCTGTAGAGTATTTTAGAGAATTTGCTGATAATAAAAAAAACAGTATAATTTTTGTTTGTTATCAGGGTGTAGGAAGTTTAGGAAGACAGGTCCAGGAAGGCCTTAAAGAGATTAAAATGACAAATGAGGGTAAAGAAGAAGATGTGCAAGTTAATTTAGAAATTCATACTATAGATGGATTAACAGCCCACTCTGGAAGAAATCAACTATTAGCCTTTATAAACAGATGCCAGCCAAAACCAAAGAGAGTTCTAATTAACCACGGAGAAGCAAGTAAGTGTCTTGACCTTGCTTCTACTTTATACAAACTAAACAGAATTGAGACTTCTGCCCCAAGAAATTTAGAGACGATTAGGATAAGATAAAAATACATCAATTTTATAAACCATCTTTTCTATAAATTGATATAAGATGAAAAGGAGGTACACAAATATGTTTTTAAGGGAAGTTGAAGCTTTAAGAGCTGGGTGTCTTAAGCAATGAAACACGCATGGAAAATAACACTGACTCTTTTGGCTATGTTTTTAATAACCCAGCTGATTGGATTAGCTGTTGTACATTCTTATATAACAGGGCCAGAACTTCCGTATAATATGCAGCCCCCTGAAGATATAAAACCAGCTGAAGGTTTTTCCTCAATTATTTTCGCATTTGTAATTGCAGTTATCTTAATGTTTTTATTAATGAAATTCAAGCTAAAAACAGTTTTACGCCTCTGGTTTTTTGTAGTTGTTATTTTAGCTATTGGAATAACATTCAACAGTTTATTTATCTATTTTCAACTTCCTTACCCAGATATTATAGCAGCCTTAATTGCTTTGCCTTTAGCCTTTTTCAAGGTTTTTAAAAGGAATTTAGTTGTTCATAATTTTACAGAACTAATGATATATCCTGGAATAGCTGCTGTTTTTGTTATTCTTTTTAGTTCTTGGGGCTCTATAGGATTATGGCTTATAGTTTTCTTCCTTATATTAATCTCAGCATATGATATATATGCTGTCTGGCATGCAGGATTTATGCAGAAAATGGCAAAATTTCAAATTAATGAACTGAAATTTTTTGCTGGTTTTTTTGTTCCTTATCTTGGTAAAAAACAAAAGAAACATTTTAAATCACTCAAACAAAAATATAAGAAAAAAGAGATTCCTAAAAAAATTTTAAAGAAGAAAAAAATAAAAGTTTCTCTAGCTATTCTTGGCGGAGGAGATGTTATTTTCCCAATAATTGCCTCTGGTCTTTTCCTTAATGCTTTTGGCTTGATTTCCTCTTTATTAATAACTGCATGTGCAACAATTGCTCTAGCTGCCTTGTTCATATCAGCAAGAAAAGGAAAATTTTATCCTGCAATGCCCTTCATAACAGCAGGAATTTTTATTGGAATGTTAATTAGCTGGGCTTTGCTCTAATAATCCAAAGTATTGTAAACATTCTATCTCTTTATCTGTTAAATGTTTTAAATTTCTTTTACTGTATTTTACTTTTAATCCTGTTACTCCTGCTGAACATGTCTTGAATCTTTTAGAATGGGCTTTGATATTATCTAAGACTTCCTCTGGGTTAGAACCATATTCTGCAAACTTTTTAGCATATGCCCTGCCTGCCTTGTATAATTTTTTAATTCTGCTAAATTCTTTTTCTAGTGCTTCCCCACTAAATTTCTTTGCTAAATTTTCTCTGAGCAGTTTATCATCAAGCCTGCCAGAAATATATATACAAGAAATATTATCTGCTCCTTTTATAGCAGTTTCTAAATCAGCTCAGGACATCTGATTTCTTTAACCATTTACCAAATTACCCCTATAGTAACATATCTAATATCTTTAAATCTTACCTTTCCATCTGTGACATTATTATTGTCACCTTTTGTTATAAAAAATACTCCTTCTTCGTCTCTGCCTTTATCAACAACCCTGTGAACAATTAACTGACTATTCTGCTCAAAAGTTATTATGTCCCCAATCTCTATCTGACCAGGGTTTTCTGGAACAATTCTTATACCATTACTATCTTTATCTAATACAGGCCTCATACTTCCTGTAGGGGCATATTTTGATATAGATGCTCCTTCTATGTCAATAACAATGGCATTTTCATAAATATGAATCTGGTTTTCTTTTATCCAGTTACTAGGAGCTTTTGACCCAGAAATAAGGCCCAAGCCTCCAATAAAAAGCGGTTTTTCTATTTCAGAAAAAACAATAAGTGTACAGCTAAGAAAACCTATTAAAAATACAATAAAATATGTTAAAATTTTTAAGTATTGCATCTTATCTAGCCTCATAAAAAATTCAAAATATTTAAACCTTTCTATTGTTCTAATTATATAGTAACAACAAAATAGAAAGATTTATAAAGGAATTTTCTTTAAAGCTAGTAATAAATAATTTTAATAAAAATAACATGGGAATAAGCCAAAATGCATTTAGTGAATTAAGAAATATCTTAGCCGATGATGGTTTTAGTAATGTTACACTCACTTCTCCAATAAGAGAGACAGGACACCTAGATTTTAAATTAGCAAATCTTCCAACAAACATAGAAGGAACAGAGGTAGCATCCTGGCTTGATATTCTTAAAGAAGCTAATACACATGTATTAGAGTATTGTCAAAATAATGAATTAACAATTACTTTTAACCCAGTAGATTATGCTTTTTATATAAGACCCCAAAAATAAAATGATAATTAAACCAGAACTTGTTAAGCAAATCAAAGAATTTTTCAATTTAAATATTTATGAAACTAAAGTCTGGCTTGCCTTGTTAGGCAGGGGCGTTGCTTCAGCAGGTGAAATAGCTGAAATTTCTGGTGTTCCAAGAAGCAGAACCTATGATGTTCTTGAATCTCTTGAAAAATCAGGATTTGCAATAGCTAAACTAGGAAAACCAGTCAAATATATTGCAGTCAAACCAACTACTGTTATAGAAAAACTTAAAACAAATACTCTAAACAAGGCAAGTGAAAATGTAAAAATGCTTTCAAATTTAAGAGAAACTAAAGAATATGCTGAACTTGAAGAGCTCTACAATACAGGAATAGAGCCAGTCAAGCACAATAATTTAAGTGGAGCCATTAAAGGAAAAACAAATATTTTCAATCATTTAAAAGAGATTTTGGAATCTGCTAAAAAAGAAGCTATAATCTGCACTTCAACTTCTGAAATTAATGACAGGTCAAGAATATTCTCTTCTTTATTCAATAACTTGAACAAGAGAAAGATAAGCACAAAAATAGCTTTATCTGGAGAGGAATCTGAAATCAAAAAAATAAACATTAAGTTTAAGATTAATGCTAAAAAACTGGATATTAATTCCAGATTTTTTGCTGTTGATAAAGAACAAATCTTATTTTTGCTTTCTCAAAACTCAAAAGATGATGAAGAGTTAGGAGTATGGATAAATTCTGAGTTTTTTGTTAATTCTCTTTCCCACTTATTTGAAAAAGCCTGGGGGAAGTAAAAAAATGGCAAAAGGAAATGTTGCTTCAGCATATTCTACTTTAAGGAAAGTAGTCCTCCCTTCTTTAAGTATTCCTATGAAAGGTTATAAAGAAGCTATTGACTACACTATTGTTGGACAAATGGCAGAATGCATTTTAGGAGATCCTATTGCTTCTGTTGCTGGATCAGACTCTATAGATATTTCTGTAAATAAAAAAGATAGGAAAAAGGCCATTAGCAGATTAGAAGCAAAGTTTAAAAAAATAGGTGTAACAACAAAAAGAAATACTGAAAGAGCAAACCGTACATTCATAATACCTGAAAATACTAAATATAAAATTGTCGGAGTATGGGACAGAAAAGAGGCTGAAGAAAAAGTTTTCATTAAAGTAGAAATAAGCTAAAAATGGCAGATGTTTATATTGTTCAAGATTTTAATAGCCTACTTGTTTATCTAGGTCAGCGTATTACAGGAGGATATGGGATTTCTATTAGAAAAAGGAATGCTGAACTTCTACCTAAAAAGAGTCTTGACTTCCAAAGATTAGAAAGCGCAGTAAAGGGAAATGTACTAAAACCAAAAATAATAGATGAGGATTTAGCTGATTCAATTACTTTTGCAATTGAAGAATTAGAAAATGGGCAAAGGTGTTCTAACGCTCTTAATGAAAAAATGTCATTGTTGTTAAAGGCTGTTCAAAACACTAGAAATATTAACTAACTCTATTTTTGTTATCTTCATCTCTTTGGTTCTTTTTTCTTTTTTTAAATTTTCTAAAAATTTGTTTATAGTTAGGGGTTTTTCTCTTGCATAAGACTGGCCTTTTTTTATAAAGCAGTTTTTATGCTTTTTTTTAAACCTAACAAGATGTTCAACTGAAGTTATTGGAGGTCCTTCTCTAATAATATCTTTTTTTTGGATAATAGAAAGATAAATTTTCCCAATATTTTTTTCATCATCATATTCAAACTCCTTAAATTTAATTTCAAAATATTTTTTCAGCCCATTAGTTAAAAAGTCAGAGAATTTTTTTAGTTTGCTCCCTGCAATATCTCCTTTTTGCTTGCTTGTTCTTACCTCTATAACTATGAGATTTTTATACTTCTTTTTTAGTTCTTTTCCTAAATCTTTTTTTTCAAAGAATTTATTATCTGGATTACTTAAAAAACTTCTGCATGTTTCTTTGAATTTTCCAAAAGTTTCTTGGCTCAAAGCTGCAAGAGCATTTCTTTCTTTAAATGTAGGGTCTACAAAAACTATTGGAGATTGTAATTTTGCTTCATTTAATTCCAACAGTATTTCTTGTTTATTTTTGTAAAATTTTTCAGGATCAAGAATAATTTTTTGTTTATTTCTTACAGCCTTTATGAATTTTAAAAAACTTCCGTAATAACATGTTAATAATTCTAAAGCATAACCTGAAAATCCTTTAATATAACTCTCTGCACCATAAAAACCCTGAGCATAGCAAAAATTCTTTGCAAGCATTATCTCCCCCCCCAGCTTTTTGTTTTTCTTCATCATTTTTTTGATATAATTAACATGAAAATAAGATAAGTCAGTGACATTTCTCGCTTCTTCTGGCTTTGTTATTTTTCCTACTGGGACTACTTCAAAAATCATCTTTCCTTTTTTAATCTGGAAATAATCTCTGCTTCCGTGTATTTTCTTTCCTGCTACAATTTTTCCAAGCATACTAGAAATCTTTTCATCTGGATATTTTTTATCAAATCTGATAAAAACATCAATATCATGTTTTTGCTTTTTTATTATAGTGCCCTTGGCTAAACTTCCCCCGATAAAAACATCTGCTTTAATGCCTCTTTTTTTAATCTTTTTTTCCAGCTCTTTGATAAATTTCTCAGCTTCCTTATTTATTTCCTTACTTTCTTTTTCACTTGGCTTGATTAGCAAAATCTGTCTTTCTAAAACCTCTTTTATTTTATTTCTCATATTTACTCCCTGGGTCTTTTAATCTTCTTTCTTATTTCATCTAAAGAAACCTTTAAAGTCGAAGCAAGGTCAATAATATATTTTCCTTCTTCTAACTTAAATATCAAAGGTCTTTTTTTTGAAAATAAATTAACTATATCTATTTCAAATTTTCCCGGCCCAGTAAGTCTAATAGATTCTAAGTCAAGTATCACTGGGACTTCCTTTTCCTCTTCTAATCCAATCATCTCTCTAACATCTCTTTCTACTTGTTTCTTATCTACATTTTCTAGTTCTATAGTCTTTTGTTTTAACTCTTCTAACTGCTTTTTTCTCACAAAAAAGAAAAAATGACTGCCGCAACTACACCCCTTTAGCAGCTCAGGAGCTGCATCTTCATACATGTTTCCGCAATGAACACACTGGTTAATTTTAGTTACCTCCTAACATAATAATATACTTAACATGTTTATAAAATTTTCTTATCTTAAACAATCTTACCGCTTTTTCTCCGATTTTCTTCTTTTGTCAACCATTGAAGATTTTCCGGAGAAAATGCCTTTTTAAGTTGTTTCAAGTTTGTTAAATCAAATAAATGTAGTGGGATTATATGATCAATTTCAAAACTTTTTAGATTTTCTGGGAAGGGTTTTAAATGTTCTATTACTTTTTTCCAATCAATACCATACTTTTTTGAACTCATTATCTTACCTGTTTTTGAGTATTTAGTCATTGCGTGATTTAATGAACGACGCAGCCTATCTGCAATAAGAAATTCTTTATCAGTTAATCTTCTTGCTTTATCTCGCTCTCTAATTCTGGTTCTTACCTCGGGTCTTTTTCCATATTCTTTCCAAAAAAGCCTTCTTTTTTCTCTATACTTAGTTGCTGCTAAAATTCTGTTCTTCTCTTTAAATTCTGGTGTCTGCCTGTGTAATCTCAAACGTTTTCTATTTTTTTCTTTAAAGGCAGGTGTCTGTTGATATCTGTGAGCATATTTTCTTATCTTTTTATTTACTTCAGGCCTTCTGTAGTAGTGTTTTCTCTGGCATAAGTCACTACAAAATCTTTTAGCTCTTGTTTTTGCTTTAATTTTCTTTCCACAAAATTCACAAATTTTTATTATCATTTTTTTACAATTACCAGATACACTTCTTTTCCAAGATATTCTTTAGGACAACTAACTTTAGCACTATTTCCAAATTTAGTAACTTTTCTCTTAACAAATCCTTTAATATTAGTTAAGATAAGCTTGGTTTTAGCATTAATTTTTACCCTTTTCATAGGATATACTAAGTATATCCTAATATATAAGCTTTATTATAGTGGAATATATAAATTAGAATGTTAAATTGGAGTTGGAATTTAACAAAAGAAGTAGTTGATCAAGAGCATTCTTTCAAAGAAGTTGAAGTAAAGGCATAATTAAAAAATTATGCTTTTGAATCTCTCAAAAAGTATAATGCCCCCACCGGGGTCGAAATTCAACTAATTTGTGCAATACCTACTTAAATATAGGCTCACTTTTTCATCAATATCTCTATTTTTCTCGGGTCTCTTTTTATTTCCCTTACTATTGATGCTGGACCAATAATAGTTATAGATTCTTGAGCTCCTAATGCTCTAGCTAAACTATGCTTAAACCTGCCAAAAAAACTAAGATTATCAGAATTTGAATTTATTGTAGCCAATTCTATTCCTTTAAATTTCTTAACATGCCCGACCATTGCCATTGTATCCTCTATAAGTCTGGCCTCTTCTTCAGGATGAAGTTTTCCTTGTAATATGATTATTCTGTTTCCAAGCACTATACTGAGAAGCTTCT
Source organism: Candidatus Woesearchaeota archaeon (assembly GCA_964594115.1). Lineage (GTDB taxonomy): Archaea > Nanobdellota > Nanobdellia > Pacearchaeales > GW2011-AR1 > MFWN01. The sequence continues at coordinate 29,257 of CAZQLD010000005.1, forward strand.
TTATTCTGGCTCCACTATCTAAGGTTTCAATTTCAGTATAAGGAATAAACTGGATTGTCAAACCTTTTAGTTTTTTCTTTGCCATTTTTACCTCTTTTTTCTTTATATGAAATATAAATCTTGCAATATTTAAGCTTTTTTAGCTAATCTAAAAATTGATTCATAAAATTCTTCCATATTTTTTCCATATTTGCCTGAAATTCCAACTACCTCATATTCTGGAAAAGCTGCCTCAACTCTTTTCAAATCTGCCTTCTTTAGGTCAATTTTATTTCCAACAACAAGCACAGGAATTTTCCTAGCCACAAGATTGCCAATAATTGTAATATTTACCTGGCTGTAGGGATTTTTAGTTGCATCAAGAACAACAATAACTGCCTGCATGTCATCAAGCCACTTTATAGCATCTATTATTCCCTGAGTTGCTTCTTTTGCTCTTTTTTGAGCATCCTTCTTATTCATCTTGAATCTCATAAAGTCCTCATAATCTATTTTTGTAGCTATTCCCGGAGTATCTACTATTTTTAAAGAGAGCTTTTTTCCTTTGTACTCTATATCAACTTTCTCTTTAAACTGTACTGTTCGAGTTTCATGAGGAATCTTACTTGTCTTTCCTAGTCCTTCACCTGTCCAGTCTTTGCATATTTTATTTGCAAGAGTTGTCTTACCTCCATTCGGAGGACCATAAAAACCCAGACTAAGCTCTTTTTTACCTTTAAATATGCCAGAAAAGATTCTTTTCATAAAATTCCTTACTATTTTTATAACCATCTTTTCAAATATATTTTTTCTTTTTTTAAGAAAAGAAAGCTTGTTTTTAAACTTTCTGTATATTTTTATCTAATACTGTGCAGGAACATAACTTTCCCATTTTTTCCTTTTTTCAAGCTCTTTTTTAAGTTTCCTTTTTTCAAATGGCCTAAAGATAGGAATTTCCCACATCCCTGTTCTTTTTCCTTTTAATTTTTTTAAAGCATAAATTATCTGTTCAGAATTCCAGTTATAATCTTCTAATTTTTTCATTATAACCTTTTTTTCAAATCCTTGATTTAACGCATTATTTATAAAATTTATTAAATTATAAAGATCATTTCTGTTTCTAAATAAATGCTTTTCATAATGTCTTTTATACCATTCTTGTAATGTGATGTAAACTACAAAAGCAATAAATAATAATATTCCTATCCACATCATTATTTTTCCCCAAGGTCTTGTATGACAGTCATTTATACAATTCTCCTCTGTTTCTCCTTGAGCTTTCTCACACACCCCATCATTATCACAAGGAGATATTTCCCCATTTAGGTCAGGCAATTGAGAAAATTCAGGGGAGATATAAAGAGGCAAGTTCATAAGTTCTATTTTTTCTGGAAGAATAAATTCTATGACTTCTTCTTTATCTTTCTCAAGTGCAGAAAAAGTTATTACTGTTGCTTCTCCTACAGCTTTTTCATTATAATTCTCTTTAAAGGTTGTTTCAGCATAATTCCGGTCTATAATTAAAAAAACCTCTCCAAGATTTTTTTTTGCTTTTATTTTTAAGACAGATGCAGTTAAGACAGGAGCTTGTTCATTAGGATACTGCAAATAAAACCCTTTGTTTTCTATTTTTATTTCTATATTTTCATTAATCCAAGCAATAATACCCTCAGTATATTCTTTCGGGTTTTCTACATTTTCTGTAAGCTCTATTAGGTAAATAGGGTCTATATTTTCTGGAGATGGAAGAAAATCTCCACTAGAGCTGCTGCTCTTTAAAGAAGAAGGCACTTTAAGATTCATTAAATTAGTCATTATTTTAACATATTCACTGGATAAAGATGCAAGTTCATATTGTTTTTCCAAGTTATTTAATTCTGCTTCTATAGCATCAAGAGCCAGTATATTATTTATTTCTCCTTTGTACCATCCAGTTAATGTTTCTACTTGTTTCTTAATTGCATTTAAATCCTGTTTTTTCTCTGCAATTGTTCTGTTTATCTCTTCCTCTGGGCTTTTAACATTAACAGAAAATGTTTTGCTTGATTCTCCAGCATTATTTATAGCTGTGACTTTTAGCTCATAGAGTCCTATTTCAGAATAAGTATGATATGTATTATTTTCTGTAGTTGTTCCTGTTGTGCCGTCTCCGAATTCCCATCTGTATTTTGTTGCATTACCAGAAGCAAAAACTATAAATCTGACCGGCATAGCAGCAGGCAAGTTTAAAGGTATGACAGAGTCTATTACTGGCGCCTTTACAATCTTAATTTTTTCACTAGCTATTCCTATCCCATCTAATCTTAAGCTTAAAGTTTTATTACCATAACTTGTAGGAACACTTAAGTTAGCTTTTTCTAAATCTAGTTTTTGAAAATTCATGTCTATTTCTGCAGGTTCTTCTATTAGGTCATAAATACTTGAAGTTGTAGTAGTAATTCCAGAAGTATAAGTAAGTCCAACATTTGAAATAATTATTGTTTGTTGTTCTCCTGAGATAAACTCTATTGGAATGATACATCCATTTGTACAGTCATTATCATATCTGTCATTAACATAGTCTCCTATATATTCTTTTAGGTTAATAATAATCCCTGCATTTGAAACTTCGTCATCATTTAAAGCAAAACTTCCAATGGGGGCATATTCTCCAGCTTGTGCAAATATTGCAAAATCATAATCATACTCCTCATAACTTCCAGAAAAGCCACAAGGAGCATTTTGCTCATAGTTAATTTTATACTTTTTATTATCATTATAATCTTTTGTGCGTATGCATACAAAAAAATCTTGTTCTTCAGTAACTACAAGATCTACACTACAGCTAATTTTTCCACTTCCTGAAGTACTAGCAGTACAACTTTTATCATAATCATCATTATAAATACGAATCTCAAAATCAACAGCTCCTCCGGTGTTTTCAATAACATCTGCACCTATTTTTACATTTGAAGAAAGTGGGAGAGTTATTTTTTCACAGTAATCTGTTTGAGTTATTTCTGCCTGGCCTGCAATCTCTCCTGAATTATAACACCCATAGTCTTCAGCAGCAAAATTACCAGAAGGTAAATAAGCTCTCCATTCTAATTTATTGTCATTTAAAATATCTACAAATAATTGAGGATAGCCTGACTCTCCAGCATCACTTTCTATATTCATAGAAAAACTAGAAATGCCCTCAATATTTCCATTAATTTTCAGTCCAATAAGTTTCTTATCTCCAAAATTAAGAGAAAATGTTTTATTAGTAGCCTTGCCTGATTCAGAATATCCAGATTCACAATCAATAGGAGAACAAGTGAAGTCTGAATCAATAAATAAATCATTGTTTTTTAAGAAATCTAAAATGCCTATATTATCGCTAAAAGCACTTAATAGGCTGCTTGCTGGTTCATTCTGTAAGCTGATATTAATCCAGCCTCTTAGATTCTCTCCTGGAGCATAGCTTGTTTCTATACTAAAATTTCCTGTTGTAAAAGATGCAGAAGCTAAATTTGCTGAGACAAACAAAGCAAGCATCAAAATTACTATTAAAAAACATGTTTTCATCTAAACCTCTTTTTTTAAACTTAATTTTTTATTTTTCCTAGAAAGCCATACAATATAAATAAAAGCTATAACAATAACAGCAATTATCAAATTTTGAAGTGTGAAAAAAGGAAGGCGCGTTGAGCATCTGAATTTTTCACTGCCATCTTCACACCAAACAGGTTTTGGAGGTTCTCCACTCCATGTAGTGTTCCAAGAATAAAATATATATCCTGAATTATCACAATCATCTCTTTTTTCTATTTCTTGCCAATCGCAATTCCCGTCTATATCTATACTAGAATCTCCAGGACAGGTCCAGTTTGTTCTAGATGATTTTGGCCCGCATGTGTCATCTCCACTGTCCCACTCGCATCTGCAATCAACCACAAATCTATAGCAAGTCTTTCCGCCTATAACTTTAGACTCTTTATAAGAACCATCACAAATACCCTCTATCCCAGTATATTTTACCACACTTCTCTTTGCAACATCATAGTCAAAACCCTCACAATCAAACTGATTATCATATTCTGAACAAAAGTCAGGTGCTGGCTCTCCTTCGCACCTAAATTCTGCTGTGCTTACTTTTTTGCATCTCTTATCCGAAGGGCAACAGGTTTTTGAAGGTACACCATTTCCTCTAAAACAATCATTCATACTGTCTGTTTCTACTAAGCCCCCACTTTCCCATGTTTTCCAAACAAGTTTCTCACGGTCACATACTGGATTTGTAGACAAAAGTTCAAAACCAACACTTGTTATGCTGCTCCAAAGAAAGTTTATGCCACCCAAAAGCGAGTCATATCCTACTTTTAAGTTTGCCCAGTGCTTTTTTGGCTCAAAAAAAGTCTTACTAAACTCCACAACATTATTATAATCATTATTCCAGTTTCCAAACCTATTTCCTCCATCACTCCCTACCTCGCTAAAACTCCAGTTAAACCATAGATTATACTCATTAGGTATAGAAGATTTACTTAAATCATAACAATACAAGTCCCCTACAGCATAGCAAGAAGAACAGTTATCAGTTGTGCAATTAGAAACATAGCTATCTTTTGCACTAAAGTTTATGAGACTTGAAGCTGGGGAGAAAATATAGCCTGCAGGAGGCTCTGTTATAATCGCAAAAACATTTATAGAGCGGTCATAAATAAAAACATTTGTAGAATCATAAGCTTCTCTTCCTCTTCCAATTTCTTTTGCTATTAATTCAACATCTTTAGTTCCATGGCTAGCATATGAATGTGTTGTGTCGCAATCTTCTAATGATTTAATGCATGTTTTTGTACTGCCATCTCCAAAATACCATGTAACCTCTAAATCATCATCTGGGTCAAAAGAAGTTTGATTAAAGTTAATATTATTTCCTATCTTAAATCTTCTGCTTGTTATTGGCAAGCTTTTTGAAGGATAGTCTATAATTGCAACAGGAGGGTCATTGCTTTCTGGAGCTGTTACTTCTAGATATTGCCATTCAGGAGTATTATTTAGTGTGCTCAGCCATTCTCCCCCTTCTGCTCTTGCCTTAAAATAATATTTTCCTTCTTCTAAACCTCCACTTCCATCATCTCCTGCTCTCCAGGTTGTAAAACCTAAACCAGAAGCTTGAGCTACCCTGCTATCAAACCAAAATCTAACTGATTTATAAATCTCATATTCTATATTTTTTCCTAACAAGTTTTTATCATCTACTACTAATTTAACTAAGTCATTTAAGTCTGATTTATTTGTTGCTACTCCTAACATATTTGTCCAGTATACCTGCCCTAGAGCTTTTGACTGGCAGCAAATTTTTATTGGATAATTAGTGTCTGCAGCATCTGAAATATGAGAATTTGTATTTTGATATAATCTTACAACAATCTCCCCCCCGTTAGTACAGCTATCTCCTGCACTTGTATCAGATTCACATTCTAAATCTCCATAACAAACATCATTTGTATAAACTGTCCCTTCTGGAATTTCAGCATGAGAATTAGTCATATCAAACAAGCCAAGAACTTTATTTGTTCCAGTACAAGTGTGAACTCCATTACACTCTGCTACTCCTGCACCAAAAATATCACTGCAGCAAATATCATAAAAATAATTAGAGTCATTCCATAAAGCACCATGAGAATTATTTTGAGAAAAAAGTTTCATTATCCTGTCATCATCTGGGCAGGAGTTTGTTAAAGGGGGAGGAGGTGTTGAAGGTTCAGGACCCCAAGCTCTTAATTCATATAATCGGGAGTTAAGATATAAATGATCACCAGAAGCTGTTGAATATCCAGAGATTTCTACTTTCACCTTGCTTACATTATACCAAGGTCCTCCGCTTGTAATTTGTTGTGCAGCTTTTCCTCCATTGTAAAAACTTCTGCTATAAATTTGATTCCACTGATTATTGTAGTACAAAAAAGTCCTTTCATAATAGCCTCTTAAATTTGTAGCAGCATAACCTTCTCTAACATACTCTACTTTATTTATAACATCAGCAGTTTGTGGAAATGTAACAATTGCCTCATATATATATTTAACACAAGCGCGATCCCAATCACATTGGCTTGTTGAATACCCCAACTCACCCTCTGCTAAAACTCCCTGCCAAGTGCTTGTATCATTATCATTTATTCTTAAAGGATTACTTCTATGCCACACAATATTAGGAGAAGGATACCCCCATTCATAAAGATTATTAACCTCTGGAGTCCCACTTAATGCATAATTAACATCAGCCCTAACTCCTCCAATCAAACCTATAATTAATCCAAATACAGCTAAGACTAATAAATTTCTCATTCCTCTTTTCATATTTTATAAAGAAAAAAGATGTTTATAAATATTCCTTTTACACTTAATTTCTCGTACTTCAAAACATATTTAAATACCTAATCCCTTTTGTTTTTATAAAAAAGAGTAAAATGATAAGCATACAAATCCAAAAAAAAGACCTATGGCTTTTAGCAGCAATTATGGTTTTCTTAGTTGGAGTAGGATATGTAATAGCCTATGATTGGACAACAGGAACTGGAACAGGCCAGCCTTCAATTCACGGGCATACTGCTAATGAGATTGAAGGAGGGGTTGGAGGTGGACAAACTTGGGAAAGTGATTGGATTGCTGTAAGTGCAAAAAAGGTATATGCAAATGGGGGTACTGACGCAGCAGGAAACACAATTAATTTAAATCATAATTTAGGAAAAAGTAGTCTTTTTATACAGGTATTATATGCTAAGGAGATAGGAACTTTTCCTACCTCTCCTAATTTAAATACTATAACTTATAATACTGCTCACAGTGATTCAAATATTGATTGGAGAAGTGTCCATGGAGGTGTTTTAGTGCAAGGCATTAATAATAATTCTATAGATAAATTAGTTACTGGACATGAGAATGTTGCTATTTGGGCAGATAGTCCTGTTAGTTGGAATAGTATGAGAGAATCAAGTGGCTGGATAAAAATCCTTGCAACTACTGGATAAAATAAATTTTTCAAAATCTTCATCAACCTTTCATAACTGCAAGAGGCTTAACTCTTACTACAAGATTTCCAATACCAGCTTTATGGCTTACTCTAACAACTTCATCAATATCCTTATAAACTCCAGGAGCTTCTTCTGCAATGCTTTTCCATCCTCCTGCCTCAATTTCAATATCTTTTTCTGCTAGTTCTTGTTTTATTTTTTCCCCTCTGAACTGCCTTAAAGCTTCATGCCTGCTCATCACTCTTCCTGCACCATGAGCAGTACTCCCAAAACTTACTTCCTCTGCTTTTTTTGTTCCAACTAAAACATAACTAGCTGTCCCCATACTTCCAGGAATAATAACAGGCTGTCCGATTTTTCTATAAACTTCAGGAATTTCTTTTCTTCCAGGTCCAAATGAACGGGTAGCACCTTTCCTATGGACACATAGTTTAATTTTCTTATTATCCACAAGATGCTCTTCTATCTTAGCAATATTATGGCAAACATCATAAACTAAATGATTCTTGTTTTTAGGAAAATATCTTTTTAAAATTCCTCTTATATCATGCATAATCATCTGCCTGTTGCAAAAAGCAAAATTAACAGCACAGTTCATAGCAGACATATATTTTTTGCCTAGCTCACTTTTTATTGGAGCATTTATAAGTTCTCTGTCTGGCAATCCAACAATACCATATTTATCTTCCATGGCTCTTATATAATCACTTGCTACCTGGTGCCCTAATCCTCTGCTTCCGCAGTGTATCATAATTGTTATATTTTCTTTATTCAAGCCAAATTGCTTAGCTATTTTTTCATCATAAATTTCCTCTACTTTTTGTATTTCTAAAAAATGGTTTCCTGCTCCTAATGTTCCCAACTGGGAAAGCCCTCTTTGTTTTGCTCTATCACTAACGTCTGCAGGATTGCCTTTCATTTTTCCATTTTCTTCACATCTTTCTAAGTCTTCTTTTTTTCCAAACCTATTTTCTACTGCCCACTCTACTCCTTTTTCCAAAACCTGATTTAGTTCCTCAAAAGAAAGTTTTTCTTTTCTTCCTCTTCCAACTCCTGAAGGAATTGTTCTTTTAAAATCATGCAAAACCTGTCTTCTTTTTTTCATAAAATCAGAAACTTTTATATTAGTAGCTAGAAGTCTGACTCCACAATTTATATCAAAACCCACACCTCCTGGGCTTACAATTCCTTTATCTACAGGAAAAGCAGCAACCCCTCCTATCGGGAATCCGTAGCCTTGATGAGCATCTGGCATTGCAAAACTTGCGTTAATAATTCCAGGAAGCATTGCAACATTTTTAACCTGTTCAAGTGTTTTATCTTGTTTTATATTTTCCATAAGTTTCTCACTAGCAAAAATCTTTCCTGGCACGTTCATCTGCCCTGTTTTAGGAATTTCCCATTCAACTTCAGATATTTTTTTAACTTCTGGCATTTTAAACATCAACTACAACCTGACATATAAATTTATCTTTTTCTTTTTTCACAAACATTTCATTATAGGTTATAGCTTTAACATCATTTGTAAACTTATAATTACTGGCATCATCTCCGATAATTTTCGCTTCTAATTTATTGTTTTTGATTTTAATAGTTTTTATTTCTGCTAAAAGAAAATCTTCTGAGTCAAGAAGAAAGAGAAATTCTTCTAAAAAGTTGTACAATAAAGCTTCTTTATCATTGCCCTCTACTTTTATTTTCTTTTTTATCTTGTTTTTAATTTTTCCTTTTAATCCTTTAGTAATTGTTTCTTTTAATGCAAAAGCTGCATTTTCAAAAGACTCTTCTAAATTTTTGCCTTCTGATTGAAACTTTACATCTGCTGTATGCTCTAGAAATTTATATTTCATGTTGATATTAAAGAAAACATATTTAAATACTTAAGTCTTATCTTTTTTATAAAAGAAGTGAAAATGATTAATATACAGATTCAAAAAAAAGACCTATGGCTTTTAGCAGCAATTATGGTTTTCTTAGTTGGGGTTGGTTATGTAATAGCCTATGATTGGACAACAGGAACTGGAACAGGCCAGCCTTCAATACACGGGCATACTGCTAATGAGATTGAAGGATTGAATGTAAGTGTAGGGCATAATAATTGTGAATGGGTTACAACCACCGCAGCTTATTTTACATTAACTTGTCCTGCTGGAAAGTATGTAGCTGGAATTAGAACTCCTAATGGTTATGATTCTACTCAACAAATTTATTGTTGCGATATTTTCTAAAATAATTTTTTTCACTTAGCCCAAACAAAAAGCTTTAATTTTTTAGGCTGATAGTGTGTTAAATTAGCTGCTATAAGAATTTCATCAGCATAAACTTCTTTTTCAACATAAAAAGGCATTCCGCAAACCTCATCCACTTGACAAATCCTTATTGTAAAGTCCCAATGACTTGGCTTGATATCATTAATAAAAGCATCTGTCTTAGCTGTTGTCTGTCCTTGCAAAATCTCTCCCCTTAATGTATCATTTGAACTTATTTGTTCTAAGATAAATCTTTGCATATCATGTATATCTATAGGATCTTTTTTAGGTTCTCTTGTAATCATAATAAACAAAACAGAGGCAATTATTAAAATTGCTATGGTTGCTTCAACAATTCTCAACCAAGCTTTTTTATTTTTCATCATTTTACCTTTTTAGTTTTTCTTTTGTTAATCCCAAACCTGCAGATTCATTATAGCAGGAATTAAATTAGCGTCTTTATCTAAAATTTCTATTGGAATATCTCTTGCCATAACCTCTATTGCCTCTGGTTTATAATTTTCTCCTTTAAATATAACATTGCCAGAGGTATCTTTAACAACAATATTAAAATCTGCTTTTAAATTAAGATCTTTTTTAAGTTGATCATAATTATTATTATAACTGTTATTTAATATAGCAAGGTTAGAATAAGCTGCTTTTTTATAAACATTAGTAACTCCTCTGGTATAATTAGATTCGTCAAGCTTCTGGCATCCTGCAGTATTTATAGTCTTTTCTTCAAGTTCATCTGAGGAGTAGATTTTATAAAATTTTTTCCAAGTATGTTCAAAATAAATTTCTCCGGCAGTTCTTGTTGCAGGAGTTATAACTGAACTTTCATCTTTAACAATTATTTTTTCAGGAAGAGAAAAATCAAGATAAAAACAAATACCCATTCCAGGAGCAGGCATTGAATCTAGTTTTAAAGAGGATACGGTTAAATCAGTTGAAGCATACTCTAAAATTTTTGCCTCAGCTATATCTAAATATGAAGTATTTTTTGAAAAACTTTTAATAGGATTAAAAAATATTAATAAAAACATCACAAATGATATGAAAATAAGAAAAGAAATAATAACTTCGACATGTCCTATTCCTTTCTTAATTTTTATCATCTTGATTATTCTTCTTTTTAATTTATCCCACAAAAGCCTTAGTTCCTGTTGAAATTAGCCATGCCATGCATATTAAAATAAATGAGTGTTTTATGCCTGCTTTTATGCTTCCTTCTGCCAATTTTCCCACTGTTAGTCCAACAAAGAATCCTTGCACAATTAATAGATATAAGAAAGGTCTGGCTAATTCTTCAGCAGATAAGCCCTCTCCAATCTCCATGCCTAAACCGCTTGAGCCTAAATCTCCTCCATCTTTCATCTCTTCAAAAGTAGACAACATAGGAAGTATCTTAAACTCCATGATTAGCATTATGATAATAAATATCAAGAATATTATATATCCCTGGACAACAAGGGTGTAGATAGCAGCTTTTCTCTCTTTTTTCAATTTATCTGTCTGACTCACAGATTTTGCCACATTCTCAAGTATATTTCCTATATCCCCTCCTGCATGTTCTGCTTCACTTATAAGTGTTACTGCCCTTGTTATTGTCCTATTGTTTATGTCTCTGGCAAAAATCTCTAAAGCATCCTTAACAGGAATTCCTAATGCTATTTGATTTGATAATTTGTCTACATGTGGACTTAAAGAGCCATAGTTTTTCCCCTTAATGTTAAGTATGCTCCTGCTTATAGGAGTTCCAGCCTTAACAGACTCAACCAGGTTTCTTGAGAATTCTAAGAACCTTTCCTCCTTCTCCTTTTCTTTTTCTGATTTTATCAACATGGTTACTAAAAACGGCAATGCTCCAGTAATAACTCCCATTCCTAGAACAAAATAGAATATCTTTTCATCTCTTAAAAAGATTAAGCTTACAATTATGGTTAATACTGCTACTATTATTCCAATAATGTGGATTTTTTGTATTCTCATTTTAAATTGCTGGTTGTTTTAAATGTAAAAATGCAATAAAAATTATATTTATAAGAGCTATTCCTAATAACATTAAGAGATTGGTTGCTTGCAAGCTTATCCCAAAACTCAGTGCAGGAGTGACGCTCATCATAACTAAAAGCAAGGTCATTATCATAGGGGCAGCAATAACCACGCTAATATAAATATCCATAAAAGTTTCTGCCACACGGGTAGATTTATCCCTTTCCATTTTATAGTTAAAAATTAATGTATCTGCCCTTTTAGCTAAAAATTCATCTAAGTCTCCTCCAGAAGTTATTGTAGTTGCCAAGCCACTAAATAACTCTGATAGTCTGTTGCTAGAAGTAATCCTTGCACTGTTTCTTAGTGCACTAACAAGGTCGTAACCATAAATATTTACTTGGTTGAGAATCTTTTTAAACTCTTTTTTTGTATGAGGATACTCTCTGCCTGTGACAATTATCTTAAAGATATTTGTTGGTTCTACTTTGCTGCCAGCAATTGCAGCCATATGTATAACTACAAAAGGCAATTCCTGGTTTATTTTTTTTGCTATAGATTTTTTTTCTAGTGAAGGATAAAATATAAGAATAAAAAAAGTTAGTACTGGAATAACTATGACTAACCAAAAATATTTTAAAAATCTTAAACCAATTGATTCTCCTGCGGACAACAAAAAAGGATAATCCACACTTATATTAAAAAATAGCAAAACCAACAGTAATAAAAGAGAAGCAAAAAAAGCAATAAAGCCCGATAAAAAACTCATAGAAATATATGTGTGGGATAAAAAAGGAAGATTTGCCTTTCTTAGTTCTCCGCTTAAATTAATAAGATATCCTTTCTTAGTCAGACGATTAGAAAATCCAGAAAAGAATTTATTAGAGTACTTTGCATATTTACTTGGCTTTTTAAATTTAGTAACTTCCTTATTTGATTCTAAATAATCATACTTTTTCTTAAGTTTTTTTATAGTGCTATTTGTTAAGCTCAATTCTTTTAAAAATCTCGCTTTTTCAGACTTCTTTACTGTTGCAAGAACCCCTTTTTTATCAAAAGCAGGATGTTCATATTTAAGACTTATAAGCTCTTCTTTTTTCCCTCTTTTAATCTCCTTGGCTATTGAACTCTTTTCTTCTGGAATTTCTTTAACATATGAAATTTTTCGTAAAATTTCTGGAAGAGAATTATTAAGTATATTTAACTGAGAAGTGAGTGACTTTAAAGTGTTATATAATAGTTTTTTTTCTGCTTCATTTATTCTATAACCTATCTTTTTTAGATTTTCTATAGTATCCAAATAACCTAAAAGGTCTCCAAGCTCTTTAATTATTCTTTTCTCATGCTTTACATTCTCTTTCAGTGCACCTATGCTGCTCAGTGTATCCATATATTTCATTTTAACTCCTCTGATAATTTTTGTTGAAATCTAAGAATTATTCTTTTCGCGTTTTCAAAATCTTCTGTCTTCTTATTTTCATATGCTCTTTCCAGTTTTACAATGGCATCTTCCATTCCATTAATAAGTTGAGATAAGATATCTACTTTAGATTTATCCATCGTTTTCCTTCCTCTTTTTTATTTTCAAAAAAAGAAAAGATAGTATATAAATATTACTTTTTGAGAGGAACAGAAATAATATAAAGTAAAAACTAACACTAAATTTATAATAAGCCAAAACTCTTCAAAACAGCAGCAGGGTTTTTGTAATATGCATTTATAGTTTTCTGAACATCGTCAAATTCAAATATTTTTCTTTTGTATAACTCATAGATAAGCCTTGTTCTTCTTGAAAACTCTTCCATTAATTCTTCTTTTGTTAAACCATATCTGTGAGCTATTTTATCAAATACTTTGCTCTCTTTTTTGGAATAAAATTTATCATTTCTTGGATCCCATATAAATGGGATATTTGTTAAAGCAATACCATCTGGATTTACATTAACAATCTCCACAATTTCTCTTAATCTTCTTGTTTGTTGTTTTTTTACAATAGCATGTGACATAATGCATACGGCATCTAATGTATTGACTAGTGTTGGTGAAAGATCTATTGGGGGGGTCTCTAGTCTTTTTATCACACTATCTACAGAATCTGCATGTATTGTAGATAAAGACGAATGCCCAGAAGCCATCCCTTGAAACAATACAAAAGCCTCCTTACCTCTTACTTCCCCAACAATAACATAATCTGGATTTTGCCTGAAAGAGTTTTTTAATAAAGAGAATAAATCAACTTCTCCAAGTTTGCCCATACCTATTGCTGTTCTTGCAACACTTGGAAGCCAGTTTTCCCTGGATAAATTAAGCTCTCTTGTATCTTCAATGCTTACCACCCTGGCTGATGGGGGAATGAAGAAAGCAATGGCATTTAGAAGTGTAGTTTTTCCACTGGCTGTTCCTCCGGTAATCAGAACATTGCATTTATACTGCATAAGAAGCCATAAATAAGCAAGCATTTCTGGGCTGAGTGTATTTAAGGATATTAACTGGACAGGGGTCCATGGTATTCTGGTGAATTTTCTTATTGTAAATGTTGGCCCCCTACTTGTAATATCTTTAGTATAAGTTGCATTAATTCTGCTTCCGTCAGGCAAACTTCCATCAAGTAAGGGATTAGCATAGCTTATATACTTACCACATCTCTGAGCAAGTTTTTCAACAAAACTTGCAAGATACTCTATGTCCTTATAAATTATGTTTGTTCTCAAATTTCTATACAATCTATGCACAATATATATTGGGGTGTTTGTACCATTACATTCAATATCTTCAATAAAATAATCTCTGGTTAGAGGCTCAATTTCATTTAATCCCATAAAATCTCTGAAAAAATAATAAAACATCTTTTTGTAGGACTCCTCAGAAACCTTTAAGTCAAGTTCAGATATCAAAAGCCTTGCAGTTTTATCTATATATTCTATAAGTGCTTTCTTAGTTTTTTCAACAAGCACATTTATGTTTATCACTTCTCTCATGGCATCTTCTATTATTCTCAATAATTCTCTTTCTTGATCATTAAGAAGAGGCTCCTCTAAATCATAAATTAATTCAGAACATTTAGGGTCAAAAAATATATGTGCAGATGCATAAGGTGATATCAACATATACCTTACATCTATTTGTGCTTTATCATCTGGTCTTGGCAGAGCCGGGATATTCGGAGATAAATCAATCACAATTTTATCTGTCATTTTCCTATTTTTTTAAATTTTTCCTCTCTCTTTCAAACTTAGTTCTTTTCTTTCCTGAGTTTCTTTTCTTTCCAAGAAAAGAAAGCTACATTTATAAATATTTCCCATTTTGTTTAAGAAATTTCCCCAATTATTATTTGAATCTGTCCTGCTGAACTTCCATTATTCTCTACAAATAATTTATAAGGAATAGTAGCCGGATACAGTGTTTTTTTCACTTCACCACTACTATAAATTAAATTTATATCATCATATGTTAGTGTCATGGTTATATCATACCTCCTGCCGTTTTCCCCTGTCTTTATTTTTATTTCTCCTTGTTCAATTTCTTCGCCAGGTTCACTATATTTTAATCTGCTTTCCTCAAGAACATAGGTTATGTTATTTTCTAAACTATCTATACTAAAACTTCCTTTTTTAATCCTTAACTCAGAAATGATTCTTCTATTTCCTGCCCCTGCATCTCGGGTTTCTTTTATTTTTTCATCAAGATTATTTAAGACAGTTAGTGTTTGTTCAATAATTAATTCATCTTTATACCTATCTATTGCTGGCGTTACTATTGCTATAATAATTCCAATAATAACTAGCCCTATCAGAGTATAAATTGCTGTTTCAACCCATACCTGTCCTATTTTTGCTTTAGCTTTTAAAAACGTTTCTTTTGCCATCTTTTTTAGTTATTTATATTTTAACACTGTTCAATATATGCTTCATCTACAGGGTCACATCTTTTTCCGCCTTTTACAACAGGAGAAATTGTAACATATGAAATCTCACTAAAAGAAGTTGTTAAAGAATATGTTCTCTCTTCTCCAAGTCTTGGCAGTTCAAGTTGTTTATTTCCATTCAGCATCGTGACATTAGTAACTTTCCCTTCTTGTATCTCAAATAATTGATTTGCTCCTTCTCCATGTACAGAAATTACAAATCTGATTATTTCTGCTTTTTTTGGTCCTCTTTGTACAGTGATATTAACAATCTTAGGGGTGCTACCTGAGTAACATGTATACCCTGACTGTGTATCTATTTTTAACTGGTCAATAGTCTTAAAGCACTCTCCTCCTTCACCTATAGATTCTTTAACAAGAGGAATCACTACACTGGATATCAACATCGCTGCAAAAATCGCTATTAATATCAGTAAGATGGTTGCTATTATCGGCGAAATACCTTTTTTATTTTTCATCATTTTAAGTATCATCTTATCTGGATTTCTACCCCTGTCTCTTCAGGGCAAGTGTATTTTTTATCCACATTTCCTGCTCTTCCTAGCAAGACAGGAATTATTGTAATGCTTTCAGTTGTAGCATCAATTGAAATAGATTCATTTTTATAACTTCCAGCATTCATGTCTATCATTCTTTCTTCAATCTTAGATGTGCCAGGCATTTGCTGTTTAATATTTATTTCATAGATGCCCACATTTCCAGTATTTGACAATAAAAGCATATTTCCATTTAAGCTTGCTTCAAACTTAACTTCCTGACAGGCGGTTTCAATTGGCACTTTTTTCCCTAATACATCTTTTTCTATTGTTTCTTGAATAAAGCTGCTTGCCCATAAAAATATAATGATTGCTAAAAGCATAACTATTCCAATTAATAATGCTGTTGAAACTACAGGAGAAACTCCTTTCTTACATCTCTTTTTCATTTTCTTACTTTTACTTATTATTCTCTATTTAAATATTTTTCTTAACAGTTCACTTCTTGACTTATTGTAGATTCACATAAAATACTCTGGTTTTCGTGAATCTGGATAGGGATTATCCCTACTTTCTCAAGAGTGCCTAATCCAGCATATGAGAAATTGTAAACTTGAGAAGCATCAGGTGCAAGAGGACTTGGGAATTTATACGTACCTGGTACAGCTAACTCCTGCACATTACTGTTATCAACAAGTTTTAGATTAAACCAAGCATCCTGGCTCTTGTTAGCTGTTCCTTTTATAATACTGCCATCAATATTAAAGCGTCCCTTGTTTCTCAATGTTAATTCTATTATTTTAGCTCCTGAAAAACACTTATATTCTTGAAGTATAAGAGAGACTCCTTCTGGACACTCTTCAATATCTTCTGCTCCTCCTGCTATAAATTTAAGCCAGGTATAAACCCCTAAAGCTAAAGCAAGAGCTATAACAACCAACAAGACATAAGATAGGATTAAACTTACTCCTTTTTTTGTTTTTTTATTTATTTTTGATATGTTTCTTTTCATTTTTATTATATTGGATTCCCAGCAATATATGTTTCATCAGTCTTATTTTTAGTTAGGACAAAGAAGAAATTTTCTCCTTCTTGAAGATTAAAATCATATTTTGTTCCTAATAACTTAACTGTAACCTGGGTTCCTGGAGGATCAAAAGACGTCTTGTTCTCTACATATTTGTTTTTTCCTGAAAGTGTGAAACTGGAAGGTCCATAATCAACACTAATTGTGCCAGTATTTTCAGTTGTGTAACTTGAGGTTGTTATATTATCTTCATTTCCATAAACAAAAACAAGTTCACTACCTCTTTCTTTTTCTTCAGTATAATAAATAAAATACTCGCTTGTGAAATTTCTGATTATTTTGGGTATCTCTATGTCAGTATAGATTCCATAATCCACAACTCTTGTTCCTTCTTCACTTAGCTCCTCGCTTAAATCATAAAATCTCACTGGTTTTTTTCTTGTGCTTATATAATTTACCAATCCGGATAACCCAACAAGAATCATAACTATTATTATTGCAGCTATGAGATAAAATTGGGCCTTTCTGTTTTTTTCTAATAAATTTCCTTCTAAAAATTTGCCTCTTTTTTCCATATCAAAAATAATAGAATTAATAGTATATAAAACTTACCTTGCAATTCAGACTCAGGGGTTGCTCTGGGTTTTGATACTTTAGAATACAGACTCGAGGGTCTGCTCCATACTTCCTAAGAAGCTACCTCGGTACATCCTCAGCTTTGCTACCCTACAAGCACCTTGTTTCTTGTTTAGGGCTGCTCCGGTCAAGGTCTGACCCATTTTGCAAGAGCAAGATCAAGCAGGACAAAGCCTCAACGTTTGTATTGAGACTTCCTAACAAACATGTCACTCGCCCTCTTGCAGCTTGCCTAAAGCCCACTGACAAATGGCGCAGGGCTAGCGCGCCAGCCTAGTCTGCATTTTGACTAAGCTAAAAAGGTATTTAAGTTTATTGGAGAATATTAAAGGAGGGTTTGATAAAGGGAACTTTGGTTCCTCTTATAAATGCGGGGGGAAGGATTCGAACTTTCGTAGGCACTAAGCCACAGGATCTTAAGTCCTGCCCGTTTGACCACTCCGGCACCCCCGCATACCTAAATAATAAATTTACACTATAA
This sequence comes from Candidatus Woesearchaeota archaeon, assembly GCA_964594115.1. Taxonomy (GTDB): domain Archaea; phylum Nanobdellota; class Nanobdellia; order Pacearchaeales; family GW2011-AR1; genus MFWN01. Next base: position 47,026 of record CAZQLD010000005.1, read on the forward strand.
AAATCTTATGAGAAAAGATTTTTATACCCTTTCACCCTTTTATATAAAACTTTGCACAAAAAATGGGGTTTAAAGAAACACTAGGAGCTTTAGTCAGTAGTTTAGAAGAGATGATTGATATAGTTCTGATATTAGGGATTCTGGTTTTAATAATAGTCATTTTAAAGATTATAGAAAAAGAACTCAAGGCAAGACTTGAATTAAGAAGAAAAGACAGAAATATTTTCTATAGAAAAGAATTGAAAATGTTAAGCAAATCAAAAGAAGAGCCAGAACAAATGCTTGACAGAATTAATGATTTAGGCAGGGATTTTTTTAAAGAAGCTTTTGGCTTTTCTTATAATATTGAATATTTAGGATTAGTAGGGAAATTCAGAAAAATAGGGAAAAAAGAATGCATAAGTTTTTGCAGATTAATTTCTGAACTTAATTATTCAGGAGAGCAGATAAGAAGAGATAAGATTAATGTTTTAATAAATATGCTGCAAAAGATAATCGAAAAAAACAAAATCATATCAGAAGAAGAAAAAAAGATATTAGAAAGAAGAAGACTAAAAAATCAGAAAAAACAAGAGAAAAAGAAATCCTTCTGGAGAAGAAAAAAGCAAGAAACCAAGAAATAAGAGTTAAGCACAAGTTTTAGCTAATAATAATTTTTTAAATTACGAAATTATGTTTAGGGCAATAGTTTAAATCTTGAATTTGTTAAGACATATTCGATAATAAAAATAATTATTGCAGCAAAGAGCAGATATTTAGACAAGGCAATAGGGACTTTTCTTTTTGTAAGTTTTAGTGCCTTATCAAACGAGTCTAAAAGAGCATCTCTGTCTCTTGCCTTAAAGAATATTCCTTCAGTATTATAAGCAAGAGCTTTTAAAGGCTCATCATCCATCTTTGATATACCATAGCTTGTTATTCCTCCTTCTTCTGTGCCTATGGCAATTGTGTTTATAATAACATCATGATCATTTGCATAAACTATTGCATCATCTATTTCTCCGATAGTTATCTGCCCGTCACTTAATAAAATAATTGCTCGGCCTTCTCCGCCCCTTAACAGATTTGTTGATGTAATAACAGCCTCATATATGTCTGTTCCTTCAATTGAACTTTGCTCAATATTATTTATTGCCTCCTTCAGTTCTTCTTTGTTTTTCGTTAAGTCCTTATGAATAAAAGAGTGCCCGGAAAACGCGACAATTCCTATTTCTGTACTTTGTGGGGCAATATCAATAAAGTTTTTTGATAATTCTTTTGAAGCATCTAGTCTGTTTGGGAATATGTCCTGCGCTTCCATACTCCTTGAAGTATCTATTGCTAAGATAAATGAGAATGCACTTGCATCCTCTAACCTATGCAAAGTCAAGCCGGAAATTGCTAAAATAAGAAGAGTTACTATAAGAATAGTTAAAATAGTTGTCACAATATTTCTTGAAAAAAATCCTATCCCCCTAACTCTTGCTATTGCTTCAAAATTCGCAAATCTCAGCGCCTTTTTCTTTGTATTTTTTAATGTCAAAAGATAAATAAAGATAATTAATGGAAGTGCAAATAAGAGCATAAGATATCTCGGGTTTGTGAATGTGAAGTACATTTTATTTTTTTGGAACAATAAATTTTCTTTTTTCTATTCTCTCTTTTAAAAATTGCGCAAGATATGGGGCAAAAGATTTATCTGTTGTTAAACTTAAAAGATCTATGTCAGCATCTATAAAAATTTTCTTAACTAAATTTTCCTGTTCAAGAGTATTTTTCTCGTATACTTTTTTTACAACCTTAGGGTCTATAATTAACTGTTTTTTAGTTGCAGGATCTTCAATAATCACTTCTCCTTTGATATCAGGAAGTGTTTTATCCAAAGGGTCTTTTACCATAATAGCTATAGTTTCAAATCTATTTGAAAAAAAAGTTAATGCTTTTGAGTCGTCTTTTCCCAGCCTGATAAAATCAGAGATAAGGATTACGGCATTAATTGAGTCATCAAGATACTCTAATAAAAAGTCCAGTGTTTTGCTGATTTCTGAAACCCCCCCATACAATGAGGCATTAGATAAATCATCTACAAATATATCAAATTGCTTTTTACTTCTCTTTGGCATTAAGGTCTTTATTGCCTCATCACTAAAGAGTACGAATCCAATTTTGTCACCATAGTTCATAATAACTTGTGCAAGAGCTGCAGAGAGTTCTGCTGTATACTCACACTTTAATTTTTCTGTTGAGCCAAAAAGCATATTATCACTTATATCTATAACAAACATAATATTCAAATCTCTTTCTTCTACATATTGTTTAACAAGAAGTTTATTTGCTTTTGTACTTGCTTTCCAGTCTATATCTTTAGCATCATCATCAGGATAAAACTCTCTATAGCTATCAAACTCTAATCCTTTACCCCTAAAAATGATTTTATATATAATCTTTTTTACTAAAAATTCCCTCATATATGCTTCAAATTCACTTACAGCCCCGGCAATATCTAAATTTAGTTTTCTTTCCATTTTGAATCTAAGATTAAGGAACCTTAATCTGTTCTAAAATTTCATCAATTATTTTGTCTGAATCTATGCCTTCAACCCTTGATTTATAGGATAATAGGAGTCTGTGTCTTAGTACCTCATGGACTACATCCTTAACATCTTTTGGTACAACAAAATTTCTGCCTTGTGTTAATGCTCTTGCTTTGCTTGCTATAAATAAGGCAATAGAAGCTCTTGGGCTAGCTCCCCATTCAATATACTCTCCGTGTGCAAACTCCCTAGTTCTTGTCAACTCAACAATACTTAAAATATATCTTTTTATTTTCTTACTTAAATAAATCTCCTTAGTTAATTTTTGCATTTCCAGTATTTTTTCAGGGTTGGTGATAGGTTTGAGGTCAAAAGTCTCAAATTTTTTAAGCGTGACATTCCTTTCCATTATCTCATTTTCTTTGCTTATTTCAGGATATCCCATAATTGATTTAAAGAGGAATCTGTCTATTTGTGCCTCAGGTAAAGTATAAACTCCGCTTGTTTCAAGAGGATTTTCAGTGGCCATAACAAAAAATGGCAGGGGCAACTTAAACGTGGTTTTGCCTATTGTAACCTGCTTTTCCTGCATAGCTTCAATTAGAGCTGACTGTGTTTTAGGAGGTGCACGATTAATCTCATCTGCTATTATAAAATTTGCAAAAATTGGCCCTTTAACTATTTCAAATCCTTTTTTTGGGGTATAAGTAGTTAATCCAATAATATCTGTTGGTAACAAATCTACTGTGAACTGAATTCTTTTTGACTGGCAACCGCTTACTGCAGCAAGAGCCTTTATTGCAAGGGTTTTTGCTATTCCTGGAACCCCCTCAAGCAAGACATGACCGTCACAAAGAATGCCCCTAATCAGGCTGTCTATGATTTTTTCTTGCCCAATTACTACTTTTCCAATCTCCATTTTCATTTTTATTATAATCTCAGCACACTTTTTTATTTTTTCTAAGTCTGGTTTTACTACTTTTTCTGCTTCCTCTTTCCTCTTTTTCTCTGCTTCTTCCTTTCTCCTTTCTAAGTCTTTAGCTCTCTTTTCTGCTTCTTCCTTTCTCCTCTTCTCAGCCTCCTTTTTTCTCATAGCTAACTCTTTCATCTTCATCACTGCCTCTCTTCTTCTCTTTTCTAATTCTTTCTGTTCTCCTAGCTCTTTCCTTTTTTCTCTTGCTTTTTTTATTAATTCTTTTTTTATTGCTTCAGTTTGAGGAATCTTACTAGTCTTAGGAGCTTTTTTCAATCCAAGCTCGGCTGATGCTTCTTCAAAAGCTTTTTCAGAATAACCTGATTTAATAACTTTCTTTTTTAAATTTGCAATTCCATATTGTTTATGGTACTTTTTCAAATAATTCAAAACAACTTTTTTTTCTAATTCTTCAATTTCCACCATCTTTTTATGCTAAATATAACCTCTTTTTATTTTGATTCTTTACTATATGCTTAAGGTGTTTTATATTCTTAAACTTTTCTTTTGATAGTTTTGTAATTTAACCTCTTTTGATTTTAATTCTCTTATAAAGATAGTATAAAAGCAACGCTGCTACTAAAACAATAGTGGCGTAGGTTAAGTATTTGTATAATTGGTTTTCAAATGTCTCTTTTTTTCTTGGCAGGCCTGGCTGGGCTATGGCATATCTGCATGCGTCTATGGCTTCTCTTGCTTTCATAAGAGCCTCTGTATATTTCCCTCTTTCATAATGATCCCACCCTTCTTTTAATATTTCAGTAATTTCAATACACTCCGGGTTTTCTGCTATGAACTCTTCTGTAAATAATAATTTTTCCAAAACCTCTGTTTTATTAGCTTCTTTTACAGTAAGCTGAATCTTGCCCCAGTCATTATACTCCGGACTTTTTACAGTAGCATTTATTGTTATCTCATATAAACCCACTTCATCTGTATCTATATCTACAGTTAAGGTAACATTTTTTTTATTTCCTGTTAGAAGCGAAGAAATATGGGTTTGGTCAAAGGAAACTTTTATATCATTTCTGATTCTACCGTCTTTTGCTACAACAGCTGTTAAATCTATTTTATAGAGATTTGTTCTTCCTGGGTTGCTTAAGGTTATTGGCAATATCACTATATCTTTTTTATATGCAGAAATCGGGTCAGGCAAAAGTATTTTTAACATAACAGGAGTTGCTGAACCTCCTCCTCCACCGCCACTAGATGGAGTAGGAGTTTGGGAAGGAGGGGTAAATCTGACTTCAAACTGATTGCTTAATGCACTGGTCAAACTATAACCGCTTCCATTTAAGTCAGTTGCGTTGATTATTAGTAATTCTGTTACAGTAGTAGAAGCAGATAAAGTCAAAATCCAGTTTGAGACACTTGAAGAAATAGCACTTGAATTAGCATTGCTTATCACACTGAAATCAACTGTTTGATTGTATGCAGTATCCCTATAATCTTCATCTGAAAAATAATTGCTAAGGTTTATTGTAATATCAGTATTATAGTCTGATTGCATATCTCCCAAATAACTTGAGAAAACAACAGGAGCATTTGTATGATTAATAGTTACATTCCAGCTTATTGTTGTATTAAACTCACTAAAGTTAGGAGGGTACACAATCAAAGTCAGATTCCTTTTTACTCCATAAGTTTCATCTGTAAAATTTGGAATAAACTCCCAGGTTAGATTTGTGTTATCACCATAATAACTCAGATTATACTTCAAAACATTAGTGCTATTTGCATTTTCAATATAAAATTCATATGTTAGATTATCTCCTGCAGAATGATTTGCTCTAAATGTTAAATTCGAGGTTATGTTTTCTGCTAAATGAAATTCATAATCTGATGCAGGAAAAGTAACATTCGGGTAGTCATAAACATAAATCCAAAAGTCAGCTGAGTCTTCTGCCCCATTAGAATCATTTACAGTTATATTTAGATGATAAGACCCTCCTTGCGTTAAATTAAAAGTAATATTTATTTCTCCTGTTGTTGAGTTGAATATACTTGAGTTAAAAATATTTTCTCCTGAGTTAAAACCATAACTGAATGTAAAATTAACATTCCCGGATTCTGTAGAATTGCCGTCTTCAGTATCTGTTGCATTTATTCTATAATAAAGACTTCTGCTTATGGCAGAGGTTTGGTTTGTCAGGTTCATTAAAACAGGAGCATGATTAATTCCCAAAATAGTCAAATTAAAAGAAAGAAAATCACTTTTCATGCCACCCATTGTTGTATTGCCATTATCAGTAACATTTATTGTTATATTATACTCTCCAATATCTGCTTTTCTTGGAGTGAAATTTGCGTCAAACTTGCTCCTATTATCTCCTTCATAAGCAGGAAACCCAGAATCAATAATAAAATTAAAAAGAGTAGTGTTTGGTCCTTCTATTGTAAGATTAATTACCAGGTTTTCATTATAGAAATTCTTCTGGCTTAAAGGTATTTTAAAATCATCATCCTGAATCCACAACCATATTGTTGTAACATTGTCCTCTGAACAGTTTATATTAGACACAGAGTCAACAAAAGCATTATCTGCCTCAATAGGCCTTTTTATATAAGGGGCTTCATTAACATTATAAACAGTAAAATTAAATGATTTTAAACTGTCAAGCATACCATCACTTGCATTAATTGTAACATTGTGAAAACCAACATCCAAATCATCAGGAGTAAAATTAATAATTCCTGTTGTGGGATTAATGCTAAAAGAAGAGAAATTATTATTGACTGTAAAAGAAAAAGTTATAGCATCATTGTCAGGGTCGCTAACATTTTCAGAAAAATTAAAATAAGTTTCATTATTATCATAAATAACAAACACTTCAGCCATTGAAGCATTCCATTCAGCAGGATTGTCACTTGAAATTTCAATTACAAACTCCTGCTCTGCATAATTATTGGCAGTATCTGTGACATTTACATTAATTGTATAATTTCCCTCCCCCCAACTCAATCCTGTATTAAAATCAATATTAATTTTAGCTGTTGTTTGATTACTTAAATTAGAATAGCTTGAAATAAAAACCCAGCTTGTGTTTGAAGCAAAACTCAATACTTCATTCTTAACATTTTTATCTGGAACTAATAAATCATTATCAGTTGCATTAACATAAATTGTCTTATTTTCATAAATTGTATAATTGTTTATTATATCTAAACTTACAGAGTCTTCAGTATTATTAACAAAAAACCAGAATATACTGGAATTCTCCCTTATAGCACCCCCTCCTCCAGTATCTCTAACTGTTATATTTACTGACCAATTCCCAACCTCTGTATCGCTTGTTGTGAAGTTAACTATTGCAGAGGCATTATAGCCTGTAAATCCATTAACTGTTACAGTTATACTGCTATCTGAATTATTAAACATAAACCAAGAATAATTGCTTATAAAAGTCAAATTATTTATCTCATCAATATCTGTTGCATTAATTCTGCAAGTAAATAGATAATTTTCTGTTGTATTTCTCTCATTGTCACAAACATAATTAAAATAAGGAGCTGAATTTATATTTAAAACTGTAAAATTAGCAAGCTGCTCTGTTGTTTTATTTCCCAAGCTGCTGTTATCCATGACACTAAAATTAATAATATAGGAGCCAACATCATCCCTTACAGGGATAAAGCTTATGTTTAATATTCCAGTAGTTCCATTAAAAGTATACTGAGAGGAATTAAATAAAGTGCAGTTTGTATTATTTCTGCTGGACCACTCTGCAGTTGCGCATTCTATAAAGCTTATATTTAAAATAAAAGGGATATCATTCTCTTCATCAGTTATATTAATAATTTCTTCAAAGAATTGTGTTATATTAAATGACCAATTTTGCAAATTAACAAAAACAGGCGCATCATTTACCGAAGTTATATTGACATTAAGTATGGCTGTTTGCAGATTACTTTCATCTTTAACACCAAGTTCTATGGATTTAGGGCCAGTATTTTCATTAAGAGTAACATTTATAATTAACATACTTGTTGTTTCATTAAAAGTGTAGTTTGTTAAAGTAGTGTTTGAAGAAGAAACCACGCTATACTCTAAAATATTTTTATCATTATAATCATCTTCACTAACATTAGCAGTAAAATTATAAGGGCATAAAATATCTTCTGTGCAGTTTAAAATGTCGGCATTCGTATCTATGTCCCCATCTATATAACCTCCAGTTGTCTTTAAAATAGCAGGCGGGGTATTTGTTATTAGAAAATTATCTGTAATATTAATAGAAGATAAAAAACTTGCATTAGTACAATTAATTTCAAAATTAAAATTTTTTCCATCTCCATCATAATTAAAGCTTCTGTTATATTCAAATGAAGTTAAGCTTGTATTATAAGACATATTTGTCCAAGTTGTCCAAGTTCCAGTTTCATTAAATCTTATAGTACAATTGCCACTAGAAATTGGATTGCCTGTTGTTTCATTTGTGTAATTTGCATAAAAATAAACATTCCAGCTGTTTATAGTTTTTGCTGGAGGACCTTTATAACTACAATACTCACTACAATAAGTATATTTTGTACCTCCGTCAGTATCATCCCAGATTGTTAAATTCACCCCATTTGAAGAGCCAGAAGTTTGAGCAATAGTTCTGACTAGCAAAAGACTGACTAATACTAAGAATAAAATCATAACTGCAATTGTTTTTACTTCTTTTTTCATTTTATTTAAGCCTCTAAACTATTTCTCTTCATTCTCTAATTTTTTTAGAAATTCGTATACTGCTATATCAATGAATTGTTTTTTATTTGCAAATCTTAGTCTATTTTCTTCTTTTTTGATAAATTCCTCTACTTTATTCAATAAAGAAGAATCAATTTTCACAACACCTACGTCTTTTTTTGATTTGCCAGCCATTTTCAGGTAAGGTTATCAATAGTTACCAAAAGTAACTTTTAAAGTTTGCCCTTTTAAACAACCTCCTTGATTTCATTTTTAATTTTAAATATTTTGAATAATTTCATTACTATAAGAACTCCAAGCAATATTGCTAGAACCATCAAAATATATCTTGTGGGGATTTTAATTTCAAAAGGTTTTTCATCTTCTCCGCAATATCTCAAACAAGGCCCTCCGCAATCAATTTCTTTTTCCCCTTGGTTTTTTATTCCATCAAAGCAGGTTGGACATGGCGGACAAGGACCCCAGCAATCTACTAAGATTTCGCAATCTCCATCATGACAATTTTTAATATCATCATCACAACTTGGATTTCTTATATAAAAACAATCCTGCATTTTTAGGGGCTCACTAGAGGAGCTATTACAATAATTTAAATCAAAACACTCCCTAATTTGAAATCCGCACTGGCTTTCTTCCCATTCTTTAATTAAACAACCTCTTCTAATACTTTTGTAATCTTCCTCAGATAAAAGGCCGATTTCTAAAGATTTATTTGCATTTTGGCATATCCCCCACGTGTTGCAAACCCATTTTTCAGAACATCCGCCAACTATCTCTGTTCCTTTTTCGATAACAGAAGGAGTGCATTCAACAAAATTAACATCCAAATCCCACTGAACAGAATCAGTTAACAAACCATCAGTTACCTCAGCTTTAACTACATGCCCTTTTGAAATTCCGCAACCAAAAATATATTCAAATTCATCCAAACCCCCTCTATTAAAACCAGAAGTATATTTTTTTAATTCATTATCAACATACCAATATATATCAAGAGGAGTTCCATCTGGATCATACATATCCAAACTAAAAGATATGACATCAGTTCCAATTACATTTAAATCTAAATTAGCAGGAGTATACTCAATAATTGTAGGTTGTTTGTTTTCTTCTGTAACAGTCAAACTAAAATCATCACAAGAAGTTATACTTCTTCCGTACTTTTTGCATACAGCAAATATTTTCTCAGAAGGATTTATTATACCTTTATCAGTAACACAAACAGTAACATTATGGGTTCCTAAATGGCTACTATCTGGAGTAAACTTCATCCCACCTTGAGAATCTATGTCAAATAAATGTTGGCCTGAAAAATTTATATTAAATACCAAATTCCCAGAATCTTGATTGCCATCTTCAACATCATCCACATTAACTTTATAATCTATAATCTTATTCTTCTCTCCCCCTAAAATTTTTGTTTTAACTCCTATTGGTTGGATGGCAGGAGGATTGTTTGTTTCTATAACTGTTATTTCTATCTGTTCAGAATCAACAAATTGCCCGTCATTTACGAAAATAGTTCTTTCATAAGTTTTAGATCCTGCTCCAATCCCTCCCGCATCATTTTTGTTGAGATTTCCTGAAATTATTTTAAATTTAAGAAGGCTTTCTCCGTTAGAAGGCCAATAGGACGTTGGATTAATATAAAATATCTCTTGGGGTTTAATATAGGCTTCAATTGCTCCAATATTTCTTTCTTCATCAATATCTTTTACACTGAAAGAATATGAGATGGGAGAACCTTCACAAACAAAAATTTTAGGGGCAAGATCTTCAATAATCGGAGCAGAATTAGAAACAGAGATAAAAAATTCAGTACTGTCATTTGCACTATTTCCTTCATTGTCTTCTGCATAAACAATTAATTTATTCCCCCACTGGCCTACTTCAATTGTTATATTTGGTGTGAAAGGTATATCTTCTCTAACTATTCTGCCATGTTTTGAATCAATAAGAGTATACCGCCAGCTATCCACTACAAAATTTGCTGAAACATTCAAGTCAAGGATATAAGGGGGTTTAATTTTATCTCCAAAATAATAAGTCTCAGCTTCAGGGCTTGCAATATTGATAAATCTTTCTTTCGTAATAATACTTATGTTTTCTGTATCAAGGGCCTTTCCAGTAACAGTATAAAAATGAGGCACAAGATAATTTAGAGCAACAATCATGCTAATTATCCCCAGTATTGCAAAAAAATACAGAACTAATATTGTCCTCTTTTTACTGATCATTTTAAGTTACTAAAAATAACTTAAAGTAACTATTTAAAGCTTTTGGTATCTGCGTTATTTTTCAATATCTTTTAGTTTAGGGCGTTTTAATAATTTAATCACTATAAATAATACTAATAATATAATGATTAATATTAAGAAATATCTAAAAAGGCTTCTTCCTAAAGGTTTTTCAGAAGGGCAAGGAGGGCAAGGTCCTCCACAATCAATTCCTTCTTCTCCTTGGTTTTGTATACCATCAGAGCAAGTTGGACAGGGCATACAAGGTCCTCCACAATCTACTAAGACTTCACAAGCTCCATCATGACAGTTTTTAATACCATCATAACAGTTTGCCTTTTTAGTATAGTAACATCCCTGAACTTCTAATGGTTTTTTCAAAGTAGTATTGCAATAGTGAACATCTAAGCACTCCCTAATTTGAAATCCGCAATTCTCATTCTTCCAACCATTTATTTTACAGGTTTCTTTAACCATTCTATAATTTTCCCCAGATAAAGTTCCTGTTTTTAGAGCAGTTTCTGCATCTTGGCAAAAGCCCCAGTAACCACACCCCCATTTTTCAATACACAAAGGTGTTACAGCACCACCCCCCCCACCTCCAGGAGGGATTTCAGGAGGAAGCTCTACATTAATGACAGTTATATTCCATGTAAGAGAAGCATTTAGCAATCCATCAGTTATTTCAGCAGTAAGGTTATGATATCCAGCACTATCATAATCAAAAAACTGTAGAAACTCATCAAAATTCCCCCCTCCAATTACTCCAGAGAGAAATTTATCCAAACTACTATCAAGATACCAATAAGTATCAGGAGCAGTTCCATCTGGATCATACATAGTTATATTAAAATACAAAGACTGCCCTTCATTTACAATAAGTGTTAGATTAACAGGATAATTAGAAGTTATTTCAGGAGGTCTGTTTTGAGTTGTGACAGTTAAACTAAAATTATTACATGAAGTTATATTGCTTCCATCTTGCCCGCATAAACTTATATTTTGATGCGGATTTGCTATTCCTCTGTCAGTAATACAAACACTTATATTATAAACCCCTATATCAGTTAAATTAGCAGTAAAGTTCATTACTCCATTCTGACTTATATTAAATAAATTAACTATAGCTCCTGTAGAATTTCTAATTGTCAGGTTAAATACCAAATTCCCAGAATCTTGATTGCCATCTTCAACATCAGACACATTAACTTGGTAGTAAAAAGTACTGTTCACTCCTTGTGTCCAAATTGTCTGAACACCAATATCTATGATAGAAGGGGCATTATTTATCTCTATAACTGTTATATTTGTCTGTCTGGAATCAGCATACTGTCCATCATCTACAGAAACATTTTCTTCATAAATTTTATATCCTGCATTAGTTCCTCCTGCATGAGCCTTACCAAGATTTCCTGAAAATATTTCATAACGGTTTGTTGTTAAATTAATATTTTTAGAATAAACTACATAAAAAGGACTTTGCGGTCCTGTCGGATTAATACTTGCAGAAGGAGCACTTTCATCAACATCTGTTACATTAAAAAAATACGAGAGATAAGAGCCTTCACAAACAAAAATTTCAGGGGCAATATACTCAATAAGAGGAGCTGAATTTGGAATAAAAACAAAAAATGAAACATTTTCATTTGCAATCACCCCTAAACTATTATTTGCATAAACAAGTAATTTATTTGACCACCTAACAGCATTAATTGTTGTGTTTGGTGTAAAAAAAACACCAGTATTAATTGTTACGCCATGCTTTAAATCTATTAAATCATACCACCAGCTATCTACTACAAAATTTGCTGAAACATTCAGTTCTATTGTATAATTAGGATCTCCTATGCTAAAATTATAGGTTATATTTTTTGGACTTGTAATATTAATTATATCACGAAGCCCTTCAACAGTAATAAAAATTCTTCCTATAGAAGTCACAGAACTCCAAATAAAATTTTTTAAGCTGATAAAAGCAGTTAAAAAACCCTTATCTGGGACATGATACTTTAAAATCCAAAACATATTTAGCAACATCATCAAAAAACAGGCCACTAAAATGTATTTCTCTCTTTTTTTCATAAGATAGGCAGGAGAAATAATATTAAATATCTTTTGTTTTATTAGTTTTTAATTTTTCCAGATATATCTTTTTATAATAACAGAAACATTTCCTGTATAATTTCCATAACTTGTGTCAAGAGGGGCATATGCAGATACACCTATTTTTTTTGTTTGACCTTCAGGAACTACTGACTCAACAGGATCTATAAATCTTTCCATACCTTGTTTAGGTATTATTTCAACTTTGATATCCTGGCCATAACCATTGTCTATTATTACTCCCCTTGTTGAACTTCCCCCAGGAGAAATCATTCCAAACCTCAAGCTGTCATTGCCTAAATCAAATCCATAATGGTCAGAAACAATTAAATAAGCCCCCATTTCTCTTTCCTCAAGGATTCTTGATGAATTAATCATTTGAAGCGATGAAAAAATAAAAACCAACAAGGCTATGATAAACAAGGCTAGTGAAAAAAGAAACTTCAAATAAATTGTTTTCCCCTTTTCTAATCTATCTTTTCCCATTTTTTATTTTTTCTTTTCTTTTCTTTATTATTATCCAGGTGATTATAAATATTATTGTAATTAAAACTATAATTCCCACAATACCTGTAACAATAACCCAGATTGCTATTTTTCTTTTAATAGTTATATCCGTTATTTTTATTGTTGAGGCTCCCTCATAAAATATTGTTATGTTCATCTCATAAACACCTGGCTTAATACCTGCTGTATCCAAGTAGCCAGTTAGGTTTTTGCTCTGCCATTTATCCAAACTTTCAGAAACTGTTTTGAACTCTGATAGTTTATTAGTTTCATTCCCTTTTTCATAAACAAATACCTCAGCATGAACATTCTCTACTTTATTATTCCAATTGCTCTCAACCTCAACATAGAATTCATTTAGCTCATTATAATAAGCCTCTTTTGTCCAGTTTAAAATATCAACAAATAAACTGCCAATTTTAAAATGTGTTTCTTTTCTAACTATTCTCTCAGTTCCATAATCTAGGATTGCAGTAGCATTATAATCTCCTGTACCATATCTGCTTGAATTTATAATTTTTTGAAATGTCCTTTTCCCCTGACTTTCTACAATCCCCCGCCCAAGTTCAATTGTTTCTATATATCTATCATCATAAAGAGACAGCTCTGCTGTTAATTCTGCGACTATATCATTTTCGCCAAGACTTGAAACTTCAGTATTAAATGTTAAGTTTTCTCCTTCATTTACATTCTCTACACTAAACTTTTCAATTTCAGCATATTTTCCGGGATAAGGCACAAAAACAAGAACAACCACATTTATTGCTGTTAAGGTTCCTAGCCCTACTCCTTCTGGGGGTTTTTCTTTTACACCAATAGATATCATATTTTCTCCAGGAGTATCTATTTTATCAGGAAACCGGATAGTTGCTGTAAAACTTCCTGCACCTATAATACTCTCTTTATCCAATTCCACATATTTAGCAAGAGGACCTGTAGCAGAAATTTCAATCTCTCTTTCTGGATTCTCTTCGTATACAGTATATTTAATCGATGTAACTAAACCTGGTTTAAAGTTTATATTAGTTATTGCTGGGCTTAAACCCACAGCATAAACCCAGTTTAGGTTTAGTATAAAAAAGACTGCAAAAAATAAAATTATCGCCCCTCTTTTTTTCATGGTTTAACTTATGAAAATTGCTTTTTATATCTTACGTTTTCTAGTGCTGCTGTGTTAAAAACTCTTGAGGTTTTAAAAAGCAATAAAATTCATAATTAATCGAAGAATTTTTAGATATTAATAAATAAAAAATTAGGAATATTGCTATAAGTTGGCTTTAAAGAACCTATTTTTTCCATAAGCAAGATTATGGAAGTATTGTCCCCTTTAACTAAATATTGCAATAACCCCTATATATAAGGGGTGTTGCAGAAAAATTTAAAAATAAAAAATTAAGATTTGACAACACCTGTTGCAGTTATTGTATCAACTAAAGCGCCTTTTAAAGAATCCTCTGGTACACGAAGATAAAAGTCTATTCTTATTGAATTATTATTCGCTACATACATCAAAGGATGACAAACCATTGCAGTTGCAGCTGTTGACGTGCCTTCATAAAGGTCTAAACCCTGTGTTGTTCCGCTTGTTGATGTCTCTGAATCATTCCTGCAAGCCCATGTCTCCCCAGGCATCATACTAATGTTCCACTGATATAATGGGCCGCCTGCACTTGCTCCACCTATAAAAGAAGCTGCTGAAGCTCCTGCACTTAAATTAACACTTAGGTTCACGTTTCCAATATTATCTAATATAAGTTTCTGACCTGAAAAAGTCCAGTTACCATCTGTACAAGCATCAGTATCTGTTTGTAAGGTTGAATTTGTCACACCAAGGTCTACTTTTCCTGAACCAAAATTCACTTCTGGAAAAGAAAAATTAAGATTAGCTGCTGATTCAACTGTCAGATTAACATATCCTGCATCTGAAGCCAGTCCAGAAAGAACATCTCTCAAATCTGAAATCTTCATGAGAGTCAAAGAAAAATTAACCAATGTCACTAAAACCACAACAACAGTTATTATAGTTAAAACACTGCTTTTCATCTTAACCTGATGGCACTAGAGCTGGTTCTACATAAAGTCTGATTTTTGCAGACCCAGTGTCTACTGTCTTTGATTCTCCAATTACATTAATCGGAGTACTGATGTTCAAACCAATTGTCATAATCACAGAAAGTGCTGAAAGCAAGACTGCAACAATTAAAAGTACAACAATTATTTTTTCACTCACCATTTTCCATCTCTTTTTAAAATTTAATTATTAATATACCGAAGCAAGTCCCTTTTATAAACATTTCGTTTTGGAATTTCATTACTATGTTTAGATTAATTTTTTAACGAAGACAAATAATTCAGATTTTAATAAAATAAAGAATAAGTAAATGATGCTGTCTATAAAAATAAAAAAATTAAGTTCTGACAACACCTGTTGCAGTTATTGTATCAACTAAAGCGCCTTTTAAAGAATCCTCTGGTACACGAAGATAAAAGTCTATTCTTATTGAATTATTATTCGCTACATACATCAAAGGATGACAAACCATTGCAGTTGCAGCTGTTGACGTGCCTTCATAAAGGTCTAAACCCTGTGTTGTTCCGCTTGTTGATGTCTCTGAATCATTCCTGCAAGCCCATGTCTCCCCAGGCATCATACTAATGTTCCACTGATATAATGGGCCGCCTGCACTTGCTCCACCTATAAAAGAAGCTGCTGAAGCTCCTGCACTTAAATTAACACTTAGGTTCACGTTTCCAATATTATCTAATATAAGTTTCTGACCTGAAAAAGTCCAGTTACCATCTGTACAAGCATCAGTATCTGTTTGTAAGGTTGAATTTGTCACACCAAGGTCTACTTTTCCTGAACCAAAATTCACTTCTGGAAAAGAAAAATTAAGATTAGCTGCTGATTCAACTGTCAGATTAACATATCCTGCATCTGAAGCCAGTCCAGAAAGAACATCTCTCAAATCTGAAATCTTCATGAGAGTCAAAGAAAAATTAACCAATGTCACTAAAACCACAACAACAGTTATTATAGTTAAAACACTGCTTTTCATCTTAACCTGATGGCACTAGAGCTGGTTCTACATAAAGTCTGATTTTTGCAGACCCAGTGTCTACTGTCTTTGATTCTCCAATTACATTAATCGGAGTACTGATGTTCAAACCAATTGTCATAATCACAGAAAGTGCTGAAAGCAAGACTGCAACAATTAAAAGTACAACAATTATTTTTTCACTCACCATTTTCCATCTCTTTTTAAAATTTAATTATTAATATACCGAAGCAAGTCCCTTTTATAAACATTTCGTTTTGGAATTTCATTACTATGTTTAGATTGATTTTTTCAATCAGGCTTTAATAACTCTTCCGCTTGCTTTTGGTTGTTTTTTCTTTCCCATAAATCTTCTGAAGAATACAAACCACGCAAGATTTACCACCAATAATATTATAACTAAAACAAGTAGAATTGTTGTCACACTAATTCCTTCTCTTCCTTGTGGCCTTATAGCATAGCCTACTCCAGTAATATCTAAGCTGTCTTCACTGACTTTCAAAATTAAGTTCCTGTCAGTTGATTTCTGTCCGTATCTAACCATTAGTTTTCCATTGTATTCTCCTTCTTCTACTCCAACTGTGTCCCAGTATGCAATTAATTCTTTCTTGCTTAATGCAGGAATGTTTTCAGTAGCTGACTTAAGATCAGCCATTACCTGCTCTTCATAATTATAAACAAGCAGGTTGGCAAAAACACTTTTTAACTCTTCATTATATTTATTTTCAACAAGAATCTGAAGCTTTGCAATTTGCCCTAACTGGAAGTTATTAACTAGTATGCTCTCTATGCTTAATATTTGGCTTCCAATTGCAAACTGTTTTTCAAATGACTTGCTTTCTTCATCATAAAAAACAGTTACTTTTGCAAGATATCCTCCAGGAGGAACATTAATCTGCCATTTTGCAGATAGCTCTGTTCTTTTTCCTGCTCCAATAGCTGCATAATCTGTTTCTAGTGTTTCTACTTTTTCATTTAATTTTGTATAAATATCAATTACTGCTCTTGCTTCGCCTATTCCTAACTTTCCTCTGTTAGTCACAGGAACAATTAAAGTGGCAGTAGAGTTCTGTTCTGCATCTAAAACATTTAAGTCAGCATCTATGCATTTTCCAGGGCAAGGAACATAAATGTGTAATTGAGAGACAACAGCCACAGTTGCACCAACATAGGTTCCCTCATCAGAAGCTTTTGGAATTTCTAAAACAACAATTTCTGCTGTATGCAATCCAGGGTCTTTTGCGATTCTATCAGGCAATTTAACTTTATACTTAAAGTGCTTAGATTCTTCGCTTGGCAAAAATTCAACCATATTTTCAAATAAAGTTACTGAATCATTTAAGTCTCCTTGGACCATAAGCAATACCTGCATATTCTTATGTTCATTATTCAGGACAGAAAATGCAACTTCCTGCTCTAATCCTTGCTTATAATCTAAGGTAGTTCTACCAGGAGTTACTCCAAGAGCATCTACCTTAGGGATAACTAGCATAGCAAACAAGCTTACTAATATTATAATTAACAATTTCTTTTTCATTCTTGCCTCCCAGTGTATTTTCCTGAATCCTCAATTTCTTCTGATTGATTTGGCTCAAGTATAATATATCCAATCATGGTACCTTCCTTGCTTTTAGTAACATTTATTTTAACATTTCCAATATTGACAAGTTCACTCTCATTTTCTTCCTTTTTAATTTCCATTCCAACTTCTGAGTCAATCTTAAATGCCCGTCTCCAACCCTGAATTAGATTATTGCCTGCTTTCCAGTAATATGCTCCTGGCTTAAGATTGATAGAAGCATTCTTTCCCTCTGCTAAATCCAGATAACGAGGATTTGAAAAATCAGGACTCTCTGAAATAATTATAACATTTGCGTTTACTGACCTAAAATTAACTAAATTCCCTTCTACCTCAACATTTGTTCTTGGATAAAGGAAATATAAAATACTAAAGACTAAAACTAAGAAAATTACCTGAATCATTATTATTTTTATGTGTTTGTTCATTTTAACTCACCTTCGGCTCTCCTAAACTTGATGTAAATGTTATAAGAGATGATTTATTTCCAGGAGGCTCACTTGGCGGCACTTCAACATGCAAATCAACTGAAGTGTTGCTGCAACCAGTCTGGTAATCTGATGTGAAATTTAATCTATTTATAGCACTAGCTGTCATTGAAGGGGCAGTAGACCAAGTAGTTTGTGTCCCTGTATCAACAAAACATCCTGCACTAGTATTTCTTATTTTATACTGGAAATAAGAACTTGGATTTGACTGACTATCCCACAAATCAGTAAAGTTAACAGAGATATTTAATTCTGCATTTCCTTCATTACTCAAAATCATAGGAGCTGGGCTGCCATCTGATGTATTGTCACTATCTGTTATATTCATATCTCCAAAATTAACAAAATCTACAGGAAGAGTTATTGTAAGGAGAGACTGTATTGAGATATTTCTTTCATTAGCCCAATCAGAATAATTTAATCCGTCCCAGGCCCTTACAGTCCAGTTATAATACTGCCCATTGTCACTTAAACATTTTAGATAGCTTGAAGGAATGTAACTAGTAAAAGTTCCCAGAGTTTCTTTGGCAACATAAACACTTCCTGCTGTGACCACACTTCCTGCTTCCCAGCATGTTAAGTTAATTTCATACTCTAAAGGATTTGGACCTCCTCCAGCATCACTGCCAGTCCAACTAAACTCAGGAGTTCTGTTTGTAGTTACATTGCCATGAACAGGTGAAGTCAGAGTGACAGTAGGAATAGTGTTTGTTGTAAATGCAATTTTCTCTGTATTATTTATATTATTGCTTGTATCATTACACCAGAATTTAGCTGTATGGCTTCCATCTGCCATGCTTGAGTTTGTAAAATTAGCTCCTGTAAGACTTGAATTAAGCGTCATTGTGTAATTTGTAACCCAGTCATTAATTGTAAACTTACAAAAAGATAAATCTTCATTAGCTGAAATATTAAAGTCAATTGATGAATCCTCATAAGTTATATTTGAAGGAGAGTCTATAGTTATTTCAGGAGCAGTTGAATCAGCTAAAATTGTAACTGTCCTTTCTTCTGTTAAATTAACATTCCCACCATAGTCCTGAGTAT
>CAZQLD010000006.1:0-4625 GCA_964594115.1 Candidatus Woesearchaeota archaeon
GAAATGATTGTACAACAATTCCAGGAGGATTTACAGGAGGAACTTTGAGCTGCTTGGATACTTGTTTAGATTGGGATACAAGTCAATGTACCCAAGGAATAACCCAATGTACTATAATTAGTTCTCCAGGTTCTACTCATTTCCTAGCTCAAGATATTTCTCAATCACTAGATACAAGCTGCATCAAAATATATGTGGATGATGTAACTATAGATTGCAGAGGATTTTCAATAACAACTTCTAGTTCTGCGGCAATTGCAGGAATTTACTCAAATGGTTCACATACAATACTTGAAAATTGTGATATTGATGGAATAGATTATGGTTGGGGAATTTACTTAGATGGTGCAGATTATTCTTCTATTAGTAAGAGTATTTTAAGAGATAACACTTATGGAATTGGAGCATATAATTCTCTAGGAGTCACTATTGAAGATAATGACTTTATTAATAACCAAAGACCGCCTACATCAACAGGAACGACTGGAGCAGGAGTATTTTTAGGAGCAGTAGGATATAGCACAATTCAAAATAATGACTTTTATAATGGTAATTGGTATGGAATTAGAACTAGGCCTCTTGGAATTAACGGGGTTCAGTTAGAACAACAAAATAATGAAATATCAAATAATCAATTTGATAATAACATGAACGGACTTGGTATTTATTCTGATGGCAACTTAATTAGAAATAATAATATAGTTAATAATGATGTTGCACTGCATTTAGGTTCCCCTGCATCAGGAAATACAATAGAATATAACACTTTTTCTGGTAATGATCCTGAAGGAATAACCTTGGTTGGAGCTTCAAATAATTTATTTAGAAATAATCAAGTTACTTCAGGCAACAGAGCATTTTACGTTTACCAAAATTCAGATAATAATGATATTATAAGCAACACTATAACTGATAATTCTGAAAGAGGAATTTATGTTTATTTGAGTAATGGCTGTAATTTAATTGGAAACACTATAGATAATAATCAGGACGGAATAATAACTTCCCAGTCAAGTTCAAATGAGATATCCAGTAACACTATAACTAACAATGTTGGGGTGGGTATTAATGCTTTTAACTCAGACAACTCTCAATTCATTGGTAATACAGCAAATAATAATGGAGCTGCAGGAATCCAACTTACAGGATCTGACAATACTATATCTAACAATATTGCAAGCTCTAATGGATTTTTAGGAATTTATATTGCCTACAGTTCAACTAACAATTATATAACAGACAATACAGCAAATAATAATGCCTTTGCCGGTATACAGCTTTATCAAGGTGCAAACAGTAACACCCTAACAGGAAATACTGCAAATTATAATTCTCAGCATGGACTTCAAACAACTAGTTCTTCAGGTAACAGCATAACTGGAAATGACTTTTGTTCAAATATAGGGGAAGATGTTGATTGTTCATCAGATCAGACATTTATAAATAATTATTGTGACCCTTCAGCAGGCTCACAAGCTTATGTCTGCGGAGGGCAGTGTACTCCTTGTGGTTCCCTGCCATCATTGAGTTTCTGGGCGAGAATAACTGGCTTTTTCAAAGATGTAGGAGAGAGAATAACAAGCATATTTCAATAAAATTTATTAACTGTAAAAATCTCTGATATTATGAAAAAAGAGGATAAAAGAGCTGTTTCGCATCTTTTAATAATTATTTTAGTTATTCTTGCAGCTGTTGCAGCAATAATCCTTGCGTCTAATATTGACAAAGCATCTGAAGATTTTCGCAAAGCTTTTTTTCCAGACAAAGATAAAGAACTTATAGGAACCTATACTCTGACAACAGAACAGCTTTCTGCAGGCTATACTGGAGAGTTGGCTAAAGGAGACAGAGTTAAATTTATAATTGAGAATCAAACACATCAGATTGAAATTGTAAGCTTAAAAACCCAGATAGCAAAAATAAATATAGCAAGTGAACTCCAAGAAGCAACTCTTAGTATTGGAGATTTAAGAAAATTTGAATTAACAGGAGATAATTATTATGATTTCTCTATTGCACTCAAGAATATAAATCCTTTTGATAAAACAGGGATTAAGGCTGGATTTACAGTGAATTCTATACAAGAAGAAATAACAGAAGAAACAAAGTTAGAAGAGAGTGAAAAAGAAATGGCTGCTGTGGAAGAAGAAAGATTTGCTCCTGAATATGAGATGGTTACAGGAGGGAATATAATAGAGATTGACAGAGAGATTACTTGTTATGGTGAAAAGGGAGAAATGGTTTCTTTGAAAAGTTTGGGTGTATTTGGTTCTCCTAATTATGGTTCTGCAAATTATTGTGAAGAAACTGATAAGGGAATAGATTATTATAATAAAGGAATCACTACTGGACAACATGCTAATGGTTCTTCTTATGTTAAAGTAGATTATTGTTTACTGGAGAGATTTTATACAGATAGAGTTAGAGAATATTATTGCCTCCAGAATGTTTTAATGTTTAAGGATTATCAGTGCCCATATGAATGTGAGGATGGGGAGTGCAAATATTGCCAAGATACTTGTAATAGTTTAGGGTATGAATGTGGATTTTGGAATGTTTGTGGATGGATAGTAAATTGTGGAAGTTGCGGATATGGAGAGCAGTGTGTTCAGGGAGTTTGCGAGATAATTCCCGAATGTACTAGAGATAGCGATTGCAGTTCACTAACAGGTATTTGCTCTAATGGTGTCTGTATTCAGGGAAAGTGCCAAATATCATTAAATAGCTCTACAGATGTTTGCAGGCCTGCTTCAGGTGAGTGTGATCAAGCAGAGTATTGTAATCAGGGAAGCTGCCCAAAAGATATTAAAAAACAAGATGGAGAACTGTGTTCTGGTGGTTCATGCAGCTCAGGAATTTGTGTTCAATGCCAGCCAGATTGCCAAGGTAAGAATTGTGGAGGTGATGGCTGCGGAGGAAGTTGTGGAAGTTGCGGATATGGAGAGCAGTGTGTTCAGGGAGTTTGCGAGATAATTCCCGAATGTACTAGAGATAGCGATTGCAGTTCACTAACAGGTATTTGCTCTAATGGTGTCTGTATTCAGGGAAAGTGCCAAATATCATTAAATAGCTCTACAGATGTTTGCAGGCCTGCTTCAGGTGAGTGTGATCAAGCAGAGTATTGTAATCAGGGAAGCTGCCCAAAAGATATTAAAAAACAAGATGGAGAACTGTGTTCTGGTGGTTCATGCAGCTCAGGAATTTGTGTTCAATGCCAGCCAGATTGCCAAGGTAAGAATTGTGGAGGTGATGGCTGCGGAGGAAGTTGTGGAAGTTGCAGTTATTCATATGAATGTGTTAATGGAAAATGTGGACTAAGTTCAAGCCCAGATTACTTGCCTCCACAATCTAATGTATCCAATATTACTATTCCTTCTACTAATGTTTCAAATGTTAGTATAGGTAGTAGCCCAGCTTATTGCATTCCAAAGGATTTTACATATTGTGATGTGAACCTTAAGATAAATGTCAATACTTTAAACTCTAATATAGAACTTGCTGTAATAACAGAGTCTGTTTCAGATGATTTAGAAATAACCGGAGATTCAGCTGATAAATCTAGAGGAAATACTATGTACTGGTTTTTTTCAAGTGTGTTTGGCTCTTCCATTGAAGATAGTACTCTTAGTTATCAAGTTCATAAGAAAAACCAGGATAGTGAACTAGGTTTTAGTGGAGGCTGGGAAGCTTATTTTAACGAGATTATTTATGCAGATATCACTTATGGGGAAGAAATAAAAAATATTGGCCAGTGTGAGGATCTTGTAACTTCATAAGATGAAAGATAGAAAACAAACAAGCGGAAAAAGAAAATTTTGTATTTTTTTAATTGTAATATTCGGGATTATTTTATTTAGTGGCAATATTCCTGGAGAATGTTTTGATTGTTTGGAAAAAGGCCAGCCTTATGGTCCTAGAACTACTTGTGTAGAGAACTTAGATGATTGTGATTTGAGTTCCCAGTATGCTCTGAATTTCTATTATACGTGGCAATCTGGTTGTCATTGTGAGAAAGATGAATATGATATCCCCAGAGATGTAGAGGAAAATGTTTGTAAATTTGATGAAGAAGAAATCAGATCAAGATATATTGTAAAGGGCGAACAACGAAATATGGGCATTTGCCCTCCTTGTACTGGAATACAAGTCCCAGTATATAATATTCGTATTACAACTAAAAGTACAGGAGGTTTTTATATAAGATATTGTGATATTCCCTTTGATATATCACGAACTGATACATATTATGGGTGTATTTCATCAAAATGTTATCAGTGTTCTCCTGTGTCTTTAGGATTAGGGGAAGGTAAGCAGTGGAGTGGGTATCTTGTAATGTTAGATATAGTAGTAAATCCAGATGGTACGCAAATTACCCGCCAGTTTGGCCCTGCTTGTAATCCAGAAAAAAAGTGTCCGATACATCCCGAATGTCCTGGGGATACAAATGGTGATGGATACAGAGATATATCTGACATTATAAAAGTAATTAATAAACATGAATCTAAAAACTGTAATGCAGAAAATGGATGTTGTAGTGGCGCTGATTTAAACGGAGATACAGTAGTTGATGTTTCAGATTTTTTAATGATTGTTGATAATTACAAAGAACCCTGTCCGGATAAATA
>CAZQLD010000006.1:4725-12961 GCA_964594115.1 Candidatus Woesearchaeota archaeon
AAAGAACCCTGTCCGGATAAATAGATTTTTCACTTAAATAATCAAATAATCTTTTTTATATCTTTTAAGCTTGAGACAAGAAAATCAGGACTTTCTTCAATCAGCTCTTTTTGACTATCCCATGCGCATTTTCCTAGGATACTGACTCCTTTACAACCAACTTTTTTGGCTGTTTTAACATCAGCAACCCTGTCTCCAATATAATAACAGTTTGATTTTTTTAATTGCCTGTCTTTCATGTATTTTTTGAGAAATTCTTCTTTATCTGGAAAATCTTCTGCTCCATAAATCTCTTTAAAATATTTTTTTAATTTAAAATGTTTAATAATTGGAATAATAAATTCTTTCAGAGAATTGCTAACAAGTATTTTCTTTTCTTTAATTTCTTTTATTGAATCAACATCCTTGCACTTTTTGATTTTGTTCAAATCTTTTTCTACATTTCTCATGATTTTTCTGTGAAGAGACCAGGTTGTTAAAAAAGAGAATCCAAACTTCTTTAAAGTTCTTTTTAAACTCAGTCCAAAATCAATAACCTTGTCTACTTTCCTGTAAGAGTATCCGAAAACTTTCAATTCATTATAAATAATTTTATAATAAAGTTCTTTTGTATCTGCAATAGTTCCGTCGAAATCAAAAATAAGGAGTTTTTTTTCTGTCTCTTTTTCCTTTTTCATAAGATAATCTGTATTTTAGCCTATATAAATATTTTTAACAGAAAAGTGGTTTTTAATTTTTAACCCTAAGATTTGAATTATTTCTTTTTTCCTTCTTCTGACATCTTTTTTAGAAAATCCTGAATAAAAACCTTATTTCTTCCTGTATCTGCAACTCTTTTAATCTTAAAAAGGTCTAGACCCTCAATGTTTATCTTATCTGTTTTTATATCAACTAGTGTTTTTTCGTGAATATCCTTGCTTAATAATACTTCTTTCTGAGAAAGATCTGCTATTTTCTTAGCTGTTGTCATTGTATTCCCTAAACTTGTGAATAATAACTTGTTATCCTGCATTTTATTTACTAGATTTCCAGAATGCACACTGATTCCAAAATTAATTTTATCCTGAAATCTGCGATTATGTTCGTTCAATGACTGTGCAATCTCAAGTGCAGTCTTAACAGCCCGAACATGATTTTTAAATGTTCTTGTTACTAAAGGAGAAAAAATCGGAATAACATATTCCCCTGTTCTATAAATAACTGCTTTATTATAATGGACTTTTTCTAGAGCTTTTTCTAATTTCTCTTTAGCTGCTCCACTAATCTCATTTTTAATTTTTAAGCATATCAAAGCTGTGTCATGCCTTTGCCCTTTTATAACAAGACTATGCTCAGCTTCTTTTGGATCTTTTACTAAAGTGGCTGTTTTATCTCCAACTTTAATCACTCCTTTTCCTTTTATTCCTTTAGCTTCACCATGAGGCCTGTCAGATAAAACAAATTTTCTTTTTAATGCTTTTCTTGAAGTTACAAAAATAAACATTCCCATAACAAGGATAATAAATACCCAGGCTAAAATCTTGTTTCTCGCAAGAAAACTTTTTCCTATTTCTTTTACAGCCACAGCATTTCCAGTTAGTGCAAGGCCTTCACCAGACAAAGAATTAGCCCCATCTGTTACAGCAATATCGTATTTACCATCAGGGGCAATAATCTCGTATTGTTTCTCTTGACCAGGAGCAAGGGGGTCATTTATTATCTCAACTATATCAGCGATTTTTATCTGAACAGCTTTATTATAGTCTACATTCCCTACATTTTTTATACGCAAGGTTCCGTTGATAATCTTAAATTCTGCTTCTTCGTTTTCTTCCACATAAAATTCTCTTTCACCGTAAAGTCCAAAGGAATATGCTTTTATCTTATAGTATCCAAAAGAAAGATTTTTTTCAGTGGGAAAACTCTCTGCTTTATCTATTGTAGTTAGAGATTTCATAAAAGAATATCCTTCAGAATTCTCTATCAAAAAAGAAGCATCTCCACTTATAAGTTTTCCAGATTGATCATACATCACCACCTTGAAATTCAAAGGATTTCCTGGTTTAAGATTCTGAGAATCTACTGCCACATCAATTTTTTTAGGCATTTGTTTTACCCTTATACTTAATCTTGTTCTTCCAATATTGGTTGTCTTTTCTTCGTAAGCTGTCACATTGATTAAATAAATCCCCGCAGCAATATCTTCAGGAATAGTGATGTTGGTCTCAAATTTTCCGCTTTTTATAATTCCTGTTGAAGTGAAATTTATTTCTTCAAAAGAAATTTCGAAAAAACCATCTAAAAGCTGAGTATTTGCCTTCTCAGCCTTACCTTTAATATTAACCTGTTCTTCTGGATTATAGTTCTGGTTTTCTGTTTTAACTTCTAAAAAAATCTTGTCAGAAATTGTGAAATCTGAACTTTCTGCTTTATCTGAGCCGTATTTTAAAATAGTTTTGCATCTGCCTTTTATCTCACCAAGAAAATCCGGTGTTAATGGCTGCAAGATATCTACTTCAGTTTCGTTTTCCAGATGCTTTAAAAAAATCATCTTACTGTCATTACCACAAACAAGTTCTGCTTCTAATTGTGCCCCTGATTCAGATACAGAAATAGAGATTTTTAAGTCATCCCCTATACTGTACAAGGATCCTGGCTGAGTTATAAACCAGGTTTCTGCAGAAACTATTGGAACTACAAATACTAAGATTAAAAATAAAATTAATTGAACCCTCATTTTATTAAAAAAAGAAGAAGAGGGTATATTTAAATATTATTGTTATTCTAACATCTTATAGGTATTTTTAAAAACATTTAAATACCCCTAAACAGCCGGATATTCTATGAAAATGAAAGATAGTAAAGAAGATTTGGAAAAAGCTTTGAGCTCTTTAACTGATAAAAAAGACAAGGAACCTAAAGCTTTAGAAATTTCAAAAGAAGAAGAAATTGGAATACATAAGGGCTCTCTTAATACACTAGTAGCAGAAAGAAACGAACTTATAAAAATGATTGCAAATGTTGAAGCAATAATGCAGGCACATCTCGGAAGGCTTAAAGAGTTGGGTGTTGAAATAAAAGTGCAACAGCCAAAAGAAAGCAATGAATAATAAGAAAATTAAGCAACTTTTATAAACTCTTTTTCTTTTTAATTCTTATGAAAAAAGGAGTTGTTAATCCTTGGGAAGTTAAAGGAGATGTTGACTATAGAAAACTAATGGAAGAGTTTGGGATATCTCCTTTGAAAGAGCTTCCAGATGTTTTTAATAAAGAAATTTTGTTCAGAAGGAAAATTGTTTTTGCTCATCGAGATATACAAAAAATCCTAGAAGCTGCTAAAAACAAGAAGAAATTTGTAGTAATGACTGGGCTTATGCCTACAGGAAAATTCCATATTGGGCATATGACTGTTATAAAACAACTAGTTTTTTGGCAATCTATAGGGGCAAAGCTTTATATTGCAGTAGCAGATTTAGAAGCTTACAATACTAGAGGCCAGAGCTTAGAAGAAGGCAGAAAAATAGCAATAGAAGAATATGTAAGTAATTACCTTGCTTTAGGTCTCAAAGAAAAGAATTGTGAAATTTATTTTCAAAGTCAGAGATCAAAAGATGCAAAAAAAGCAAATGCATTTTACAGGCTGCAAAATCTATTAGCGAGGTATGTTACATTCAATGAATTTAAGGCAGTTTATGGAGAGATAACTCCTGGAAAAATGCTATCCTCACTCCTTCAGGGGTCAGATATGTTGCACCCCCAGTTGCCAGAATTTGAAGGCACTTGTCCGGTATTAGTGCCTGTTGGGATAGATCAAGATCCTCATTTAAGATTAGCAAGAGATATTTCAAAAAGAATTAAAAATCCTAAATTCACTCAGCTAAGTTCTACTTACAATATCTTTGCTCCAGGATTAAAAGGCGGAAAAATGTCTGCCTCTGACCCTCTTTCTTATGTGTCTCCAACAGACTCAGAAAAAGAGGTAGAAAACAAAATTAAAAAATATGCTTTTTCAGGAGGGCAGGCTACTATAGCTGAGCATCGGAAAAAAGGAGGAAACCCAGATATAGATGTTTCTTTTCAATACCTAAAAATGTTTTTTGAACCAGATGATGAAAAATTGCAGCAAATTTATAGTGCTTATAAATCAGGAGAGCTTCTTACTTCTGAGCTTAAGGAAATTTTGATTGAAAAAATAACTAACTTCCTAAAAAAACATCAGCAAGAGAAACAAAAAGCAAAAAAACAAGTTGATAAATTTATTTTAAAATAAGTAAGCTTAAAACCAATAAATTTATAACCAGAAAAGAATAAATAATACTAGGAAAATGAGGAAAAAAGGGGTGTCGAATGTAATTGCAGTAATTCTTTTAATACTCATAGCTTTTATTATAATTGTTATTGTCTGGAATATTGTAGTACGATATACAAAAGAAGAAGGAGAGACTTTCGAATTAAGAAGAAAATTAGCAGATGAAACTATGGATATTGATGAAGTTGAAGGAGACATGGCAGACCCTTCTATTGTGACAATAACACTTGGAAAAGGCTCTGGAAGGCAGATTCTAGAAGGAATAAATCAAAGCCAGCTTAATCGTACTATTGTAATAGTTGAGGAGTATAATGAGACTATAATTGAAGAGTGGAATGAGACTATAATTGAAGAGTGGAATGAGACTATAATTGAAGAGTATACCATAACTCAAAACATAACATATGACTTAGTTTCTGTTAATGATATATCTGGCAGTATGATTGGAAACAAGATAAAAGAGTTAAGAGGTGCTTTAAGGCCATTTATAAAAAGTGTTTTAAATGCAACAGGAAACAGGATGGGTTTAGTTAGTTATGACAGTGATATTGTCGAAGATGCTTGCCACCCAATTTCTGATGATCTTGCTTCTTTAGAAAATACATTATATAATTTGATTGCTTCTTCTGGCTGGACATGTATTTGTTGTGGAGTAAATAGGGCAACTGATTATTTAAAAAACTCTGCTAAAGCTAAAATAATGGTGGTTATGAGTGATGGCAATGCAAATTATGAATGTAATCCCCATAAACTGTATCAGGATAACACCACAAAAGCAGAAAAAGATGCTATTCAATCAGCTAAAGAAGCTTATGAAATTTATGATATCACAGTTTATACAATAGGTTTTGGTCATGATGCAGATGAATCTACCTTACAGAAAATGGCAAATGCAGGTAATGGTTCTTATTATTTTTCAGACGTGTCTGAATTAGCAGAAACTTTTGAAGAGCTACAGAAAAACATTACAATAATAGAAGAGAAAAATGTTACTAAGACAAGAGAAGTAAATATTACCAAGACAAGAGAAGTAACTACCACTAAGACAAAAGAATTAAATGTCACAAAATACAGAAATGTGACTATAGAGATTTATGGTCCAAAAGAGCCATATGACCATCTAAAAGTTATTTTTTACAGTGAAACAAGCTCTTATGAAGAAAGAATACCCTTTTCTGACATTCCTGGACCTTTAGAAGATGAGACATATGCATTTAATTTATCAGGAAAAATAAAAAATATAATAAGAATAGAGATTTATCCTGTTGCTTATACAAGCTCTGGAATAGAAGTTATTGGCCCGAGATTATCTGTCTGGGAGCCTGAAACAGAATTTTTTAGTTTGAGGTTGAAGGTTTTAGATATGTTTAGAAAAATAAATTTAATTAATTAGGTATATACTCAAAAATTACAATCCAAGCCTTGCACAAAAACATTTGATCTGCATAATAATTAAGAAGGTTGCACAAGAATTAAAATCCAACAAGAGTATAATAAAAATTCCAAAGAGGGTTTCTTAAACACCTATTATAACCCAACAAAGTTTATATATTTTAGATTTTTTCTTAGTTAAATGAGAGAAAACAGGAAGAGAATAAGGGATATATTTGGTTTAGGTATTTCATTAGCAAAAGCAGGATTTAAACTGAGAAATGAGGGAAGTTATTTGGGTATTTTTTGGTATTTGCTAAATCCCTTGCTTTTATTTATTCTTCTTTTGCTGGTTTTTTCAGACCGTCTTGGAGGGAATATCCCTGTTTATCCATTATATTTATTATTAGGAATAATTATTTTTAATTTTTTTCAACAAGCAACAACAGAATCTACTAAAGTAATTATGAGAGACTATCAATGGATCATAAAATCAATAAATTTTCCAAGAGAATCTCTTATCGGGGGGATTATTTTAAAAACTTTTTTTTCACATTTATTTGAAATAATTTTATTTATTGTATTTATTTTAATTTTTGGAGGTTCTTTAATTGGTTTAATTTTTTATCCAGTAATAATAATTGTTTTTTGTTTTTTTGTATTTGGAGTTTGTCTTATTTTTGCATCTTTAACTGTTTATTTTGTAGACTTAGAAAATATCTGGTTTTTTGTTTCTAGATTAATCTGGCTTGGCACACCTATTTTTTATGCTATTGGAGGTCAGACAAGATTATTTTATGTTAATTTGTTAAATCCTTTGTATTATTTTATTACAATTGCAAGAGAAATTATAATCTATACAAGAATTCCAGAATTATGGATGTTGCTTGGAATGATTACATACAGCCTGTTATTCTTATTAATAGGATTATTAATTTTTAATAAATTAAAAATTAAATTTGCTGAGATGGTTTAAAAATGGAAATGATAATTGTTGATAATGTATCAAAAAAATTTAAAAGAGGTTTTAAAAAGCATCAGAGTGCTTTAGCTAGATTTATTTCGTTTCTTTTAGGTAAAGAGTCTAAAAAAACCATTTGGGCATTAAAAGATGTTTCATTTAAAGCAGAAAAAGGGGAAATAGTTGGTATTATTGGTGAAAATGGTTCTGGAAAAAGTACTTTGTTAAGAGTTATTGCTGGAATTTATAAGGAAGATAAAGGGAAGGTGAGTATTAATGGGAAAATAATCTCTGTGATTAACCTTCGGGCAGGGCTTCAACATAGATTAACAATGAAAGATCATATCTTTTTAACTAGCTCTTTTTTTGGGTTATCTAAAAAAGAAATTAAACAAAAGTTTAATTCAATTGTTGAATTTGCAGAACTTGAAAATTTTGTTAACACAAAAATATATCAGTTTTCAGAAGGAATGAAACAAAGACTTGTATTTTCAATAGCAATTCATTGTAATCCAGAAATTTTATTGTTGGATGAGGTTTTTGAAGTTGGGGATAAGAAATTTAAAATTAAAAGTGCAGAAAAGATAAAAAACCTCGTTAAAAAAGGAACAGTAGTTTTATTAGTTAGTCATGAACTAAATATGATTGAAAAATATTGTGATAAGGTTATTTGGTTGGATAAAGGAAAGATTGTTAGAGAAGGGAAGACAAGGGAGGTTGTTAAAGAGTATAAAAGATAGTTACTAAATTTTTCTTTTCAAATAATCATAATATCCCCCTAAAAAATCTCTTAACGATTTTAAAAATTTTGTTTTTTTATAAACCCTCCTAGGTTCACCTTCAGCGCATAGGTAACCAAAAAAAGGGCACGTGCATATTTTTGAACTGCATTTTATTGGTTTTTTTAAAGGTTTAAAAGTGCCTTGATAAAGATTCCCTAAATAAAATTTTTCATCTAGGCATCCATAAACAGAGCCATCTTGTTCCATGAAAAAACAAGATTTTCCAATTAAACATGTTTTTCCCTTCCATGAAATATGGTCGAATGCAAGTTTTTTATCTAAATAAGTAGGGTCAATTTTCCCTTTTTTTATTCTACTTCCCTTGCCTAATTTTTCAAGTTTATTTAAATAGAGATTTAATATTCTCTTTTGTTTTTTTGTATACCCAGGGGGGTATTCTTTCATTTTATAATTTCCTCTTAGAATTTTTGGTTTTATAATTAATCCTTTTTTGAGAAAAAAATTAAAGGTTTTCCCAAAATTTTTTGTTAGTTCTGGTGTCATTACTTGTGTGATATATACGTCGAAATTATTTTTCTTCAATTTCTTAACTTTTTCGATAAATCTCTCTAGTAATCTTAGTTTTTTTCTTTGGTCCAAGTGGAGAGCACAATGAATAAATTCAACTTTTTTGGGATTTATCTTTTTACAAAATTCATCAATATCCAAAGAAAGATTTGTATTTATGCTTATATGATGTTTTTTTGTTAGTCTTTTACATAGCTCTACAAAATTTGGATGCAGAAAAGGTTCTCCTCCTGACATGCAAATTAGCCATGTTTTTTTTGTTTTGTTAAATGCAGATACTATTTTATTAATATCTTTATCCCCTCG
>CAZQLD010000006.1:13061-57023 GCA_964594115.1 Candidatus Woesearchaeota archaeon
TTTTTTTTGTTTTGTTAAATGCAGATACTATTTTATTAATATCTTTATCCCCTCGTTTTGAGGGATCTTTCCTTTCAACTAGTGGATTGTAACAATATTTACACCTGAAATTACAAAACCTATTAAGATTCCAGTTGACTACAAAATCATATTTTTTCATTTTTACTATATCTGTTTATTAGGGCTTATTAACTTTCCCCATCATAAATTATTTTTACAAATTATAAGATGCTCCATTCCACCAAATTTAATGATTTTTTCGGTTTTTATCATAATGCTATAAATAAATATTTTTGATTTATAGGAAAGTGGAAAGTTGAGATAAAATAAGAAAAAATAAAAATATCTACTTAATAGATTAAAATAGGTCGTTGATTTTAAAATTTCAAAATCGTTGAACAAATCTTTGAGTTTCTTATGAGTATACCCTCCTCTTACATGACCCCAGGATTTATGTAATTTTTTCATATCCTTTATATTTATAAAAGGAACTAATTTTTTATTTTTAATTGGAGTTGTTAAAATTAAGATTCCATTCTTCCTTAGAACTCTTTTCGTTTCTTTGATAATTAAATCATCTCTTTTTGTGTGCTCTATTACATCTAATAACAATAAAACATCAACAGATTTTTTCCTTAAGGGAATTTTAATTCCAGAACCCAAAATTGTTTTTAACCCTCTCTTTTTTGCAATTTTTAACCCTTCTTTATCCAAGTCCAAAATAATGGCGGTAAAATCTTTTTTTTCTTTTATTTTTGACAAAATAAAACCATCATATCCACCAATATCTAGGACAATGTCTCTGTTTCTAATTAGTTTCTCCAATTGATTCTTAAATACGTAATATCTTAACAAGGTACCGGGCCTCATTTTTTTCTACCAATTAACAACTTTATATTTTTACCATTTAGCATTTTCGTCTTTTGTAGATTCTTATCAACGAAATAAAAAATTGGTCCTAATTTATTTAATAAAAGAACAGGCAAATGAAAAGTTCTATTTAACAGATAATATACTGGAAAAATACCTAATATCTCTATATTGTTTTTTGGTAGCACTTCTTTATATTTTTTTAAACTTCTAAATTTAACATGTTTTGCAGTAACAAGATTATTCTTCCAAAAAATATCAGTTATTAACACATAACCTTTTTTATTACATAATCTCGAAATATTTCTTATAGAATTTTCAAATTTATTGTCATTGGTTATATGATAAAGAACATCAAAAACATTGATCAAATCGAAAGTTTTCTTAAGGCGGATATTTGGATTACTAATATCTCCAACTTGAAAATGGCGGGAGGGATATCTCTCTTTAAGCATAGAAACACTTACATTTGCAAGGTCAATACCTACAATATCTTTTGTGCATTTTTTACTATAGTAATCTATAAAAAACCCTATGCCACAACCAACATCTAAAATAGATTTATCTTTAATTTTTATCGAATATTTATCTAAAATTCTCTCCAAAGTAAATGTCTTTAATAAATAAATATATTTGTTATAAGTTTCATTGAATCCTAGATGTCCAACTCCTTTTAGATTAGGATGTGTTTGTAATCTTCTTTCCCAATAATTTTTTGGTTTATAATTGTCAATTTTCATTTTTTCCCCAAATCTTCAATAATTTATTAACTTCTTTATGAATATTGAATTCTTTTTCAATTTTCTTTTTTGCATTTTTACCAATTTTCATTCTTAACTTCTTATCTTCTAATAAATTTTTTATTGTTGTTGTTAATTGTTTTATATTTTTTGGTTCAACTAAAAAACCATTTTTTTTGTTCTCCACAAGTTCTGGGATTCCAGAAATTATTGTAGAAACTATTGGTTTTTCAAGAGCCATAGCTTCCATTAAAGCTACAGGAATCCCATCTACATCTTTATTTTTGGCCTTTATGCATGGCAAAAGGAATACATCAGATTCTTTTATTTTTTCTAATAGTTCTCTATTTGTTAAAGCTTCGATTAGCTTGATATTTTTTTCTAATTTTAATTTTCTGATTAATGCAGCAAGTTCCTTTTTTAAGGGGCCCTTCCCAATTATAAGGTAATTTAGATTATATTTTGGGATAAGTTCTTTTAAAGCTAGAATAGCGTATTTTATCCCTTTTTTCTCTACTAACCGAGCAACACTAATTAAATTAAATTTTCCTTTACTACTTTTTTTGTTCTTTTTAGTTTTATTTATTCTATCTAAATTTGGACATGCATGAATTACTTTTATTTTTTTTCTAATGTCAGTTAAATTTTCTAAATAATTTTTATTGAGTTTAGAGATAGCTATTGTTTGTAACGAATTATTTATTCTTCTTTTTAATGCTTTCATATTTGGATTTATAAAAATATCAAAAGCATGAACAGTAAAGGTAAAAGGAAGGGATAATTTTTTAGACATGAGCATAGCTACTTGTGGGGCTATGCCATTAAAATGAGCATGGAGAATATCTAATTTTAGTTCTTTTGCAATATCTGAGAAATACTTTGCAGATGCAATAGCTAAAAATCTCTCTTTTAGGTTTTCTGAAGGATATTTCCAACCAGAAAATCCCAAAACCTTTAATCTAAATCTTAGCTTAGCTGAAAATTTTTGGTTAGGAAGATAAACTACATTATCAAGCAAATTAAGTAATCTGATTTCTGGATGCATAATGCTTTCCTGCGGGTGATTTATAGAAAAGATTGTTATCTCGTGCCCCTTCTCTGTTAATTCAATTATTTCATTTAATATAAATGTTTCAGATAATTTTGGAAAAAATTTTAGTACATATCCTATTTTCATTTTTCTAACCATCCTTTCAACAAACCAATTCTCCAGGAAATTCCTACGACAAAATCATAATAAGTGTACCTAGGACCTTTTTTTACAAATGTTCCAATTAATCCAGGAAAAAACTTAAAAAAACTCCAAGGAGTCTGACAAGTATCTTTTAAAAAGTCTGTTTTTTTAAGAAAACCAATATAATCTTTGGTAATTGTAGCTGTCCATTTTCCCCAACGAATCTTTCTTTTAAAAACCTTATTTAATGAATCAGTGTGAAAATGTTTAACCCTTATATTCTTCATAAATCCCACCTTACATTTATTTTTTGCAAGTTTTATTGAAAGGTCCGTATCATTCCCGCTAAAATATTTTCTAGAAGTGTAGCCTATTTTATTCAAGATGTCTTTTTTTATCCCAAAATTCTTAGTATCAATTTTTCCAATTGGATTTTTCATATCTTCGTTTTGGTACTTTTTTTCAGAAGCAATTTGTTTGCAATTGCTCCAGTAATTATCCAAAACAGCCTCTTGAAAACCTTGGACAGCATCGTATCCTTTGATAGCTTCAACCATCTCCACAACCCAATTTTTAGGAACAATGCAATCGCTATCGGCCATTAAAATGATCTCTCCCTTAGCTTTTTTCTCCCCAGTATTTCTTGCAGCACCAATCCCCCTTACCGGATCAAACAAATACCTTAGTTTACTGTTCTTACCTTTGCTTTTTTTCTGAAACTGTTTAATTATTTGTTTAGTTTTATCTGTAGAATTATTATCAACAACAATTATCTCATAATTCTTATATATCTGATTTAAAACAGAGTTTAGACATTGTTTTAATGTTTTTTCTGCATTATATACTGGAATTATTACTGAAACTTTAGGTTTCATTTTTCCTTTAATTTTTTTAATTTAAAATATGATTGTGGGAAATTATCATATAAAAACAACCCAATCAATCCAATTTGATAATCCATAAAATTTTTCAAGTTCTGAAAATTTGAAAAAAATCTCTTTTTTAAATATCTAGAATAAGATTTGATTTCTAGTTGTTTAAACTTGTGAGCACAAGGAATATTTTCTAAGTCAATCTTATTTGCTCTTTCAAGATTATATCTCCACTCTTTAGAAAAAGGATTTTTAAGGAACCATGGTTTATAATTTCCTGGAAAATGTAGAATCATGGCTTTTATTTCTTTTGGATTAATAAATTTAAAATCCCTCATGTCCAAATTATAAACAATTGGAAGTTCTTCCCATCTTTTATAAAAAAACAAATTAAGAACTAACTGATCCTCTGCACCTGCGCTATTCACCCCCTTAAATTTTTTGAGTAATTCCTTTAAATAGGGGAAAGTTGATTTGTTTATTATCTTTTCATTAAAAACAAAGAATCCTGCATTAAAAGCATGAGTAAAAAGATTATATCTTCTTTTGAGTTCTTTTATCTTACCACTCCCTATTTTGCTTGGAGATTTTAACTGATTAATCAATCTCCACACAATAAAGTCATCTAAAACTGCTGCAAATCCTTTTACTTTTGTAAGATTATCTAAAGAAGCTCTTACAATTATATCTGTATCTAAATAAACAATGTTATTCCATTTTTTAAAGGCTGGCGCAAACAGATAGAACTTACATAATATGACTGACTTTGGTGATATATTTTTAACTATTGGTTTACATTTCTTAACTAAAATTCCTTTGTTTCTAAACCATCTCAATTTTTCTTCAGGAATTTCATAAGCAAGTAACATATAATCTCCTTTCCAGCCAGCGTTCCAATAAACACTAGAGAACAATTGTTTTGCCTGCTCAACATAATTTTTGTCTGCAAGTGTTACAAGCAAGTTTTTCTTATTTTTCATTTTATTCCTCTGTTCTTTAATTTAAAATATAATTTTGGGAAATTATCTTTTAAAAAAATTCCTGCTAGCCCGATCCAAGAATCGAATACCCAAAGACATTTCTTAAAAATTGAATTTAATTTTTTTAATAAACCCTCTTTGCTTTTTAAGATGATTACTTTTTGATTTGGATTTAAAATTGGAGGTAATCTGTTAAAATAACCTGCATGTTTATTAAATTTCAGAAATATCCTATTTTTAGATAAAAGAAATAATTCAATTACAGAATCTTTTACAGAATTTTTTGATCTGTAAATATTCTTTCTCCATGATTTGTTTTTATCTTTTTTTTTGACCCAATTTTTTTTGGGATAGGTTATTATCTTATTTTTCAATTCTTTTTTTAATTCATACTCTGTTTCTTTGGAGTCTGTTGCAAGGAAAAATTTTGTTCTTGGATTTTTTTGAAGATATTCTTTTAACATTTTTATGATTTCTTTATCTGTTGGCAATGTTCCCAATAACCAGATTGGTAAATCTGTTCTTCTGAGATGAATACTAACTGTATTTTCATCAAAATAAGTTTTTGCGAAATTCTCAATTTTTTTTCTTAATTCTTTTATTGGCTTTAGTTTTCTTAAGTAGTTTTTTATCTCTTCATCTACTTTTCTTTTGAAGTTTTCATTCTTAAAAAATTTTTTTTCCTTAGAGAGATAACATATTAGATTATGAATAAAAATCTGTTTTAGATGGGGGCTTGGTTTTATATAATAAGGAATCGGTAAATTCCCCAAATTATTTTTTTTAAGATTCTTCTTATGAATATACAACTCTGTATTCGAAAATAAGATTTTATCTATATTATAGTCTAATACCTCTAAATTATTGAATGGCTCGAAAAGCTCTTCAAATTTAGCCTTGCAAAAGTTGGTTTTCGCCCACCAAAAAATTGGTTTTCTTCCCAATAATTTAGCTAATCTTAATCCAGATGCCATAGTGAACAATCTATCCCCGAGTCCTCCATCTGCTCCAAAAATTACTGTTTTCATATTCCTAACTCCCCCTTAATTTTCTTAATAAATATTTTAGTATCAAATTTTTTAGCTTGCTTTATGCACCCTTTTTTATATTTTTCAGGGTTTTTTCCTATTTTTTCAATAGCCTTAGCTAATTTATCAACATTTATATTATTAATTAATTTTCCTGTTTTGTTATTAATAACTGTTTCTTTATATCCTCCTTCATTTCCTGCTATAACTGGTTTGCCAGAAGCCATTGCTTCAACAGGAGTCATTCCAAAGTCCTCATCTCTTGCTGTTGTGATAAGTCCTTTACAATTTGCATATAAATCTATAAGTTTTTCTTGATCAACCCAGCTTATGATTTCAACATTTTCAGGTTTTATTTTTTTTATATAATCTGCATAAGCTTTAAAATGTCTTGATTTTTCATAACTTCCTACAATAATTAACTTTTCTTTTGGAAGTTTTTTAAAAGCTTTAACTTGCATATCAACCCTTTTATGACTAAAAAGCCTGTTAACAGAAAGCCAAAAATCTCCAGATTTTTTAAATTTAAATTTAGATGTTTCAATAGGGGGGTTAATCACAACAGCTTCTCTATTAAGATATTTTTTAACTCTCTTTTTTGTATTTTCTGAATTACAGGCTATTTTTCCAACGTGTTTAACATATCTTTTATTTAGATACCTATTATAATAAACCCAAACATCAAAAACAGGCCTTAGGGGAAACGGAACTAAGTTGTTCCTCACATGTTTATAAGAATCCCAGATTTCTCTTATTGGAGAGTGAACATACCATAAATTAGGTTTATTATTAACAACTCCTGACATTGCC
The DNA here is from genome assembly GCA_964594115.1 of Candidatus Woesearchaeota archaeon. GTDB lineage: Archaea > Nanobdellota > Nanobdellia > Pacearchaeales > GW2011-AR1 > MFWN01. Next base: position 19,536 of record CAZQLD010000006.1, read on the forward strand.
CAGTCTCCATCAATAATATAAAAATCATAATGCTTTAAGTTAAGTTTGCGAAATTTTAAGATTGCTAATTGCTGTTTAAAAGGTGCGTTTATTGGAACTTTTCCTATTGAAATTAAATTAACATCAGGAAACCCCATTTTTTTTATTTTTTCTTCATCAATATTTGTAGAATAAAAATCTGCTTTTAGTTCTCTTGCTAAGGTTAAACCAACTCTTTCTGCTCCTCCAATATTGTCCATATAATTATGGAAAATTGCAATTTTCATCTTTTATTTTATTCTCCTGAATTTAAATAGATATATTAATGCTTTGGCACCATCTTTTATAGATAGTTTTTTGCCTTCTTTTTTTGGGCGTGGATGGTATTCTATTGGCAATTCTTTTATCTCAAATCCTTTTTTACACACTTGAGCAGTGAATTCTATTTCAAAACCAAAATCATTTGATGTGAGGTTTAAAGAATTTTTAACTTTTTTCGTAAATGCTTTATAACAAGTTTCTACATCAGTTAGATTGCAATTGTATAATCTCCGGGCAAGAAAAGATATGATTTTATTTCCAATGCGAGAATACAAGGGAATCCTCCATTTTTGGTTGTTTTTCATTAAAAATCTAGAACCATAAACAATTTCAGCCCTATTTTCTAAAATCGGTCTGATTATGAAAGGAATCTGTTTTGGATCACACTCTAAATCAGCATCCTGAATTATGACAATATCTCCTTTAGAACTTTTTAATCCTGTTTTTATTGCAGCCCCTTTTCCTTTATTTTTTTGATGAGATATTAAATTAATATTCTTGAAACTTTTTAAAATTTTTAAGGAATTATCCCTGCTTCCATCATCAATAACAATTATTTCTTTTTTCATAGGAATCTTTAAATTTTTAACTTTTTTCAATAATTCTTTAATTGTTTTTTCTTCATTATAAACTGGGACAATAATAGATAATTTTTTCATTTTAAAATCTTGTATATGTGCACCCCCCGATTAGAGTAAACTGATTCATATTTCTTATCATCCTTGAAATCTGAATTTTTTAAGGGGCAATTGTAAACACATTTCTTACCAATATAAATATATTTTGGTTCTCCTATGGGTTTTAATTTATCAAGATAAATTATGTGAATTTGAGTGCTGGTTACGGGTCTGAGTATAATAGATGGAATCCATAATCCAGCATCACCATGATTATTTTTAATTACATCTGTTTTATTTGTGTTTTTTTCTAACCAATCAAATGCTTCTAGGTCAGCTTCTGTAACTGAACCAAACCTAGAAATTCCTTTAACATAGTATACTTTATTAATTATATTAGCAAATATCATTGTAAATATAATTAAACTAAATAGCATTATAGATAAGAATTTTTTATTCAAGAAATTTTTATTTTTTATATATTTAAAAAGAACTTCTAAGGCATATGCAAAAAATAGACTTAAGGGGATAACTGTCATTGTTGCTACTTTTTCTGGATAAATCGCATAAGAAAAAGGTAAGACCCAATATTGTGTATTTAATATTAATAAAACACTTAGTATTAAAAAAATAGAGTACTGTAGGGAAATTTTTAGATTTTTATTAAACAAGAAAATAATTCCCAGAGCGCAGAGAAATAATGAATATTTAAATGGTCCTCTGCCAATTAAATAATTTTTAATATAAATGGGAATTGTCCAGATAAAATCATAAATTTTCCCTTGCCACGCGTGGTCCGTATTCCTAACCCAATCCTTAATCTTATCTTGTGTTTTTGGAGTGGCAATTTCATAATCAAAATTAATCAAATAAGGGGTGATTATCATAAAGAAGAGAATTATAATTAAAAAATATTTAATCCATCTATCATTTTTATATTCTTTTTTAAGTAAAATATATGTCAAGAAGGAAAATCCGAAAACATAAAATGACTGTATGAAGATACTGCTATGGGTTAATAAAACTGAAGCTAATGAAATCGCTGAAAAAAAGATAATCCATTTATTATTGTTTTCAGTTCGGTCTAATAGTGATATGAAAAAAATAAATAGAGCCAAAGCGAATATTGTTGGAGTGCCCCCCGAAAAACTAAAACTTTGTGGATTTGCAGTGAAAAAAGTGAAACCTACTGATGAGATAAAGGCAAATTCCCATGAGATAAATCTTTTTAAGAATACAAATAAAAATAATGTAAAAAAGGCGTAGGTTAGACAATCAAATACAAAGACTCCCTTAAAACCAGGAGTATTGCCAACAATAGAAATTAAAGCAGAAATAGTAGGAAATCCCACAGGATATGAATTAAATTTATTAATCATTAGAATAGGATGATAATTATTTGGAACTCCGTTAGCATTAACTATCAACTGAGTTACATAAGTATGCACACTCATATCTGCACCTGCGGAGGAGGTATTATAAAATATGGGAATTAATCTTAAAGCAATTACAAATAAGAATAAGATTATTAATATGAAATTATATTTTTTTAGAGTTATTTTGTAAGGTATTGATTTTTTAATTAAAAAATAAGTAGTTGCTAATAGGGTAATTAAAGAAATTAATATAAAAAAATTTGTTAGGTTGATTGGAAGATATTTTAAAAACCAAAACGAGACTATCCAAAAGGACATAGAGATACCTAATATGTAAGCTATTAGGGTTATTAAATCAATTTTTTTGAAGGCAGGTATAAATAAAATTAAAATTCCTGGCATTATGAATACTAAAATAGGTTTCCAGATTATCGCAGCTAAAAATAAGGATAATAAAATAATTAGTCTGACATTATAATTTTTTTCGTTTTTCATTTTATCTGGTAGACTTCAACTTCCCTTGCTGTAAATCTTATTTAAAAAATCATTTTTCCTTAATACCTAATATACTGAAAAAAAATCCAGCAAAAATTGTCTGGATTCCAATTATTATGAAAGTTAAAGCGAAAATAGATATATTGATTGTTGGTAGCTCTCCGAAATTCGTCAATAACCATCTGATTAAAATATTCAGGAAAATAAAAAAACCTGCTAACAAGAAAATAAATCCTGCAAGTATTGCTTTTTCTAGATTGAAAAAGTAATACAGCCTGTCTAAGGTTTTATTTTTTTCATTTAAATGATTGTGCGAGTAAATTTTTGCAAATATTCCAGTAAGTATTAACTGATAACCTGAGATAACTAAAATACTTCCGATAAACATTGGGTGAATCTGAAAATTTATTCCAAATAAAACTAAATTCTTAGTTAGAGTTAAGAGCATAATTATAAATCCAAAAATAATTGATAAAAGTCCTGGAATTAGAAAAACATAATTAGGGCTGTAAAGAAGCATGAACCTTAAATGCCTCCAGCCGTCTGCAAAAGAGCTTAATTTTGAAATTCCTTTTCTTTTAGAATAATTAATTGGAATCTCCTTAATCTTTAATCCTGCCTTCACTGCTTTAATAATCATTTCAGAAGCAAACTCCATGCCAGTTGTTTTTAAATTAAGTTTTTCTAATGCTTGTTTTTTTATAGCTCTAAATCCAGAATTACAATCTGAAATTTTTTTTCCAAAAAATAATTTTAAAAGAAGATTAAATATAGGTGTTCCAAGGTATTTGTGAGACCAGGGCATGGCTCCTTTTTCTATTCTTCCTTTAAGTCTGCTTCCAATTACTAAATCATACCCTTTTTCCAGTTGTTCAATAAATTTTGGAAGCTGTAAAAAATCATATGTATTATCTGCATCTCCAATTATAATATAATTGCCTTTTGCATGTTTAGTTCCCTGAAGAATAGCATTTCCATACCCTTCAAGATTATGCTTAATAACCTTGGCTTTTAATTTTCTAGCTATCTCAGAACTTCTATCTGAAGATGAGTCAGAAACAATAATCTCATAATCTTTCTCTTTTATATTTTTAAGAGCTGTTTTTATTTTTTTAATGCAGATTCCTACAGTTTTTTCCTCATTTCTGCAGGGCAGAACAACAGATATTTTCATGAAGGAAAAAATATTGTAGGTTATTTATATTTAATTGTGTTAAAAATCAATTTTGAATTATAAATTAAGAAGTAAAGAATTACAGTTCATACCAACTTGTTTGTTTTAACCAATCTCCTGTTAGTAAAGTAAAATCCACCATATCTACTAAACTATCTCTATTCAAATCTCCAAGTTGTTGATTTTCAGTTTTTCTCCAATAACTTAATTGAGCTGTAAAGTCTTTGAAATTAACAATTCCGTCATTAGTTAGGTCAGCTTGTATAGTCCAGTCATATGGAGGTCTGCTTGCTTCAAATGTCCCACCATAGGCTCCCATGTTAATTCTCCAATTATGATTTCCATTACTTAAATCATCTGGAATATTTAATAATTCATCTTCTAAAGGAGAGCCTGGATTGCCTGCATCAATGCACGGGCTTGTTACATTGTCTTTAACCCAGATATGAGTCTTGGGGTCCCATCTTCCTGCTTGAGATTTCAAATGATAATCACCATTATTTGGATCAGCAAAAAGAGGGTTTTTATTTATATTGCCGAGTCCTGGCCATCCCCCTTGGATATTGCTATAAGTTATTTCTGACTTCCCTTCAGCTAACAAAGATATTTCTTCAGGAGAATTACTCCAAAAAATACAGTTTGATACTTTTGTTCCTTCATTCATATGGTTAGTCATTCCTCCTCCACTAATGCCTGCAGAATTTTTACTGAATGTGCAATTAATTAATGTAGGACTGCTATCACCATTATAGATACCCCCTCCATAACGATTAGCTAAGTTATTTGTAAATATACAATTAGTTATTGTTGGGTTGCTTTTGTTGATACAACTTATGCCTGCTCCGTTACTCTCCTTTCCATTTGTTATAGTTAAGCCTTTTAATATTGAATTTTCTACTTCGCGTCTGTGGAAATAGAAGCCTCTTCCTAAGTTTTGGCAATCAATAATACAATTTTCAGGACTATCTCTACTACGAACTATAATTGGTTTTCCAAGGAATTCTATATTTCGATTGTTTTTTCCGGTATAAACTCCAGGTAAAACAATTACTGTATTTCCTAAAACAGCTTTATTAATCGCTTCCTGTACACTATCGAAAGGATGTTCAACTGAGCCATCTTCTAGGGGGTCGCTAGTCTCAGAACAACCTGGCCAAGGGTCGTTTACAGCATTATCATCCACAAATATTAATGGTGCCGGAGGATTAAATGCCATGTTAACTGCCTTGCCTGCATCCACTCTTCCATTTCCATAATATTTATCCCATCCCTTATCTCCTAAATCTTGAGCAGAGTGTAATAAAATGCGTCGGACTTCAAGACCAGTCAGATTGGGGTTAGCTGATAAAACAAGAGCTGCTGTTCCAGCTGCAATTGGACAACTACTCGAAGTACCACTAAATCTATTTGTATAATCTGAAGAGACATTTGGGTAGTTGTTATTATATCCACTACTTCCGACAATATCTGTTGTCCAATTTCCGCTTGGTGCAACAATTTCTAATTCAGGTCCAGATTCGCTGTAGCTCCAAACAATATCATTATGGTTTGTTGCGCCTACTGCAATAACTTCTTGGAGTTTTGCTAGAGATAACATAGAACTGTATCCTGCCCAATTAACGTCATTTCCTGATGCAGCTAAAACTACACATCCTTTTCCTTCACGGCCGATCCCTCCCTGCATTGTTACATCTTTGATTGCAGAGTGAACAATTGGCATATTCTTTAGACCTCCCCAACTACAATTTATAACATCTGCACCATTTTCAGCTGCCCAGCTAATTGCTGTTGCTATATCTGCATCTGTAATAAAATCATCAATGCCAGACATTATACGTATAGGCATTATCTTACAACCATGTGCAACGCCAACAATACCTTCCTTATTTTTCTGAGCTGCTATAAGTCCAGCACACGCAGTGCCATGGGTATTGTTAGGATGGTCACCTATTAAAGGGCTTGGTGAATTATTATTATCATAAAAATCCCAGCCAATTATGGGTTTATTTCCATAATGATTTAATTCATCTTCTTCTATAGAACCATTTTTATTTAAGTCTACATCATATATATTTATAATTCCATCAAGATTTGTATCTTCTACTATATTAGGATTGACCCAGATGTTAGGAAATAAATCTGGGTGATTATAATCTACCCCATTATCCAACACAGCTACCACAATATTAGGATCTCCAGTAGTTATTTTCCAGGCTTCTGGAGCATTAATATTATGCAGGTACCATTGTTCTCTAAATAAAGTATCTTTAGGAAGGTTGTTATTAGGGCGGGCCGGTCTTCCGCGTGATTTTGGTTGAAATTCCGACTTTTGTTCCTCATCTACAAAAGAAGTATTTAAATTATCTTGTAAGGAATTATGTTCCCTTGCTTTTGCAATTCTTGCTCCTGCTGTTACTGTTAATGCTGTAATTAATCCTAGATAAGCTGCTTTTCTAGTGTTAAAAACTAGTTTATTTCTAAGATTCGATAAATAATTACGTGTTTTGTTTACTATTTTTTCTAGTCTCATTTTCATTCTTATATTTACTATTGTTAAGTTATTACAATTTATAAACATTTCCTTTTGCAAGATAGATTAATTTCACATATATCCTAAATTATTTTTTTAATGCAAATCCCTATAGTCTTTTCCTCATTTCTGCAGGGCAGAACAACAGATATTTTCATAAAGAGGAAGAATATAGAGGATTATTTATATTTAATTGTGCTAGAACAACTTTTTTGTGTTTGAGACTAGAAAGGAGCAAAACTACTAATATTGTGGATATAATCAGTATTTAATTTTATACTTTTTTCAAGCTTCATGCTTTTGTAATATTTATCACCTTTACCAATAACCAGGCAAAGTCCACTTTGTCCTAATGTTTCATTTAGCTTCTTGACTTTTCTACATTCATCAATTAACAGAAAATGTGTGTTACTATCTAACTCTAAGACATAATCAATTAAATACTCAGGGTATGAACCCCAATAAAATCTTAAGACAGTTTCTAATTCAGAATTGAACTCCATAAGAACTGGAATCTTGAATGTTCTGTCATCTATATTCATTGTTCTGTCAGTAATATTAATTTCAATATATTTTTGAATTTTTGGGAAATTCCAAAAATAGGAAAGAGTTGGTTCCCAATAGCTTAGATTCCTATGTATATTCTCAATTTCTGATTCTGACTGCTCTTTATTAATCAAATCTCTGCCCAATCCTATTTCTCCCTTATAACCAATAAAAGGCAATAGAGTAGGTCCAATGTCAAGAGCTGAACCTAGTTTTTTTACTTCAACTGACTCATTTGCTCCAGGCTGGATAATCATGAAGAGATTCCTTCTTTTCTCTTTGTCTAAAATTTCAGAAGCTGTATTTTCCAAAGCAAGATGGTCTGAAACAACGACTACAACTGTTTTTTCACCATAAGGAGATTGCATTATTTTGTTGACAAATTCTGAAATTAAGTAATCAGAGCAAGCTACTGCATTAAGCATGGGATTTGAACCATTTTTGTAAGTTATGCTCTTACAACTTTTAGAAGGGTGCCCTTTAGGGTGGTGGGTATCTAAGGTTAATAGAAAAAGTGCAAATTTATTTTGTGTTTCTGATAATTCTATAAAACGATTATAAGATAAGTTGAATAAAGAGTCATCATAAAGCCCCCAAAAAGATTTGTAAGACTCATCTTCCAACTTAGGCAATAGTTCATCTCTACCATTAATCTCATCAAATTTATGTGTTAATAAGAATTTTCTTTTTCCTGCGAAGTCAAGGTTAGCGCCCCCATAATATACGAAATAATACCCTTCTTTATGCAATAAATCACTAAGACAAACTGCTTGAGGTAAAAATTCATCCATGCCCGACATAGAGTTGCCATGGGAAGGAGTGAATAATGGAATTCCACACTGGCTGGCTACCATTCCTCCAATTGTCCATCCGGTTCCTGTAACTTGCATAATAGAAGTAAAATAAATGCTCTTAGACTGAAGTGTGTGAAGCTCTTTAATCAAACCAGGAAAGGTAGTTTCATTAAAATATGTTTGTTCTAAACCTTCAGTGTATATGAACACCAAGTTTTTACTGTTATCTACTTGCCTAATATGGGGTTGTTTATAGTATTTATAAAAATCAGTATTGCCAGACTCCTTAGAGTGAAAATTATATAAATCAACAGTTGTAGGACTGAAGAATAGAGATAGGAATATAAGTAAAAATGCAGCATGAATATAAACTATCTTATTGTTCTTATTTTTAGTCTGCTTCAAAAATATCCAGCAGGAAAAGACTAATCCAAGAGTGATGAGTATAATTGATGTAGCAATAAGTTCCCAATATTCTAAAAACCCGGCTCCAACTAAACCATATTTAAGATGATAGATAACAGACATATTTATTCCCTTACCTGTAAAATAATTGGAAATAAAATAAAATAAATAAAAAATAATCACAGTAAAAACCAAAACACTGAAGATTGCTTTGTTTATTTTTGAAGTTCTTGTTTTTGTATATAAGTAAATACTAATTGAAAACAGACATAAAGACAAAAATATGAAAATAAGATTAGCCATTTTGATTTAGCACCATATTTTTATTAACCAAACTTGATTAAAGTTGAGATTATTTAACCAAAATAACGAATGTATTTAAACATTTTGGGATTTTTGTTTCCAGCAGATTAATTTTAAATACTCCACTTCTTTTTTAATTTATGATAAAGACAATACTTGGATTGATTTTATTGCTTATTCCTTTTTTATTAATTAATAGGTTTAAAAACAAGAAGCTGGGTTTCTTTTATATTTTGGGTTTTTTAATGGCTTTTCACTTGGCTGTTGGTGTTTTATTACAGGCTCTTGGGATTTTCAGGTATAGCTTTGTTTTAGGGATTAATGTTCTTGTTGCCTTGGCAGTTTTAGTTAAAACAGATTTCAAACAGCTTTCTGAAAATTTAAAGAGCATAAATTTAAGAAAATTAGACTGGGTTTTGCTCTTTATTGTTGTCGTGTTGTTTATCCAGCTTTATTCTGTTCATTATGATTATACTGGAAAGATTACAACCATTAATACTAATTACAGAGATGCTAAAAATATGAAATATCCTTATCCTTATTTTTCTGATGAATGGAGTGCTGTTGCATTGATTAGATATTCTATAGATTCAGGAAAACTGCCTTTAGTAAATCCTTTTTGGCATAACTCACCTTTTCCAAATTTTGAACTTCCGTTTCATTCTTTTGTTTCAGAAATAATCTTGTTTTTGAACTTAAATCCATTAACTCATTATACCTTGTTGTCTTTATTTTCTGGCTTGCTCATCTGCTTGTTAGTTTATTTTATTCTGAGAATTAATAAAATTAATAAGTTTGCATCTGCAGTTGCTTGTTTGTCTGTTCCTTATATTATAAATAGCGCAAATCTTCCAGGAATCTGGAACCTTATCCCCCTTATTTTAGGGTTAATCTCTTTCTTATTGGGAATTTTATTTATGTCTGTAAATGATAAGAAAATGATATTTTTTTCTGCGTTTTTAACTTTAATTTTTTATCCCCCTTTATTTGTTTTACATAGTATTAGTTTAATTGTATATTTTATTTTTGCAGATATTTCTAAAAAAGAAAAAATAAAATCAGTATTATTGTATTTGATTATCTGTGCACTTGTAACCTTGGTTTTGTTTATTTTTGCTTTTTTTGTTGTTGGTTCTTTAAGTAATGCTTTGCATTATGCTCAGATAAATATATTTTATGAAACTTTTACTAAAGATTCTATTCCTTATTTTGCTATATGGAAAGTTATTCCAATTCCTATTCTTTTGCTTGCTATTTTGGGAGTTTTCAAGCTAATTAGAAACAAGAGGAAACTTTGGTTAATTGCACCAATAATTTCAGGATTAATTTTTTGGATAATATACTCTAGGGTATTGTGGGTATTTATTATAGGATATGCTAGAATTGTTGTATCTACCTCTATATTAATCACTCTTTTATCAGGATTCGGGCTGCATTATCTGATGAAATACATAAATAAAATTAAGAAACCGCATTTCTTCAACAGATATAAAATCCTAGAAATTATTCAGATTGCTGTGTTAGTTGGGTTTTTTATTCTCTCTTTTTCCTATACGCAAACAACCAGATGGCATGATTTAAAACTATATTCTGTTAAAAATGATGGGGTTTTTTATCCTGCAGCTCCTGCAGGGGTTTATTTGCACGAAGATGACTTAAGATTATTTCAAGATATAAAAGAAAAGAATTTTTTAAGTTTTCCTTGGAAAGGAACTGTTATTGGCGCTGCTACAGGTAATTATCCTTTAGATACAAAACCAGCAACAGTGACAAACAAAATTATAAGCCTGAGTGATTTTATGAACTGGAATTGCAATAAAAAAATTGCAATAGCAAAAAACTATGAGATAGACTATATTTATTCTTTAAAATTTGATTGTGAAGACTTTAAATTAAAAGGGTTTAGCAGAGAGGGATTACATCTTTATGAGGTATTAAGATAAACCACCTGCATTAAAGTATGGTGCTCCACTAAATAAACAATATTAAAATTAATAATTATTATACTAATTTAGTAAAGTTAAGTTTTATTAAGTGCAGGTTTCCTAATCTTAGAAGCAGAATTATCCTTATTTTTGATTTAATAAAAAAGAAAATTAGAGTCAAATCCCTAAATCTCCTGAGTAGGGTTTCTTAGATACAACTATTCCTAGTTTTTCTATAGATAAAGGATAAACATTTCTAGAATGTTTTGTGCCCCTCATTTTTAAAACTTCAATATATCTTTTTCTTTCTTTTTTTTCTCTGACAAAATAAAGGAGGATTATAGAATCTGATTCAAATTCTAAAGTATGGGATTCTGCTCTTTTATCTTTAAGAGGGTTTCCTTCATAAGTTAAAAGAGAGGTACAATCCCACTTTCTTAACATATTGAACAAAGAAAGGGCAGCTTCTCTTTTTTCAATATCTTCACTAAATAGCAATTCGAAGGAGGTTATACTATCAATCACAACTCTTGTTATTTTCTTTCTTAATACAATGTTTTCTATAATTCCTCCGCCTTCTTCTAACATAGTCTTAACTTTCTCAGGAGTATACTCTAGAAAAACAAATTTGCCTTTTTTCTCTAGTTCTTCAAGATTCCATCCAAATTCCATCATATTCTCACAAAATTCTTTTTTCTTTTCTTCAAAAGTAATGTAAAGGCATTTTTCTCCTTTTTTAATTCCGGCCATTAAAAATTGAACTGCAAATATACTTTTTCCAGCACCACTACTTCCTACTAATAGATTAGTAGAGTTTTTTTCAAATCCACCTTCAATAAGGGCATCGAAATTTGTAATTCCAGTAGGAATTCTTCCCTCTTTTTTTAATTTTTTAGTTATAATTTTTTTAGATTTCTTAACAGCTTTCTTTTTTCTGGCAGTTTTCTTCTTCACCTTTTTTCTCTTTTTCATGGTTCTCAAAAGAAAAATAGGTATAAAAATCTATCTGATATTTAAAGAAAAGGAATTTAGTTTTTAATTGTTAACCTAACCAACTAGTCCCTTAACAAATCCTGATAAGGTAAATCTAACTATAAAAAATAAAACAACACTTATAATTATCATTGGTCCAATATACTTTAATCCTTGTCTCTCTTCACCCTTACTAATCAGGCCCAAAACAAGAGCAGCTAGAATATCTGTCACTATTATAAAAACTAAGGAAAAATATTTTATAAAATTAATAGAGATATTGATGCTTGAAAGGGTAAATGGGAGCCCTGCATATGTTAGGTCGCCAAGAGAGGGCACGCTAGATAATGTCATAGTCAAAGTTTCAACTAAAAGACTTGATAAAGAAAATAAAATCGGAGCTCCTACAGAAGTTGCTACAAATATGAAAATAATATACATTAAAACATTAGATGCTGCTTTTTTTTCAACAAACTCTCTTTCCCTCATACTTCTTGAAGTCCCTTCTAATAAAATAGCAAGGTTGCCTCCAGCCCTAATCCCAGAAATAATTAAAAAAACTGTTTTTTCAATTTTCTCACTCCTTATTCTTTTGGACATCTCAAGTAAGGAAATTTCAATACTCTTGCCTGTTGCTATATCTTTTCCAACATTCAGAATCTCTCTGTCTAAAGGAGCAAACTCTGGTCTAGAGCTTAATAAAATTGCCTTATCAATAGTTATTCCTGCTCTTAGATTGCTTGCCATTAGCTGTAAGAAATCTGGGAAAACAGATTCAATTTTTTTGATTTTTGCTGCATCTCTTAACTTAAGCCGAAAATAAATAATTAAAAAGAATAGCCCAAAAACAGCAAAAAGACCAATAATAGAGATAATTAAACTTTTATAAATTAAAAGCAATATTGAAGAGGCAATCAGGCCGGAAAAAAATCCTATAACGATGTTTTTTTTATTTTTCAATTTTTCAATTATTCTTCTCCTTTCAATCGTCCCTCTTTTTTTTCTAAATTCTGCTTTCCTTGCTTCTTTTTTCTTTTTGAGTTCAGCTCTCATTGCTTTTCTTTTCTTTTCAATCTCTGTTTTCTCCCTTCCCTTTTCTTGTTTTCTTTCTTCTTTGTTTCTCCTTTTTCTATGTTTTTCAGTTTCCTTTTTTCTATGTTTTTCTTTTTTTCTTTCTCTTTTACTCTTCTTTTTTTCTTCTTTAGCTGAACTTTTCATTTTATAATAAGCTAGGCCTCCTTGATTTGATTAGTCCTAAAAACATTATCTGAATTAAAAAAACAAAGACAAACAACCCTACAAAGAGAAGAATTGTCATATTTGTTGGCAAGCTTATCATCGAAGAGATGATTGTCAAGAAAGTTATTGAAAGTGCAGGGACTATGATTGCAATCAACATATAAAACACAACCAGGGGATTGAGTTTATTGCCATAACTTTGTATCTGGATTAATTGCTCCTCATTTAAAGCATTAATGCTATCCTCAATAACAACAGACATATTAGCACCTGATTTCATGCCACTGCTAATCTGCCATAAAGTTCTTCGGAAAAAAACAGAAGGGTTTTTATTTCCTATATCATCTAAAACCGCTGCCTCTGGTTCTCCTGAACTTATCCTCTTTACTGCTTTTTTAAATTCCTTGCTTAACTCCCCATAACTTGCAGAAGAAATATTTACTAAAATATTAAATAAAGGTATGCCTGAATTTAATTGCACTACAATATCTCTTAGTGCTGAAATTAAATTCTTTTCTATGTTTTTTTGTCTTCTTGAAATATAGATACGAGGATAAACAAGCTGGCTAAAAAAGAGAAGAGAGGAGAATAACAGGGCTGTTAAAAAACCAAACAGATAAAAAAACTTAATTCTAATAAAGAGGAAAGTTGTAGTGAAAACCACAAATAAAATCGGGAGGGTACTAGAAAGGGTCCTTAAACAAATTGCAAGATATTCTTCTCTTGAAAGGTCAACATCAGAATTCATTAAATCTTCTTCTAGTTTTGTTTTTTTCTTGTACTTTATTTTAGACAAAAAGAACCTTGATTTTACCTTTAACTCATCTATACTTGAAAATGTAAATGGAATGTGAAATCTCATTCTACTTCTTTTTGGAAAGTTTATTATTAGTTATGTCCTGAGAATCTAGGACTATTTATCTTCCTAAAGCTCCCTTTATATCATTCTTATTAACAGCCTTAAGTAATGCCTCTTTATTTGTATAATATAAATTCATTATTTTTCCGAAATCATTTAAATCTCTGATTTTATTTTTTATCAGCCAAAGGAGTATCTTCTTTTTTTCATCTAAATTACTGTTTAATTCTGTCTGAGACATTCCAGTATTTCTGCCTATGTCCTCAAAAAATCGTGCGCTTTCAGAATGCTTGACTATTGTGTCTGCTTCAGGAACAAAACGGTATAAAACATTTGCTTCTGCCCTATTTTTTCCTGTTTCAAACTCTGCAATTTGCAAAACTCTTCTTACTCCTTTTCTCCTGTCTCTAAACATCACTACATTTAAATTTACAGCGTTTAGCAAATTTGTGGGAACACTTAATGGAGGGTTTGTTAAACGAGAGATAGTTTCAGCTGCAGAGTCTGCATGAACAGTGGCATATACACTATGACCTGTATGCATTGCTTCAAATAAGACCATAGCTTCTTCTTTTCTTCTCATTTCTCCTAAGATTATCCTATCAGGCCTCATTCTTAAAGAATTGACAAGAAGGTCAAGCATTGTTACTGCTCCTTTTCCCTCTGGATTTGCTGTCCTTGTAACCAAAGGAGTCCAGTATAAGAAATCAGGAAGCATAAGTTCTCTTGTGTCTTCAACACTGATTATTCTATGATTTGGAGGAATAAATGGCATGCATGCATTTAATAAAACAGTTTTTCCTGATGCTGTACCTCCGGAGATTAAGACATTCATCTCATATTCAATAGCAAGCCACAATAAAATTGCTATTTCTAAATTACATGTTTTATTGTTTATTAAATCAATAATAGTATAAGGGTCCCTAGCAAATTTCCTTATGGTTATGGTGTTTCCTTTGGTACTTATAGGGAAAAGAATAGAGTTTACCCTATCACCTGTGACAAGGTGCGCATCTAATAAAGGTGTAAGAACTGTTATTTGTCTGTCAACTCTTCTTGCAACAATATTGGAGTAATTAACTATAGACTCTTCTTTGGTTATTCTTAGATTTGTAGGAATCCATCCATATGATTTATGATACACACGTATAGGTTCTTTTGAAGAAGATATCACAACTTCTTCAAGATTAGTGTCATTAACTAGAAATTCTATTTCCCCCAAACCCAACATATCCTGCATTAACTTTCCTATTAAAAATTCCTGTATTTCTGGTTTGATTCTTGGAAGTTTTGCTTTTAACAAAGAAATTGCTTCTTGCATAAATCTCTTTTTTATGGTGCTTAGGGCAGTAGGGTCCATAATTTCCTTCATACTTATTGTTGTAATAGAAACAAGTTCATTTCTTATCTCTCCTAAGAGAGATGCTGTGGCCACACCAATTTCAGGAACAGAAAGATTGTAAGTCACACCAGATAAATCTTTCTTGATTTTTACCAGGACTTTTGCCTTGTCAATTTCAATATTATAGCTCTCCAAGACAACCCCTTTAGATTCTTTTTTAGTCTTCAGTCCTTTAGGCTGTTTTTTTATTTTCTTTCTGGCAGGTTTTTTTGCCTTCTTTATTTTAATCTTCTTTTTTTCTTTTTCTTTCCCATTTATTGAGGGTTGTTTTGCAGGCTTTACCCTCTTTTTCTGTTTTGCTTTCACAAATTGTTTTACTTGTTTTATTTCTTTTTTTTGTTTTGGTTTTTTGACTTTTTTTGCAGGCTTTACCTTCTTTTTCTGTTTTTCTCGAAGAGATTTTTTCTTTTTAGGCTCTTTTCTTTTAGATTTAGAAGGCTTAGTTTTAGGGGGTTTGTTTAAGCTAAGATCAGTTAATGCCTCTTCAACATCTTTTTTAGAGTAACCTGCACGAATAACCTTCTTCCTTAAATCTTCTATTTTATACTTACCTTTATATCTTTTCAGATAATTTATGATAATTTTCTTCTTAAAATTTCCAGTTTTCACCATCTTTTTATATGAAAATATAAACCTCTTTTTTTGGAGTTTATTTTTCAATTATTTTTATTACAGGTTCTCTTGATGAAGGGTATTCTATAATTGCTAGATTTCCTGCTTCTAATATTTTGCACCATTCCATTGCTACGGTCTTGCCTATTTTAAAAACCCTTGCTACTGTTGAGATCCTTAGTTCTTTTTTAGTTTTCAAAAGATTATATAATGTATCCAGGTCTGTTCCTTTTTTTTCTGACATTTTTTCAATATTTATTCCTGCAAGCTCATTTTTTACTATTTTACTGTTCTTATCCTTTACGAAACTGAATATCAGAATTAAAATTAAAACAACCCACTGCATAACTAAAAATACTTTTGAAGCTGGCGAAATATCCTTGTATGTTTTGGAGAGCGTATCTTTTACTGATAGCCCTGTAAGAACCTTAGTAGACCCGTACTTATAAGAAAGTATTCCTAGGTTTATTAATAAAATAACACCTATAACCAAAACTACCCTAAAAAAAAGGGGTTTTTCCTCTTTTATCATTTTTCGTTATGTTTAAATATATTCCTTATTATATAATTTATAATCAAGAGATTTATAAATCTTGCTAAAAAGAGGAAAATAACAAATGAACCGAGAAGTGATGTCTGGGCAGGTAAGTATAGAGTACCTTCTTATTATTGGATTTGTAACATTTTTCGTAGTTGTTGTTTTGGGAACAGCATTTTTTTATAGTGGGAGTATAAGAGATAGTATGAGGGTGACCCAGGTAAATAATTATGCGAATAAGATTATCTCTACTTCTGAGTCAGTATTTTATTCAGGAGAGCCTTCAAAGGCTACAGTAAGTGTTTACTTACCCCAGGGTGTTGAGAGTGTTGAAATTAGCAACAATAATTTAATTGTCGCAATCCAAACATCATCCGGAACAAACAAAATGGCCTTTTCAAGTAAGGTCCCAATTTCATTACAGGGAAACTTAACAGCTTCTTCAGGTTTGAAAAAAATTCAGATTATAGCAGAAACAAATACTGTCACTGTAAGCCAAGTCTAAAATGTTGGAAAAAAATGCTCAAACAGCAATTGAATTTGTTATAATGATTGGATTTGTTTTATTTTTCTTTATTGCTATTCTTTTAGTTGTACAAGAAGGGATGTCTGATAAAATAAAAGAAAAACGAAATCTCGCTGCTAAGGAAATAGCTTTGATTGTACAAGATGAAATTAATCTTGCTTTGGAGTCAAGCGATGGTTACTACCGTGAATTTGAAATTCCTAATAAAGTTGGAAGTCAAAATTATGATATACAGATAATTGAGGATATGGTCTATGTGAACACTACTGACAATGAGTATGCCATCGCCCTTCCAGTACCAAAGATTACAGGAAATGTTCAAAAAGGAACAAACAGCATTCAAAAAGAAAAAGGCGAGATTAAACTTAATGCATAAAAAAGCTAGAGGGTTAAGAAATATTTAAATACTTAACTTTTTTCTTTAGATTGTAAAAAGAGGAAAAATGGCATGGCTAGAAGTTGAGACAAAAGTAAAAATTGATAAAGATGAAGTTAATGAGTTAAGAAAGAGAATTAAGAAGATTGCTAGATTTAAGAAAAAAGAGACAAGAGGAGATGATTATTTTGCAATAAGAAGATTCAGAAAGAAAAAATATCCTAAAAAGGCATTTAGAATTAGAAAAAAACCAAATAAATTTGAAATTAATTTCAAGAAGTGGTTGACAAAATATTGGGATGATAAGATTGTTGTTAAACAAGAGTTTGAATTTACATTAAAAAATAAAGAGAATGTTGATAAATTGCTTGCATTATTCAGAGATTTAGGTTTTAGACAGTGGATGAAAAAGAGAAAGACATCTGAATCTTACCTTCATAAAAAAGACAAACGAATAGTTATAGAAATAAACAGAGTCGCACATTTGGGGTATTTTATGGAAATAGAGTATTTAGCACAAAAAAGTGAAATGCAAAAAGCAAAAAAGAAGATTAGACAAACATTAAAAGAACTAGAAATCAAACAGAAACAAATAAATAATACTGGATATACTAAAATGTTGTGGGATAAAGGTATAAAAGACAAGAGATATTTTATTAAGTAGGAGAAAAAGATGGTAAAAAAATATATAATAAAAAAAGGCAAGAGATACTGGCCAAGCAAAGAAATGAAAAAAATTGCTTGGATTAAAGATGAGAAGATTTACAAACAAGCTGCTAAAAATCCAATCAAGTTCTGGGAAAAATTAGCTAAAGAAGGATTGGATTGGGAAAAACCGTGGAAAAAAGCTTATGAACAAAAACTTCCGTATTTTTACTGGTTTAAAGGAGGAAAACTGAATTTTTCCTATAATTGTGTTGACAGGTGGATAGAAAAACAAGGAGAGAAAACTGCTTTAATATGGGTTCCTGAGCCAACAAATGAAAGACCCCTCAAATTAACTTATAGACAATTATATGATGGCGTTAATAGATTTGCAAATGTCCTGAAAAAAAATGGTATTAAAAAAGGAGATGTTGTTGCCATCTATCTTCCCATGGTTCCTGAAGCATTGATTGCAATGTTGGCTTGCACAAGGGTTGGGGCTATACATTCTGTTGTTTTTTCTGCTTTTTCTGCAGATGCACTAAAAGCAAGAATCGAAGATGGTAAAGCTAAATTACTAGTCACAGCAGATGGTTATTACAGAAGAGGTGAAAAAGAAAATTTAATTAAAAAGGCAAAAAATGCTATTAAAAAAACAACTATAAAAAGAGTTATTGTTGTTTCTAGGCTAGGACAAAAGATTTCTGGAAAAAAATTCTTGGATTTTGGAAAAGAGATTAAAGACGCAGAACCTCACTATCCCCCAGAGCCTATGAATTCTGAAGATATTATGTTTATTCTCTATACATCTGGAACAACAGGAAAGCCGAAAGGAATTGTCCATGACACCGGAGGTTATGCTGTCCAGGCTCATTATACTTGTAAATGGAACTTTAATCTAAGAGAAGAGGATATTATGTGGTGCACTGCTGATATCGGATGGATTACAGGACATACTTATGCTTTTTATGGGCCATTGTTAAATGGCTCTACTAGTTTAATTTATGAGGGCTCCCCAGACTTTCCAGACCCTGGAAGGTGGTGGGAGATTATCCAAAACCATAGGGTAACAGTATTTTATACTGCTCCAACTGCAATTAGGATGTTTATGAAATTCGGAGATAAATGGCTAGAAAAATACAACTTAAAAAGCTTAAAAATTTTAGCTACTGTAGGAGAACCAATTGATGATGAGTCTTGGAAATGGTACTTAAACAAGGTAGGAAAAGGCAGATGCCCCTTAATTGACACTTGGTGGCAAACAGAAACTGGAGGAACTCTTATAAATGCCCTTCCTGGAGTGGGCCCCTTTGTTCCAACTGTTGCTGGAAGAAGTTTTCCTGGAACAAAACATATTATTATAGATGAAGAAGGAAAAGAGTTAAAGACAGGAAAAACAGGATTTTTAGTCCAAGTTAGTCCTTTTGCTCCTGGAATGTTACATGGAGTTTATAAAAATCATAAAAAATATGTAGAGACTTATTGGAGATTTAAGGATAAGTATGATACAAGTGATGGAGCATATTTAAGAGATGGTTTAATCAGAATTACAGGAAGAACAGATGATGTTATGAAGGTTGCTGGACACAGATTAGCAACAGCTGAATTAGAAGATGCAATAAATAATGATAAAAAAGTTAATGAGTGCGCGGTAGTCCCTATACCCGATAAGATTAAAGGGCAGGTTCCTGTTGCTTTTGTTGTTTTAAAACACGGGAAAGCATCTGAAAAAATTGAAAAACATATTAAAAAACATGTTGACAAAAAAATAGGGCCAACTGCCCGCCCTGCTAAGGTTTATTTTGTTGAAGATTTACCAAAAACAAGAAGCGGAAAAATCATGAGGAGAATATTAAAAAACCTGCTTGCAGGAGAAGAGCCCCAAGGACTAATGACATTAGTTAATCCTAAAATTGTTGAAAAAATTAAGAAAATTATTTCTGAGAAATAAAATTAAATTTATTTATTAATAATTATTTTTATTAAGATCATAAATAAAATAATGAAAATAATTCCAAGTATAGAAAGTGTTATGGTGTTATCTGTAAAAAATCCTCCAAGAGTTGGCAATTCTGTTGAAGGGGCCTGGGTTCTTAACTCTAATTCTTCTGTTTCATTAATCTCAGAAAGATTAGTAAGTTTTTGCTCAAGATTTTCAAATAAATCAAATTCTTGTTTTTTATTGCTAATATCAGATTGCCATTCTATAAACTCATTATCATCTTTAAACTCTATAAACTTATTTTCATTAAAAACATAATATGCTCTCTCGCTATTGTTTATCCCATAGTGTTTGAAATATTCTTGTTTTAGTGTTGCAAGTCGTGGCTTTGTTTCTATATCTTTATTTACAATTCTCTTTTTAAGCTCTGTTTTTCCTTGGTCATAATAAAGATAATAATCATCTATATAACAGAAAGTTGTCACATGAGAAGCAAATATAACATTGTAACAGTTTAAAGAGTGATTATATGCTAGAAATAAAGAAAGCAAAGCAGTATTATAATCCTCGCAGTCTCCTTGTTTTAATTCTAATGTTTCTAAAGGGGTCTGCCAGTAATTCTCTTTATTAAAGTCCCAGTCTTTTGTATAATTTATTTTATTATTAAGATAATTATTTATTTCAGATAAGTCTTCAAGAACCTCTTCATTTCTAATATCAATATTTTCTAATTCTATAGCTACCTTATCTGGCTGGATAAACCCAATTAATTCTCTTTTTGCTGGATTATGGGGGTTTATCTTTGTTTTAAAATTGAAAACACTATCCCCTAAAAAATAATGCCTTTCAATTTCAAATGCTTTCCAGTATTTATCAAAAAACAAATCAGTATCAAAGCAATTATCCAATCTTCCAAAAAGTGAGATGTTAGACTTATTGTTGAAATTTTCTTCATAATTAGCAAGAGTTAAATTGAAATATCCTTGGTTTGTCTTGCCTATTATCTTTTTTCCAATAGAAACATAACCATCCAAACTACAGTTGGTAAGCTCATCGTAAAAATAAAACCGCACTTGTTTTCTTAAAGCTTCTACAACATATCCTGTAAATTTCCAAGACGCAAAAAAAACCAAAGCTATCATAAGAATCACTATAATTACAACCCAGACATTAACTCTTTTTTCCATAATTTACATAGTTATTAAAAGTATAAAAATATACCTAAAAAACATTTTGGGGCCTTGAAAAACATTTAAATATCTCTTTTCTGTATTTTTATTATAAAAATGAGGTTGAATATTTTAATTGGGGGGAAAGCAGGGCAAGGTATTAACAAGATATCTGAGATTGTCAGCAAGGTTATGAATGAATATGGGTATTTTACATTTAATTATAGAGATTACCCTAGTTTAATCAGAGGAGGGCATAATTTTAATATTCTTTCTATATCAGATGAGCATGTTGCAAGTTATGAAAGTAAGCTGGATGGGGTTGTTGCTATGGATGATAAGACAATCGAGCTTCATAAAAAACAACTAAAAAAAGATGGATTTATTATAACTTTTAAGGGATTTGAAAATCTTGGGAGAAATTTAAATGTTGCTCAGTCAGGCGCTTTGATGAAGGTTTTGGGATTGAACAAACAGGTTTTAATTAGTGAAGTAGAAAATCAGTTTCACAACCAGGAGTCTAATAAAGCTGCTGAACTTGGGTTTAACAGCCAGAAAGAGAAATTTAAGCTGCAGAAATTAGACAATAAAATCAAAAAGATAGTTGGAAATGCTGGAATTGCACAAGGTGCAATTAATTCTGGACTTAATGTTTATCTTGCTTATCCAATGACTCCTGCAACAGGTGTTTTACATGAGCTTGCTGGAAGCCAGGAAAAATATGGACATTTAGTTTTTCAGGCAGAAAATGAAATTGCTGTTGTTAATGCGGGGATAGGGGCAAGTTTTTCTGGAGCTAAGACAATGGTGGGAACTTCAGGAGGTGGTTTTGACTTAATGACAGAAGGATTAAGCTTACAGGGAATGTCTGAAATTCCTTTAGTAGTTTATCTGGCAAGCCGTCCAGGTCCTGCAACTGGAATTCCGACATACCAAATGCAAGGAGATTTAGATATTGCATTAAGAAGCGGTCATGGAGAGTTTCCAAGAGTTGTTGTGTGTCCTGGAGACCCAATTGAAGCAATAGAAAAAACAAACGAAGCATTTTACTTAAGTGAGAAATTTAGATGTTTATCTATTGTTTTAGGTGATAAACATCTAGCTGAAAGTGAGTTTAGTTTTAATGAAAGCCCGAATAAGCCCTTGAAAGTAAAGATTAAAAGAAAGGTTCCTGGGGAAGCTATTGTCAAAGCAAGCAGTTATGAACATGACAAACACGGAAATACAATAGAAAATGCAAAAATTGCAAGGAAAAATGGTGAAAAAAGGTTAAAGAGATATGAAAAAATAAAAAAAGCATGCAAGAAGTTTGAGATGATTAAGATTCATGGAAATTTAAAAAGTAAGAACTTAATTGTTGGTTGGGGCTCAACAAAGGGGGCTATTTTAGATGCTATTAAGGGATTAGATTATAAATTTTTACAGGTTTTATATGCAAAACCAGTGTCAGATGAAATTAGAGAGGAGCTGAAAAAAGCTGAAAAAATTATCTTAATAGAGAATAATTTAACAGGCTTAATGGGTAGGATTATCCGAGAAAAAACAGGAATTAGCATTAAAAACCGTATTTTAAAATATGATGCAAGGCCTTTTACATCAGATGAATTAAAAGAGGAGATTTTGAAAATATGAGAATAAAATTTTGTCCAAAATGCAAAGGAACAACCATAGTTGCAGTAGCTGGTGCGCAGATAGGATTGTTCAAGTGTGCGGACTGTAAGTTTAGAAGCCCGATGTTTCCTGAAAAAGAAATTGATGAGAAAGAGTTAGGGGAGAAAAAATGAGCACAAAAGAAAAACTAAATACAAAAAATGAAATAACCTGGTGTCCTGGATGCCCTAATCATATGACTTTAGAGGCTGTCAAGCAAGCCTTATCAAAATTAATTAACGGAAAGTTTGTAAAGCAAGAGAGCATTGTTATGTCAACTGGAATTGGGTGCCATACTAAGATATTTGATTATCTTAATATTGGAGGAATTTATGGTTTACATGGAAGAGTTTTACCAACTTGTTTAGGTATGAAATTAGGCAATCCTAACCTTGTTGTCTTAGGTTTTGCAGGTGACGGAGATACTTATGCAGAAGGAATGGGGCATTTTATTCATGCAGGAAGATATAATTGTGATATGACTATGGTTGTTAGTGACAATCAGTCTTTCTCTTTAACTACTGGACAACCAACCCCAACAACACAACAAGGATATAAGAGCAAGGCATCTCCTTTAGGAGAGTTTAATCTTCCTTTAAATCCTCTTAAACTAGCACTTGCAAGTGGGGCTAGTTTTATTGCAAGAGTAAATGCTAAAAACATCCTGCATACAGCTGAAATTATTGAAAAAGCAATAAAACACAAGGGATTTTCATTTATTGAAGTTATACAAGACTGTTTGATTTTTAATCTAGAAATAAATGACAAGGATAAGTTAATGTATAAAGTTGAGAACAAAGACAAGAAAACAGCTGAAAAACTAGTAGATGAGTGGGATTATAATAGCAAGAAAGGAAAAATTCCTATTGGAATTATTTTTCAGGAACAAAGACAAACATTAGATGAAGAATGGCCTCAGCTTTCTGAGCTAAAAAAGAAAAAAGTTGGGTGGAAGGATAAATAGTTACTTCTTAAAAAAATCAAAAGATTTAAATATTAATGTTATATTAATATGGTATTAATTATGGGAAAATGGTTAAAGCAATAGTAGATATTGATGAACGGGCTAATAGAATCTTAAATATAGTGAAAGCTAAAGAAGACTTAAAAGATAAAAGTGATGCTATAAATTTAGTTGTTAGTATTTATGGTAGAGAAATGCTGGAGCCTGAATTAAGGCCAGAATTCATTAAAGAACTATTAGAAGCGCAAAGAGAAGAAACTGTAAAAGTTAGTGATCTTTCTAAACATTACAGGTGAAAAGAGGATGTACAATCTGGAAATTAGAAAATCTGTTGACAGGATATTTAGAAAGCTAGCTAAAAAAGATGGAATTTCTTTTAATTACATTGACAGAAAAATTCTTGAAATAAGGGAGAATCCTTATCACTTTAAACCATTAAAAAAACCACTGCAGAGTTACAGGAGAGTCCATATAGGAAATTATGTATTGGTCTATTCAATTAATGAAAAAACAAAAACAGTCCTTATTGAAAGATACAAACATCATGATGAAGTGTATTTAATAGACTAAACAGTTATTATTTTTCGACCTCTTTTGTTCTTTTAAAATCTAGTCCAAATCTTTTTATTATCTCAATAATCTTTGCTCTTTCTTCACTTTTGCCGCAACCTTTCCAGACTAAGAGTATTTCTTTAACATGCTCTATGGTTTTTTCTTCTGCTTCTTTTAGCATACTTGTTGTTAATGGAAGAACATACTGGGGGATTATATGAGAAACTGCATATTCTGAATTTTGTTGAATTTTATTAAAAACAGGAGCATAATGAGGTCCTCCCACTCCAATAGCAGGAATCCAGTTTTTACTTGCTTTGTAGTCTTGCAAGCTCAGGATGGTTTTAGCAATAATCTCTCCTGCTTTTTTATCCTTCCATTGAGTTATTGTTGAACCAATTTCAATAAAACAGCAAGGAATCTCTGTGAGAGGTCCATGATGAGTAACTTCTAAGGTTACTTCATAATTATCCAAGCCTGATGCATTTTTATTTAATTCCTGAAA
This sequence comes from Candidatus Woesearchaeota archaeon, assembly GCA_964594115.1. GTDB lineage: Archaea > Nanobdellota > Nanobdellia > Pacearchaeales > GW2011-AR1 > MFWN01. The sequence continues at coordinate 43,952 of CAZQLD010000006.1, forward strand.
AAGATATTTTAATGCAAAAGCAGAAGTTGGACAGATTTTCCCTGGCTGACCTCCAAGCTCTGCTCCTCGCCAGTTGCCAGGAGCATGCAATGATAAAGAAGGTTGATTTTTTTCTGACTTGTGGGTTGATGCAAATACAATAAAGTCAATATTTTTAAGTTCAGGATATCTCTTAACTGAAACATCAGAATAAATTGGGTGTTTTTTTAGCTGAATAACTGGTATTTGCGGAGCAAAACTGATTTTCTCTAGATTTTCTACTATATTATTTCCTGCAGGATCATCTTTTCCATAAACTATTGCAAATCTCATAAACCTTTTAAAGCAGCTTAATTTAAATATATTATGCAAAACTTACTTTATACGCTTATATTACTGGCAGGATTTCCTGTTGGATATTTGCTAGCCTGGCTTGCAAGAGACGAACTTGTTGCAGGAAGAAAATGGTTTTTCCTGCTGGCAGGAGTTTCATTGTTATCAGCTGTAATAATCTCATTTGCAAGTTTTGTTTTTAAATTTGCAATGATTTTAGGTTTATTTTTTATAATAATTATAAGTCTGGTTGCTGTCTGGAAAAGTCATGATAAAAAGTGGGTGAAGTGAGAAGAATGTGATAAGTTTTGCACCCTATTTTAAATCCTTAAATATTTTTTTAGGTTTTTTACGCCAATAAACCCTATACTTCTTCAAGTCGCCAATTAATTCCTTAAAATTTCCTTTAAATTGCACACAACGGTCATCTATGTAAACTGTAGAAGGATATTTTATAATTGTTACTTCAATATCTGGGAATTTATTATCTTTAAGCCATTTTTCAATTTTACTTTTACTCCTTGTTGTCCAAATGACTGGGGTGAATCCTGCTTTAATAAGCTTGTTAATGAACTCTTTTGCTCCGTCAATTGGTTCGCCGAAATGATTCTCTCCTTTATAACCATCATAAGCAGAAACAACACCATCAAAATCAATACTTACTATTCTTTCACCTTTCCAATCTCTTGCTTTCATATCCATATTCTGTTGAATGATATTTTATTATATAAATTTATTAGGCACAAAATGTTTTCTAAAGGTTTATTAATGTAATTTTTCTCGTAATTTTATGTTATATATAATAGGCTTAGGCTTAAACGAAAATGGAATAAGCAAAGAAGGCTTGTTAGCTTTAGAAAAATGCACTAAGGTTTACTTGGAGGGCTATACAGTTGATTTTCCTTATAAAATTGGAGATTTAAAACTTGGAAAAAAGAAAATTATAAAGCTGGGAAGAGGAGAGGTTGAAAGTGATAAACTTATAAAAGAAGCTAAAAGCAGGAGAATAGCTTTGTTAGTTTACGGCAGCCCTTTATTTGCTACAACACATATGTCTCTTATCCTTGATGCAGAAAAAGCTGATGTTAGAGTGAGAGTTATTTATTCTGCAAGTGTTTTTGATGCAATTGCAGAGACTGGCCTACAGCTATATAAGTTTGGAAAAACAGCCAGTATGCCCAAAGAAAAAGCTGACTTTATGCAGTATGTTAAAGAAAATCAGTCAATTGGAGCTCATAGCCTAATACTAGTTGATATTGGATTAAGTTTTAATGAGGCAATAAATAGATTAAAAGAAATAAAAGATAAAATACTGGTTTGCAGTAATTTGGGTACTGAAAATAGTGAAATTGTTTATAATAATATTGATAGATTAAAAAAAGAGAAAATAAAACAGCCATTTTGTTTTATCTTGCCAGGAAAACTACACTTTTTAGAAAAAGAGGCTTTAGAAAAATATAATTAAGATTGACCACATAAATTATTATAATCTATATTTCTTGTATCTTTCCAATCTTGTGGATGTTGAATTGTTGCATCAGGAACTGGAATTTTTTCAATAAGTTCTCCATTATAGCATATTATCTGATAATCCTGACAAAAATTAGACTCATTGCAGATTGCTATTGTTTCTATATTTGAATTTACCCCTAGAGAGCGTAGTGTAGCAAGCTCTCCTGATAGTTTAGGATTTGGCTCTGGATTCAGGTTTAGAATATATCCAATTAATATAAAAAATGCTATTAAAACCATCATTCCCAGTAAAAAAAATATTCTTCTCATTTAGCTATAAGAAACTTTAAATATATAAATATAACTCTAAATTAATGGAACTTCCAATTACAAGAGAACAGGCAATTGAGTTACTAAAGTCAATGCCTCAAAAAGAATCTGATTGGAATCACTATCTTGAATCAGAATCTGTTATGAAAAAAGTAGCTGAGAAATTAGGAGAAGATGTTGAATACTGGGGGATGTTAGGATTATTGCATGATGTAGACTGGGCTTTAACTAGGGAAAACTGGGAGGAACATTGCAGAAAAGCAGAGGAGATTTTAAAAGAAAAAGGTTTTGATCCTGCTTTCATTCAAATAGTGCAGTCTCATGGTTATGGTTATAAAGAAATACCTTTTCTAAAGGACAAAAAAAGGACAAAAAAGATTGAGCATGCACTAGCAGCTTCAGAAACTGTTACAGGATTGATTTATGCTTATGCTTTAATGAGGGGCAAAATCAGCGGAATGGAAGTTAAGGGACTAAAAAAGAAGTTTAAAGACAAAAGATTTGCTGAAAATTGTAACAGAGAGATTATAAGAGAAATAGAAGAACTTATGGAATTAGGAGAGTTTTTTGAACTGGCAATTCGGGCTATGCAAGACATAAAAGAAGAGATTGGTTTGGAATAATCAAATAATCCTTATTATAATAATAAAGAAAATTACTGCTACGACAACCCAGAATAAATAATCCCAAACCTTACTTACCATATTTTTATTAAGGCAAAGAAGTTTATAATTTTTTGGTAAGCTTTAAAAACTAAGAAATATAATAGAAATATGGCTATTAAAAACAAAACCAAAGGTTTTATGAATACTATAGATAGAATTTCTGTTATAGCTATTATTAGTTAATTTGCAAGCTAATTTTCTGGCTTGCAGGAGTTTCAAATGAGTTTAGATGATTATAACATAACCGAAATAAGTGAGGATGAAGAAAAAGAAGTTAGAAGGCATTTTCTTAATCTTATTCATTCTGGTAAGCGTTACGACGCAATAAAGTATTATCAAAAATTAAAGGATTCTGCTAGAAAATGCATTGAGAAAGATTCTAGTGGAAAATGGGAATTAATGAACTCTTTTACAGAACTTGAAGCATGAGTATAATAAATTTTAAAGTATTAAGATTTAAAAATACAAGAAATTTAGTAAAATAAAAGGTAAAATTTAAATATGTATAATACACAAGAAACTGAAAAGCGCATTTTGGATTTTTGGAAGAAGAAAAGGATTTTTGATAAGCTTATAAAGAAAAATAAAGGAAATAAAAGATGGAGTTTTCTTGATGGGCCTATAACTGCAAATAACCCTATGGGAGTTCATCATGCTTGGGGAAGGACCTATAAGGATATTTTTCAGAGGTTTAAAGCAATGCAGGGTTTTGAGCAAAGATTTCAAAATGGATTTGATTGTCAGGGGTTATGGGTAGAAAGAGAAGAAGAAAAAGACTTGGGATTAAAGAACAAACAAGATATAGAGAAATTTGGAATTTTAAATTTTGTTAAATCATGCAAGAAAAGAGTAGAGAAGTTTTCTAAAATACAAACAGAACAATCAATCAGGCTAGGTTATTGGATGGATTGGGACAACAGCTATTACACTATGTCTGATACAAATCAGTTACATAACTGGTTTTTACTAAAAGAATATCATAAAAATGGATGGCTGTATAAAGGCAAGGATTCTGTTCCTTGGTGTTGGAGATGCGGGACAGCAAGTTCAAAACATGATATTGTAACAGAAGGTTATAAAGAAGTTACTCATCCTGCATTATTTATGCAGTTTCCATTGAAAAATAGTTCAGATGAATATTTTTTGATTTTTACAACAACACCCTGGACAGTTCCAGCAAATGTTGCAATAGCTGTAAATGCTAATATCACTTATGTTAAGGCAGAGAATCAAGGACTAAAATACTGGCTTGCTGAAAAAAGAGTAGAAGAATTAGAGGGAAAGTATAAGATTTTAGAAAAAAAGAAGGGCAAGGCCTTAAAGGGTATGGAGTATGTCATGCCTTATGCCAGTTTTGAAGAACAAATAGGTCCTCATAAAGTTGTTTTATGGGATCTTGCTTCTGAAGAAGAAGGAACTGGAATTGTTCATATAGCTCCTGGTTGCGGGGCAGAAGATTTTGATCTAGGAAAAAAGGAAAAACTTCCATCAATTTCTCCATTAGATGATGCTGGAATCTATAAAGAAGGTTTTGAAGCTTTCAGTTTGAAAAAATATTCTGAAGTGAATAAACTTGTTTTGGAGGATTTAGAACAAAGAAAATTTTTGTATAAAACACTTCTGTATAAGCATAGGTATCCTCATTGTTGGAGATGCGGGGAAGAGCTTGTTTTTAGGTTAGTTGATGAGTGGTATGTTAAAGGTAAAGAAATCAGAAGCCAACTAATAAAAGAAAATAAAAAAATAAACTGGTTTCCAAAATATGGGAAGATTAGACAAGAAGATTGGTTTAATAATATGGGGGACTGGCTTATTTCTAGAAAAAGATATTGGGGGCTTCCACTTCCAATATGGGAGTGTGAATGCGGAAAGATAGAGGTAATTGGAAGTTTAAAAGAATTAAGGGCAAAAGCAATAAACAAAAGTAAAGTAGATAAACTTCCTGAAATGCACAGGCCTTGGATTGATGAAATTAAGATAAAGTGCAAGTGTGGCAAAGAAATAGAAAGAATAAAAGATGTTGGGGATGCATGGTTAGATGCTGGAATTATTCCTTTTTCTACTTTAAATTATCTGACAAATAAAAAAAACTGGGAGAAATGGTTTCCTGCAGATTTAATAAGTGAGAATATGCCTGGACAGTTTAGGGGCTGGTTTAATGCCTTATTTTGGAGCAGTGTAACACTAACTGGGAAGGCTCCATTTAAGGCTGTATTTGGTTATGAAACTTTAAAAGATGAAAATGGAGAAGAAATGCATAAGAGCAAGGGCAATACTATCTGGTTTGACGAAGCTGTAGAGAAAATAGGAGCAGATCCTATGAGATTATTATATTGTTTGCAAGACCCTTCTCAAGAACTTAGATTTGGATTTCATGTTGTTAAAGAGCCTAAAAACAATATAAACATTTTATATAATATAAGCAAATTAGTTGAATATAAAAAGAAAGCTAAGATAAGCAGAATAGAAGGGAAAGCAGGTTCTACTCTAAAAAAAGTAGAAGACCGCTGGATTCTAAGCAAATTTAATTCTCTTATAAAGATTGTTACAGAAGAGCTAGAGAACTTGCACCCACACTTGGCAACCCGTGCTTTACAGAATTTTTGGTTAAATGATTTAAGCAGAGGATATATACAAATTGTTAGAGAGAGGATCTCTGTAAATGATGAAGGTGTTAAAAGTATCTTATTAGAAGTTTATTCAGAATTATTAAAATTGTGCTCTCCATTCCTTCCTTTTATCACAGAAAAAATATGGCAAGAACTAAAGGATAAGGAGATTGCGAAAGAGGAATCTGTCCATCTTTCTGATTGGCCTAAGCAAGATGAAAAGAAGATTAATAAGAAACTGGAAGATGAATTTTCTAAAGCTCTTGAAATAATTGAACTGGGATTAGCTGCAAGAGCAGATGCTAAAATTGGATTAAAATGGCCTCTTGCAGAAGCAGAGATAAAAACAGATAAAACAATAACTAAAGAGCTTCAAGAGATAATTAAGAGACAACTAAATATCAAGACAATTAAGATTAAAAAAGGAAAATTAGCTGTTAAACTAAACACAAAGAGAACTTTAGAATTAGAGATAGAAGGTTTTGCTAGAGAGATAGCAAGAAAAGTCCAGGCAGCAAGAAAAAAAGCTGGCTTAGTTAAAGGAAACAAAATTGATTTAGTTATTGTTACAGATTTAAAATTAGAGGGGCAAGAGCGGTTTATCAAAGAGAGAACAAATGCTTCTAAGATTTTAATCCAGGAAAAGATTAGCGACAGCGACGAAAAAGAATACAAAAATAAAAAAGAAGAGAAAATAAAAAATAAAAAAATTAAATTTCTTTTCAGGAAATCGTAATTTTTTATCTTAGGGCAATAGTGAAAATTTTTATTTTTACCATTTAATCATAACGCTAAAAAAGAAAACATTTAAATACTACTCCAACTTTTGAATTTAGACTTTGGGAAATTTCTTAATTCCTGAGTACTACCAAAATCTAAAGGATTTTGAAATTTTAAAAAAGAGCAAATAAAATGATTGTAAAAGAAGAGTTTTTAAGTAGGCTAAGAAAAATTTTCGATTTGAACCTATATGAGGTGAAGGTATGGACTGCGTTACTTTCTAGAGGGGTTAGCACAGCAGGAGAATTAAGCAGTATAAGTGATGTTCCAAGAAGCAGAACTTATGATATTCTAGAGAGCTTGGAGAAAAAGGGATTTATTGTTCTTAAACTTGGTAAACCAATAAAATTTGTAGCTTTAAAGCCAGAAGAAGTTATTGAAAGAGTAAAGAAAAATTTGGTAGTGGACGCGCAAAATAAAAGTAAAAGACTAGAAAACTTAAAAGGAGATGATGTTTTGAAAGAGTTAACTATATTATTTACAGAAGGAGTTAAGTTTGTGCAACCAGCAGATTTAAGCGGAAGCCTGAGAGGAAGGCAGAATTTGTACAACCATTTAGATATGATGATAAGAGAAGCTGGTAAAACAATAACAATTGTTACAACAAGTGATGGACTAAACAGAAAATTAGAGGTTTTAATGCCCTCTTTAGAAAAAGCAAAGAAAAGAGGGGTGAAGATAAGAATCTCTGCTCCAATAACTCCACAGAACATGAAAGTTGCTAAAGATTTTAGCAAGGTAGCAGAAGTTAGAAATACAGACCAAATGAAAGCTAGATTTATGATTGTTGATGGCGAGCAACTTTTATTTATGTTAATGGACGACGAGAAAGTGCATCCCAACTACGATTTAGGCGTATGGATAAATACAGAATTTTTTGCACCAGCTTTAGAGCAACTTTTTGAACTTGCTTGGAATGATATGAGCCCAATAAGCAAGATCGGAAAATAAGAAAAAAAGCTAAATAAGCTGAAAGAAAACTGAACAAAAAAAGAGTGAATTTATTTTTCTTAATTTTTTAAACTTTATTATATTCTTTCACATTTCTTCTATTACCTCTATTCCTAAAATATAGAGAGCATTTTTTATTGTTATTCTAAAAGCTTTCACAAGTTTCAGCCTAAAAGCCTCATTTTCATTACCTATGACAGGGCAAGCATGATAAAATTCAGTGAATATTTGTGCAAGTTGAAAAGAGTAATTAGCTATAAGGCTTGGATCTAGGTTTTTTGAAGCTTTTTCAACTATTTCTGGAAATTCAGCTATTTTTTTAACAAGTTTAATTTCTTGTTTTTCAAGTTGTTTTATTTTTGATTTTTTACCTGATTTTTTTGCTTTTCTTATTATAGAAGATGCTCTTGCATAACTATATTGTAAGTAGGGACCTGTATTGCCTTCAAAAGAGATTGCTTCTATAGGGTCAAACAACATATTTTTATCTATTGCTACTTTTAAAAGCATGTATTTTATAGCTGATAAAGTTATGATTAAACTTCTTTTTTCTAATTGCCTTTTAGATAATTTGTATCTCTTTTTTAACTCTTTTTTGGCTAATTCCTGTGTTTCCCTTATTAAATCATCTGCTTTAACTATTCTTCCTTCTGCTGATTTTAACCTTCCTTCAGGCAATTCAACTAATCCATAAGATAAGTGATGCAAATTCTCTGAGCATTTGTATTTTAGTTTTTTTAGTATTGCAATAAGGACCTTAAAATGATAGTCTTGCTCACTTGCAACAACATAAATAGAACTATTTAAGTTGTAATCTTTATTCTTTAATTTAGCTAAATAAATATCCTGCACAATATAAACTGAGGTCCCATCTGGCCTTAATAATACCTTTTCCCCTAAATCTTGAGTTCCTTGTTTTCCTAAATTAATTATAACTGCCCCATCTTTTCTTTTCTTAAAAATTCTTTTTTTCAGTCCTTCTCTTATTATTTCTCTCCCTTTTTTGTATATTTTACTTTCAAAATACTCTTTATCAAATTTTATATTAAATAAGCCGTATGTTTCTCTAAATCCATCTAAAGCCCACTTATTCATTTTCTTCCATAAAGCCAAGGTAGATTTATCCCCTTTTTCCCATTTTCTTAAACAATCTCTTGCTTCTTCTCTTAGACTTTCATCTTCTTTTACTTTTTGATTAAATAAAACATAATAATCTCCTACAAAATAATCTGATTTTTTATTTGGTTTTTTTCCTTTGCCATATTTTTTATAAGCAACCATTGAATCACAAATATGAATACCTCTATCTTGGTTTAAATTAGCTCTAATAACCTTATTTCCACAATATTCTAGTATTCTAGAGACAGATTCTCCTATAGACATATTTCTTAAATGCCCTAAATGTAATGGTTTATTGGTGTTAGGGGAAGGAAATTCTACCATAATTCTTTCTTTTCCTTTTTTCTTGCCATAACCCTCATTTATCTTAATGACTTTTTCTGCTATTAATTTTTTGCTTATAAAAAAATTAACATAGCCTCCAATAATTTCTATTTTCTCTATTTCCTTACTTAACTTCAAATTATTTTTAATATTTTTAGATATTTCTGCTGGATTTTTCTTTAGTTTTTTAGATAAAGAAAAACACGGAAACGCATAGTCTCCAAAATCTGGATTTTGCGGAACTTCAATTAAATTTCCAATCTCTTTCTCTTTAATATGGAGATGTTTTGACAACAACTTGACAATCTCTTTTTTATACATAAAACAAACAAGAAAGATATGTTTATAAAACTTATTGGCTTTAATTTTATATGGTAAAAAGGTGTGTTATTTGCAATAAGGAAATTGAAGAGGAGTATGGGAAGTTGCAAGGAACTATAGTTAAGGTTAAAGAAGATAATAAGAATAAGATGATTTATATATGTTCTGAATGTCAGAAAACAGACAGCTGGATTGAAAAAGCTAAAATAAAAGCTGTATAAAATCCTAAATAGGTTGACGAGATGACTAATATTATTATGCCTCTGTAACTCAGTCTGGTAGAGTAGTTGCTTCGTAAGCAACAAGTCGCAGGTTCAAATCCTGTCAGAGGCTTTTTTGAAAGAAAAAGTATTTAAAGCGGTTGTTCTACATTATTGCAGGTAATTCACTTAAAAAGAAGTATTTTATAAAATCATTTTTACGAGTAGTTATAGAATAAAAGATGGTGTATAAGAAGTATGTTTATAAAAGGGGTAGAAAGCATGGTCCTTATTATTATCATTCTTACAGAGAGGGCAATAGCGTAAGAAAGGAGTATATTGGCGGGAAAAAAGAGTATAGGGAATGGTTAAAGAGGAAGAAAGGACAAATTTTCAGCAAAAAGATAAGTAGAACAACTTCTCAATTTTCATTACCTAAAACATCTTACAAAATAAATAAGTTATTGTTTATTATTCCTGCAATTGTTTTATTGATTATTGCAAGTTTTTTTATTTACCAGCATAGAATTACAGGCAAAACAGTCCTTTATATTGAAGATTCTTATATTTTAGGAGACAATATAACTGGACGATTAAGATTAAGCTTAAAAAAAGGTGAATTACTGCCTGTAAATTCTAAGATAATTGTAAATCAAGATGGAATAATTAAAGAAATACCATTAAACAGTTTTGTAGAAAGCAATTTTAATGGAAGTTTTTATGTTGAAAACACAGAAGTAAGCGGAAAAGGGCAGGGTTATGGCTTTGTTGGAGAAAAAATAACCTATCCAGAAGTTTTCTTTACATTAAAAATATATGACTCTGAAGATGCTGAAGAAATAAATGAAACAGAACCAATTGGAGGCAGAGGAGTAATTGAAGAAGAACCAATTGCAGAAGCTCCAGAAGAAGAACCTGAAGAAATAGAGCCTGTTGAAGAGCTTGTTGAGCCATTAGAAAAAGAGGAAGAAGAGACTGCAGAAGAAGAGCCAGCTGAAGAGACAGAAGAAATAGAAGAAGAGATTGTTGAGCCTGTTGAAGAAGAGACTGCAGAAGAAGAGCCAGAACAAATTATTGAGACAAGTGAAACTACTGAGCAATCTGAAATTCTAGGGACTAGCGGGGAAACAGCAGGAGGAGGTGAAGAAAGTAGCAGTGAAACAGTAAGTGAAGCAGGAAGTTTAATAACAGGAGGGGTTATACAAGAAACTGGAAAAATAATTTATGTTGATGGAAATTGTTCTAAAGAAAAACCTTTTTTATACAATATTGAAGAAGGCAAAACAGCAGAAATTAAAAAAGAGAGTGTAGAAATAGAAGAAATAAGTGAAGATGGAAAAATAAAAAAGGAAAAAATAGATAATAATTCAGTTACCCTACAAATTTTAGACAATCAAATAAGTGTTTCAACAGATTATTTTAAAACAGAAACTGGTTTTGGCAAGGACTATTTGCAAGATGAAGAAAATTATGTGGATATTAATTTAGAGGACTTAGAAATTATGGCGAAGCAGGGAATCTTAACAATAGGTTTGGTTTATCAAGATATAAAAATTACAGAAGTAAGTGAAGAAATTAAAATAAAGGGAGAGATTCCAATTGAAGAGAATATAAGTGAGAGTAATATAACAAACATCACATTCCCAGAAATAAATTTGACGAACATAACTCTTATAAATGACTCAATAACAAATATAACAATTATAAATGAAACTGATTTGAATGCTACAACAAAACAGTACAAGGCTGTTATTAATAGGCCTGTTAAATGGATTAAAACACTAAAAGTTGATAAAATTAAATTAGATAAAACACAGAATTTGACACTAGAACTGCCAAAACAGGCTGAAAATATTACTATTAAAACAGGGGCAGAAGTCCAAAAATCATTAGATGAAATGCAGGAATATGAACAATTAATTAATGAAATAAGCAGGAGCAATCTAATAACAGGACATGCAATAGAAGAGAATTTATGGGTAAGAGAAGGAATTTTAACAAGATTTTGGAGCTGGTTAACTGACATAACTATCACCGGAAAAGTTATTCAAGAAGAAGAGATTGAAGATAAAATAACTGAAACAGAAGATAGCAAAATTATTGACTTAACAGAAATAGCAGATGAAACAAAAGAAGAAATAGGTGTTGAGTATTATACAGAAGCACCAACAAGTGAAGAAACAGATGTATCTGGCGGGAAAAAAGTAGTGATTTCTGCTCCAGATGAATTAAAGTACAAGGAAGTTCTAGCTTATACTTTATTAGATAATAAAATCTCAATAGACAATACAGAGAAAATAAAATTATACTGGATTAAAGAGATAAGTAAAGAAACTAAGCAAGAAGCAGAATTGCAAGAAGAAGTAACACAAATAATTGAAGAACAAGAAATAAAACAAGAACAAATAACAGAAGAAATTAATGAGAATATAAGTGTAGTGCAACTAGAAAACCTAACTTCTTTAGAAAATATTAGTGAAGAAATTAATGAGAAAACAGACAAAAAACAAAAAAATGAGAGTCTTGATTATGATTCTTTAATAACAGGACAAGTAATAGAAGAAAATATAATCAATATTCCTAATACAGCAGAAACTTCAAGACAAACTACTAAAAAAGAAGTTGATTTTACTGCTTATGACTTAGATGGTGACAATAAGGTTGATTATGTTGAATGGACAGTCAGTCATTTAAGCAATCAAACATATGAAATAATTTATATTTCAAAAGCAGAGCATTTAGACGACAACAGAACTTTTATTTCTGATATTTATGAACAAGTCAAAGCTTTAGATGGAAGTTGGTCTGAGCAAATAAATAATAATGAATATATAAGAGTCACATTTGGGGAAAATTTAACAAAAGATAATAATATTACAATTTATGTAAGAAGCAATGATTCTGCAGGAATTGAAGTTTACACTGAAAATAATAATACTTTAATAACTAAATTTGAGAATATTTCTAAAGAAAATTGGTATAAAGTTTATTTGATAAACTTGCCAGAAGGAGAAAGTTATGATGTTTTTGATTTGAAAGTTCTTGGAGAAGTTGAAATTGACTATATTGTTGAACCTCTTGCAGAAAGTATCTATAATATCACTTCAGAATGCTCTTATGAGACTTGTCACGAAAATGGGTTAGGTGGAGAAGAATGCATGGCTGTTTTTGGGGAATGTAAGTGGATAAATGATAATGGAGTTTTTAAAGAATTTACAGATGTTGTCACTATGGATTTTGATTATAATTCTGGAAACCTGATCTATTCCTATAAAGAAGATTATTCTGTTGTTAGTAGGTTGTTTTTTGTTGTTGATGTTTCTCAAAGTGTGTGTGAATCTCAAGACTGGAGTTGGAGAGCTCAAGATAATGCGTGTTTTTTATGGTGGAATCAAGCTAAAGAATTCATAGAAACAAATGGAATTAATTATGATATTATAATTGCAAAAAATCCTGGTTATTATAAATATGCACTAAATCTTAGCGGGATACCTCAAAATTATCAGGATAAACTTCTTTATGTTGGTTTGCATTTAGAAGAAGCAAATGGATTAACATGGAATGATGTGGAAAAAACAGGAAAATCTTTAGTTATAAAAAATAAAATACATTTAGGTTTTGATGATTTATTAGAAAATGGTTTTACACTACAATTATATGATAAGAGAACTGTTTTAATTGGGAATGTAAATAACAAAGAAAATTTATGGCTTGACCCTTTTGTAGGAATTAATTCATCAGCTTCTGATGGGGATATTTTTGGAATTGATTCAGATTATAGCACAGCAAGGTCAACATCAACAGATGGTCGTGATGCTAAAACTTATTTTGTTGTAGGGCAAGATTTTGGAAGTCCTGATTATACTGTATATAGAGGATATCTTGACTTTGATACTTCAAGCCTTCCTGATGCTGCAACTGTTAGTGAGGTAAAATTGGCGTTAAGAGCAAGCAATGATTTTTCAGATACTGATTTTAATGTATCAATATATGATTTTAACTGGGAAGA
>CAZQLD010000007.1:0-53830 GCA_964594115.1 Candidatus Woesearchaeota archaeon
ATTTAAATCAAACTGTTTTTCTTCATTAATCTTAATATTCTTGCTGTCTTTATTTTCTATTTCAATGTCTACAGAATCTTCCCCTATTGATTTTATAGTAATTTTATTTTTTTCTCCATTCATCTCTAACTGGGCTTTTTGGTTTTCTTTTAGTTCAATTGTAATTCCATTAGAAAGCTCTTCTTCTGATATTTTTTTTGGAAGACTGCTTAAAAATAAGACAAGAAAAACTGCTGCTATCACAAATATTATACATAAGACTAATACAATTATTATGATTCTCTCAAGAGAGCTTTTTTGAGCTTCAAGAGTGTTTTTTTCATCCATTTTTCCTCTTTTTTAATATATACTATTTAAAGTTTAAAAACTTAATTGCGTGGATGCTCCAGCCAGTATTGTGGAGTAGAAATTATTTTTCCTCCTTTTTCATCTAATATAAAAGTTCCTTTTATATTTAATTGCATTTTTACAGCGCAATAAGTAAAAGTTCTTAATATTGGTTTATCATTGGAAAACATATATACTGGTAAATCTTCTGCGTAGATAAGTGCAGTTGCAATAAGCTTGCAGTCTGTGTTCATTTCATTTGTTTTTCCTCTATTTCTTTTAAAAACACGATTAATTTTTGGAATTAAGAGGGAGTCTCTTTTTTTAATTTGTTCTGCATCTAAATTAATAGTTGCGTTTCTGTGTTCTTCTTTTAATAATATATAAATTTTTTCTCTTGCATCTAGAAGTTCTCCTATGGCACTAATTAATGGGTTAAATTTTCTATAAGCTTCTTGAATTGTTTTTTGTAAATTTGCATATCTGTCATCTCTCTGTCTAAATTCCCGTATAACTTCTTCAATTGTTGTCCAGTTTTCCATACCTGAAAGCTTTTTTTTAAGAAAACGTAATCTAATAGCTCCGTCTTTTAAGTCACCCACATCAAGCAGGTCTCTAAGGGTTCCCCTAGCTCTTTTTTCATCAGTACGTAAATCAAAAGCACAAGTATCAATAAACACAACGCCTTTATCCGACTCTGGGAAAAAACTAAAATAATCAACCATCTTTTCAACTAGAAAAATCCAAAACTTTATAATATTTATTGTACTAATATATAATAATTAAAAGGAGGTTAAAATGCCAAAGAAAAAATCCGGAAATCTTAGAAAACTTAATGCACTTAAGTTTGGTTTAGCTGGCGGAATAGTTGCAGCAATTTGTGTATTTGTAACTACTGTTTTTGTAATACTAAAACCAGATTATGGGATGCAGCATACAGGGTTTCTTAAAGACATCTACGGATTTTTAGGATATGATGCAACTTTATTAGGAGCAGTTTTAGGAGCTATTTATGGCTTTATTGACTGCTTTATATTCACATGGGTTTTTGCACTGGTTTATAATAAATTAATAGGTTAATTACTTTAATTTTAATTTAACTATTTCTAGAATAATAAATGTAACTATACACAAACCAATTATCTTTAACCAGTCAAACAATCCTAAAAAGGTAAATTTAAAGAGGCTGTTTAAGGGAGTGTAGATAACTGCCAGGTGTAGGGCTATTGAGAGTGTGACTGCGTAAATTAGATATTTGTTTATTTTTGATTTAAAAATACTGCTTTTGGTTTTACAATTAAAAACCAGAAACATTTCAAATAAAACAGAAGTTGTAACAGCCATTGTTCTTGCTTTGCTTATATCCCCTATATCCCAGTAAAAAGTAAGAAAGCATATTATAAATGCTAAAAACCCTGCTATAATTATAAAGCTTACTGTGTCTTTTAATATCCCTTCTTTAGCTGGTTTGCGTTTCATTACATCTTCTTCTGCGTGTTCTGTTGATAAAGCTAGAGCAGGGAAAGAGTCTGTTATGAGATTAAGCCATAAGATTTGTAATGGTAATAGAGGCAAGAGTGCTGAATCTCGAAATACTATTAGGACAAATAAAATTAAAGTAATTTCATTTGTGTTGGCACTTAACATGTATTTTATAAATTTCTTAATATTGTCATATACTCTTCTTCCTTCTTTGACTGATTTGACAATAGAGGAAAAGTCATTATCCAATAAGATTATATCACTTGAATCTTTTGCAACATCTGTTCCTCTTCCTACTGCTATTCCAATATCAGCTTTTTTAAGAGCAGGGGCATCATTTATTCCATCACCTGTTACTGCAACAATCTCTTCATTTTGTTTTAAAATATTAACTATTCTTAATTTATCTTCTGGGCTTACTCGCGCAAAAATAGCTGTTTTATAAACTTCCTTGCTAAGTTTGTCATCTGACATTTTTTTTAGTTTTGATGATTCTATTGTTTTACCTTTTAGACCAATTTCTTCTCCAACAGCTTTTGCAGTAAGAGCAGAATCTCCTGTAATCATGATAACTTTGATTCCTGCTTCTTCACACTTTTCTATAGCTTTTTTGACCTCTTTTCTTGGAGGGTCAATCATTCCCTGCAAGCCTACAAATATAAGATTTCTTTCTGCTTTTTCTTGTGTTACCTCTTTTGAGGTCACAATTGTTTTATATGCAAAAGCTAATATACGCATTCCTTGAGATGCCATCTTTGCATAGTCCCGTAGAATCTCTCCTCCTCTTTTTTCATCAATTTTTCTTATTTTTCCATTAATTAGCTCCATATTGCATCTTTTAATGACGATTTCAGGAGCACCTTTAACATAACTTATCAATTCTTTGTTTTGTCTTATTATAGACATAATTTTTCTTTCTGAAGAAAAAGGGAATTCTTTAATTCTGGATTGTTTTTCTGTTTCTTGTTTTTTATCTAATCCAAAATCCTTTCCTGCTAATAATAGTGCTTTTTCTGTTGGGTCTCCTATAAGATACTCTTTATTGCCATCTTTTTCTAGTCTTGCATTATTGCATAAAATTCCTATTTCAAATAATAACTTTGTTTCTTTATTTTTTTTGAATTTGTCTGTTATTTCATTATTAACATAAATCCTTTTAACCTGCATTTTTTCTTCTGTTATTGTGCCTGTTTTATCAGTGCAAATAAAAGTTGCTCTTCCCAGGGTTTCTGCTGCAGGAAGTTTTCTTATTAAACTATTTACTTTTAGCATTCTTTGTGTTGCTAATGCCAAGGTTATTGTTATTACTGCTGGCAGGCCCTCAGGTATAGCAGAAACAGCTAAACTAACTGCTGTCATAAATATTGAAAATTTTTCAAATCCAAGAAGAATCCCGAGTGCACTGATGATGACAATTATGCTTATAGCTATAATTCCGATTTTTTTCGCAAAATTATCTAGTTTTTCTTTTAAAGGGTTTTTTTCCTGCTTGATTTTCTGAACCATCTCTGCTATTTTCCCAAATTCTGTTTTCATTCCAGTGGAAACTACTAAGGCTTCTCCTTTCCCTTTTACAACATCTGTTCCTTGATACAGCATGTTTGTTCTGTCTGCAAGTACAACTTCTAGTTTCAGGGTAGAAGGTCTTTTGTCTTCAGCAACACTTTCCCCTGTTAATGCTGCTTCACTAACTTGTAAGCTTTCACAGGACAAAATCCTAGCATCTGCCATAATTTTATCTCCTTCAGTCAAAACCAAAATATCTCCAGGAACAATTTCCCTTGCATCTATTTCTTTAATTTTTCCATTTCTTAAAACAGCTGCCTTAGGAACGAGTATTTGTTTTAGTTTTTCAATTGCTTTTTCTGCTTTATATTCCTGAAAAAATCCAAACAAGCTGTTTAATACAATTATAGCTAATATAAGAGAGAAATCAAGCCAGTGTCCAAGCAATACAGAGATTATAGCTGCTATAAATAAAATTATTATAAGAAAAGAAGTGAACTGCCTGAATAGGATTTTTAAGGCATTCAGTTTTCTTATTTTTTTAAGTTCATTTTTACCGTATTTTTTTAATCTTATTGCAGCCTCTTTTTCAGCAAGTCCTTTTTCAGTTGTCTTTAATTGCTTTAATAAGTCATCCTCTTTTGGGGTGTGCCATTCCATGTGGAAATAAAGGAAGAGAGGTATAAAAAGGTTATTAAACTCTTCTGAATTTCTTTAGCTATGGCAGGAAAAAGAAAGAAACCCTCTTTAATGTGGAAACTTGTTAAGCTACCTTTTGTTGGATTAGGAAAGGTTGTTATTTATATTTATGAGACAAGTAAAAAAAATGCAGAAAAAGCTGCAGCGCAGAGAAAACTTAATCAGTCAAGAGTATATACAGCAGAGCCGAAATTTGACCAGTTTAGTATTATTGAAACAGTTTCAGGAGATTATAATTATACTGAAAAAAGGATTTTTGATGATTCTTTAATTATGCTCATATTTGGGAAAAGGGGAAGTGGAAAAAGTGCTCTTGGATTTAAATTATTAGAGAATATTCACAGTAAAACAAGAAGAAAGTGCTATGCTCTTGGAATTCAGCAAGACAAAATGCCTAAATGGATTGCATCTATTGATGATATAGAGAAAGTTCCAAACGGAGGGGTTATTTTAATTGATGAGGGAGCTATTTCATTTGGCTCACGGAATAGCATGTCAGCAAAAAATAAAGAATTAAGTAATTTATTAACTATCGCAAGGCATAAAAACCTGACTCTTTTGTTTGTTACCCAAAATACAGGCCTTATTGATAAGAATATCCTTGCTTTAACAGACGCGCTTCTTATTAAAGAAGGCAGTCTTTTGCAAATGGAAATGGAAAGAAAAGAAGTTAAGAAGTTTTATGATAAAGCTAATGATTTCTTGAAATTTGCTGAAGGTGATAAGAAAAAATATTTTTATTTAATTGATAGTGATTTTGAGGGGGTTTTGTCTCATAATCTTCCGTCATTTTGGACAAGCGGATTAAGCAAGAATCAGGGTTAAGTTTTAGTTTTCTTCTATTGATAGAAGATTAGAAAACTTTATAAGTTTGAGTTTTCTTTTTAAAAAAGAAAAGCTCTGAAAGAAAAATAAAAAACAAAAAAAGAGGCAGAATGAAAATAGCTATTAATGGTCTAGGTAGAATTGGCAGACTTGTCTTAAAGATTGGTTTAGAAAGAGGACTGAATATAGCAGCTGTAAATGATTTAACAGACGCAGAAACTCTGGCTTATCTTATAAAACATGACTCTGTTTATGGGAATTATAGCAAGAGTGTAGAAGCAGGAAAAGATTTTTTGAAAATTGATGGAAAGAGAATACCTATTTTCGCAGAACCAGATCCAAGAAAATTGCCCTGGAAAAAACTTAAGGTGAATCGGGTTGTGGAATCAACAGGGGCTTTTACAGACAGAGAAGGGGCTGTAAAACATTTGAAAGCAGGTTGTAAGAAGGTTATTATTTCTGCTCCAGCGAAAAGTCCTGATATTACAGTAGTTTTAGGAGTAAATCACGAAAAACTAGAAAGAGAACATGAAATTATATCTATGGCATCTTGCACTACAAACTGTCTTGCACCAGTAGCTAAGGTTTTAAATGATTATTTTGGAATAAAAAGAGGATTTATGACAACTGTTCATGCGTATACAACAAGCCAAAATATTCTTGATTTGCCTCACAAGAACCTAAGAAGAGGTAGAGCCGCTGCTGTAAATATTGTGCCAACAACTTCAGGAGCAACAACTGCAGTTTGTGAGGTTATTCCAGAGTTAAGAGGGAAATTAGATGGACTCGCATTAAGGGTCCCTGTTGCTTGCGGCAGTATAGTAGATTTTGTTGCTGAATTAAAGAAAGAAACAACAAAAGAACAAGTTAATAATGTTCTGAAAAAGGTAGCTTCTGGGGAATTAAAAGGAATTTTGCAATACACAGAAGATGAACTTGTTTCTTCTGATATTATGGGAAACACACATAGTGCTATTGTAGATGGATTGTCAACCCAGGTAATTGGGGGCACAGGAAATTTGGTTAAGGTTTTAGCTTGGTATGATAATGAGTATGGCTATAGCTGGAGAATGGTTGATTTACTTAAATTTTTAAAATAAGTTAAAATACTTCAAATCTTTTGTGAGTTTCTTTGTGGTCATAATAGTTTGCAAAGTTATGTTCTGGAAGAAAGTGGCCTTTAGTTTCTAAATGACGCTGGATAGATGTAGAATCAACAATAAAACCCAGTGTATAAGGATTACACAAGATTTCTTCTACTTTTCTAAATGCGCTCTCGCCATAGTCTTGCCCTTTTACATTATCACATTTGATTTCTAGTTGCCCATCATTCTTTAGCGCAAATGAAAAAAAGATCTTTTCAAGAAAAGCATATACCTTGCCATTGGTTTTGAGATGCCTACTGAAATATTCTAAACATATTTTTCTTTGTAATTCTGCTATAGTCGGGTTACCTTTAGGGGCTGTGAGGGTCATCCTGTTAATAACATCAAAAGGTTTTTTATAAAGATTTATGTGCTCCATAAGATTTATAATATCTTAAAACTTTCTTTTTTAGAAAAAAAGAGACATTTAGAAAGAAAAAACTAAGAAAGAATTTTTAAAAAAGAGGAAAAATGAACTTAAGATATATAGATTCAATAAAAGGAGCTAGTTTAGCATTTGTAATTTTTGTACTGGCTGTCTTGTATATTCCTGGAGTTGGTCCTTCTCAGGAAGTTGAGAATATCTTAACTATTAGTACTTTTTTGTTTGCGATTTTAGCTGGTTTTTTTATTTCAAGATTAGGTAAAAGATATGATCAAATGAGGTTGGCGATTGGGGAAGAAGATGCTCTTTTTTTATCTTTTTATAAAAACTGTCAGATATATGGAAAACAGTTTTCAGATAAAATAAAAGAGCTTATAGATAAATATTATATTATTTGTTATGATTTTGTTGTAGGTAAAGCTTATAAACCAGGTTCAAAATATTTTTTACAAATGTGGGACGAGGTGATTAATATTAGGAAATATAGAAGAGATGTTTCTTATCAGGTTCTTTTACAGGATTTAGAGGGTTTAGAGAGAGTGAGAAATCTTTCTTCAGCACTTCATGAAGAAAAATTAAGTGTAGGGCAGTGGGCTATTTTAGTATTTCTTTCTGGTATTATTTTATTTAGTATATTTTATTTGAAAACAGGTGCCTTGTATTCTCAGATTATAACAGTATTACTTTCAACTGTCTTAGTGCTTGTTTTATTAATAACAAGAGACTTGCAAAACTATATGTTTGGAGGAAAATCTTTATTAGAAGAATCTGGAGAAGAGGTATTTGAGTTTATAGGAAAGAAAAGATATTATAATCACTATATGCTGAGAAAAGGGATAAATAAAGTTCCAAAAAATATCAAGGAATACAGGCTTGGCTTGCATAAGCCTGGTGACGAGAAATTTGATATTAAAAATGTGAGAATAGAGTAAAATGTATGATTTAATTATAATCGGAGCAGGCCCGGCAGGAATGACTGCTGCAATTTATGCTGCCCGAAGAAAAATTAAGTTTGTAATTTTAAGTATAGATATTGGAGGACAGATGGGTTGGAGTTCTGAAGTAGATAATTATCCTGGTGTTCCTGATCAAACAGGAATTGCATTAACTAAAAGATTTCAGGAGCATTTGAGAGATTATAATATTAAGATTAAAACTGAAGAGGTTCTGAAAATCGAAAAAAAAAGAAAAATTTGTGTTATAAAAACAAAGAAGAACCTTTATGAGAGTAAAGCTGTAATTATCGCTTCTGGTAAAAAACCTAGAAAGCTGGGGGTTTCTGGAGAAGAAGAACTTACAGGAAAAGGAATAAGTTATTGCGCAACCTGCGACGCAACTCTTTATGAGGATAAGATTGTAGCAGTTATTGGCGGGGGGAATTCAGGATTAGAAGCTGCTTTATTTTTAAGTAAATATGCAAAAAAAGTTTATATATTAGATATAATGCCAGAACTTGGGGGAGAGCCTTATTTAAAAGATAAAGTAATGGAAGATAGAAAGATTAAAGTTATAACTGGAGCAAAGATAATCAAACTTTTAGGAGACAATATTGTTTCTGGACTAAAATACGAAAAAGAGGGAAAAACAAAAGGACTAAAAGTAGGGGGAGTTTTTGTTGAAATTGGTTTAATAACAGAAGCAAATTTTACAAATGTTAAGAAAAATAAATGGAATGAAATAATGATTTTTAGAAGCACAAAGACGCACGAAGAAAACCTTACTAGCTTGTCTGGAATTTTTGCTGCGGGTGATTGTACAGACATCCCTACTAAGCAGATAGTTGTTGCAGCAGGAGAAGGAGCAAAAGCAGCTCTCGCAGCATTTGATTATATTCATAGGTGGAAATAAAATGGCTAAAATTACTGTTGGAGGAATTATAAAAACATCTATTGTAACTGCCTTTACAATAGCTACTGCTTTGATATGGAAAGATGTCATCGTGGAATCAATAGAACTAATTTTCCCGGCTGAGCAGCTTCTCTATAAGTTTCTTACAGCCATTCTTGCTACTGTAATAACTGTAATTGCTATATATATAATCTTAAAGACACAGAAAGAAACAGAAGTTGTTTTGGGCAAATTTAAAAATGGGAGAAAAATTAAGAAGCAATGAGAACTCTTTCAGATTTTAATTTTAAAGATAAAATAGTTTTATTAAGGGCAGATTTGAATTCAGATGTTCATAAAGGGAAGGTTCTTATGTCTGAAAGAATAAGGGAGTCATCTAAAACAATTAAGGAGTTGAAGAAGAAAAAGGCAAAAATTGTTGTGATTGCCCATCAAGGAAGACCTGGAAAATCAGATTTTATAAGTTTAGAGCAACACAGTAAACTGCTTAATAAATTTGTAAGGATTAAGTTTGTTAAAGATATTGTTGGAAAAAAAGCTCTAAAGGAAATTCAGAGTTTGAAGTCAGGGGAAGCTATTCTTTTGGAAAATATCAGAAAAGAAAAAGATGAATTTTATCCTGATAAGAAAAATAATAAGCTGATTAAGTTGACAGAAAAGGCGGATATTTATGTTAATGATGCTTTTTCTGTTTGTCACAGAAAACAGACATCTATTGTTGGATTTCCGCGTCATATGAAGGCGTGTGCAGGCAGATTATTAGAAAAAGAGGCTAGTGCTTTAAAAAAAATCAAAATTAAAGATTGTCTGTTTATTCTTGGAGGTGCAAAGCCAGAAGAAAATATTAGATTATTGAAAGGCAGGAAAGTTTTAGCCTGCGGATTGTTTGGACAGTTATGCTTAATTGCTAAAGGTAAAAATCTAGGAGAACAGAATAAGTATTTAAAAAAAGAAATAAAAAATTATAATAAAATTCTTAAAGAGTTAAACGGAAAATTAAAGAATGTTGAGACTCCAATTGATTTTGCAGTAAAAATAGGGAATAAAAGAAAGGAGTTAGAGGTTGAGGAGTTTCCAAGTAAGTATGAGATCTTTGATATAGGAAAGAAAACTATGAAAAGATACACTAAGATTATAAAGAATGCAAGTGCAATTTACATGAAAGGGCCTGCTGGTTATTGTGCAGATAAAAAATTTTGTAAGGGCACTAAAAAGATTTTGAAGTCTATTGCAAAGAACAGGAATTTTTCTCTTATTGGGGGAGGACATTTGAGTGATGCTGTTGAGATGTCAGGGATAAATAAGAGAAAGTTTGGCCACATTAGTTTAAGTGGAGGAGCTCTCTTAAGATATATTGCTGGTGAAAAACTACTAGGATTACAGATTTTAGAATGAAAACCTTTATAATGGGCTTTTTCTTCTAAAGATTAATGAATTTAAACAAAAAGGAGGGAAAAATGCAAGCACAGGCACAAGGAGTGAAACCTGCAGCAGACACACAAGCACAACCTGGAGCTAAGAAATCTAAGTGGTGGATATGGTTG
Organism: Candidatus Woesearchaeota archaeon; assembly: GCA_964594115.1. Lineage (GTDB taxonomy): Archaea > Nanobdellota > Nanobdellia > Pacearchaeales > GW2011-AR1 > MFWN01. The sequence continues at coordinate 9,762 of CAZQLD010000007.1, forward strand.
ATTGTTGTGGTAGTTATTGTTTTACTGATAGCAATTTATTATTGGCTTTTAGGTTAGAAAACAAAATCTTTATACTGGGATTAAATGATGAGATTTTTGTAGCTTGTTTTTTTTAATTGTTAGTATCTAAAAAATGGATGAAATTTATTCCTTAGTAGAAAAATTTCCAGAAAAAATAAAGGATTCTTATGAAACTGAAGTTTTGAGAAGCAATAAGAACTTTGAGGGGATTGTTTTTGTTGGAATGGGTGGGAATTATATTGCTGGACTTGTTTTAAAAGAGATTTTAAGAAAAGAAATCAGTGTAGAAGTCTGCCAAAGCAGTGAAATTTTACTTGATTATAAGACTCTGGTTATTTTAACAAGCTATTCTGGTAACACCAAAGAAGTTGTTGATATTTTTGATAAACTGAAAGACAGAGGAAATATTCTTGTTGTTACATCAGGAGGAGAATTATTAAAAAAGGCAAAAAAGAAAAAAGTTAAACTAATAAAAATTCCTTCAGATATTCATCAAAGATTTACATTTGCAGAGTGTTTCTTTCCTATCTTAAAGTATCTAGAGAATTCTGGAATGATTAAAAGCAAGAAAAAGATAGTTAAGAGGATAGTTATGACACTGAAGAAAAACAAAAAAATTATAGAAGAAGATGCAATTCAATTAGCTTTTAGGTTAAAGAATGAGAACCCTTTGTTTTATGCTTCTCAGTATTTTTATCCTGCTGCTTATAGGATGCAGACAGCAATAGAAGAAGATGTGAAAATAATTTGTCATGCAAATAAAATTACTGAACTTTTTCATAATGAGTTAGAAGCCTTGCCAGCAAGTTACTTCTTTCCTGTATTAATTTTAGATAAAAAAGAGATTCAACCTTTTGTAAAACAGGTGAAATTTTTTAAAAAACACATTAAAGATTTTTACGAGATTGGTTATGGAAAATATTCTAAGGAAGAAAGGATGTTTTTAATTTTTTATTTTGTTGATTTTCTAGGATATCATCTCTCTAGACTAAAAGATACAGATATTGGAGAGACTCCATTATCAGATAAAATTAAAAAGATGTAATTATTCGTAAGAGAATGAAAAAAGAGACGCAGATAGATAAGGCTTATAAAGAGGCAATAGAAACAATAAAAGGGTGTTTTACTCAGTATGGATTGTTTGCTTCTGGTGGAAAAAAAGGATATAGGGGTGTATGGAGCAGAGACAGTTTTATCACATTTCTTGGGGGAAGTTTGTTAGAAGGAAAGGATAAAGAGCTGTTTAGAAAAGCTTTTAAAAAAAGTTTGGAAATTCTAGGAAGGTATCAGAGCAAGAATGGGCAGATACCAAATGCAGTTCATAGTTTTGAGAGAAAAAAACCAATAGTAGATTATCTTTCTATTGATTCTAGCTTATGGTTTATAATTGGGCATTATGTTTATAAGAAAAGATATGGTTCTTCTTTTTTTAAAAAACATAAAGAAAATATTAAAAGAGCAGTTACCTGGCTTTCTTATCAGGATGTTGGAGAAGATCTAATGCTTGAGCAGCTTCCTACGACAGACTGGCAAGATGCTTTTCCCCATAAATACGGGCGTGCAATAAACACGCAGGTTCTATATTATAAAGTTTTAAAATTAATCAAAGAAGGGGGAAAGGCAAGAAAATTAAAATTTTTAGTTAACAAAAGTGAAGAAACAAAATTATGGAACGGAGAGTTTTATATCCCCTACAGGTGGAAGAGTCATGGAAAATATATTGAGATTGGAGACTGGTTTGATTCTTTAGGTAATCTCCTTGCTATTGTTTTTGGTTTTGCATCAAAAAAACAGGCAGAGAGTATTATTTCTCATATTCAGAAAAAGAAAATCAACAAGCCTTATCCTGTTAAGGCAATCTTTCCTCCAATTAAAAAAGGAAGTATGTACTGGAAAAATTATTATCTGGATTGTGAGGCTGGAAAGCCTTTTCATTATTTAAACGCGGGAATCTGGACTTATATTGGAGGATTTTATGTTCTTGCTTTAATCAAGCTTAAAAAATTTGAAGAAGCTAAAAAAGAGCTAAAGAAGCTTGCAGAAGCAAACCTAAAAGGTAATAAGTTTCCTGAATGGATAGATCCTATAATAAAGAAAACTCATGGAAAACTGCAAGCATGGAGTGCAGGAGTGTACATGCTTGCTTATGAATCATTAAAAAAGAAAAAAGTCTTGGTTTAATTATTAGTAAAATTTTTAAATACCCTGAAGATTGTCTTGATGAGGTGGGAGTGCCTCAGACACTTATTCTTAGAAAATTAAGATGATAAAAATAACTAGAAAAGCTATAGATTCTGTTTTAGAAGAAATAGTAAGGGAATATGAAAGAGAAAGTAGAACAAGAAAAAACTTTTTTATATGACTATATTACTAGTGGAGTTATATGTCTCTAAGAATTTTATGCTGATAAAGGGCAATTAATTAGGGCAGGCTATAAAAGTGGAGCATATCTTACTTTTCGAATGATAGAAGCGCAATTAAGTTTAGACAAACAGCAATCTCCAGAGATAATTGAGGATGATATAAAAAAAGCAACTGAGGATGTGAAGGTTATTACAAGTATGGAAGTAAGTGATGTTTCTTTGGCAAAAATAGCTCAAGTCAGGGAGGAAAACACTGAATTTGGAGATTATGTAATTAATTATATAGAACATCAAGCACCTAATGAGATGATATCAAGAGGGTTTGCATTAGGGGTTGTAACAACTTATTCTGTTTATGAACAAGCTTTTAAGAGATTGAAAAGTGCTTGAAATTAGAATTCTTACTTAAGATTAAGTCTTTCTTTAGTTATATCCAACATTTTTTTGGAGATATCCCTATAGTCGAGATTTTTAAGGACATGCTCTCTTGCCTGCTTTCCCATTTTTTCACACAAATCAGGGTTTGTTAGAAGTTTTAATGTGAGTTTTTTTACGTCATTAACATCTGCCCTGTATGCAAAAGTCTTTGGAGGATCAAATTTCACCATTTCTTTTTTCTTAAAACCCATCCAGGGATAAACCCACTCTTCATCTAGCATTATTTCTTCTCCAACCTTAGCCAAGAAACCTGTTTTATTGTGGATTATTGTTTCTCCTGGACCCATTTTATTTATTGATATTACTGGCTTTCCGCAGGACATAGCCTCAACTTGTATCATGCCAAAGCCCTCAAGTCTAGAGGGTGCTGCATAAATATCTGCAGCGTTTAGAAGATGAACCATAAACTCTTGTGAGAATTCATCATCCATGAAAATTACTTTATTGCCTATACCAAGTTCTTCAGCGAGCTTTTGTTCTTCTCCTCTCCAGTCCTCTGCACATTCGCTTGGCCAGGATTTGCATACATATTTCCAGTCTTTAAATTCTTTATCAACCTCTGCTAGAGCCTCAATCATTTCCTGTGCTCCTTTTGATGTAACATCCCCTCCAACTGTTAGAATCATTTTTTCATTATCTTTTACTCCAAATACTTTTCTCATGGCTTTGTTATATCTTTTGTTGTTAGTAGGTTTGAATAAGTTTGTGTCAACTCCTATGTGCATTGGAACTATCTTGCTTACATCGATGCCATCTCTCTTATAAATGTCCTTGACCCACTGGCTTGTTGTGAACATTAAGTCCAGCTGATCGAATTCTTTTTGATAATTTGCCACCCAACCATCAGAATTAAACCATGGAACAGGATTGATTTTGTGTTTTAATGGTTCCTGAACAATCTCAGGAACATTGCCCCAGAATCCTATACCAAAAGAAACATCTGGTTTGTAGTATTTTAGATAGAAATTTTTCTGTAAACTGTCTTTAAAATGACAGGGCAAGGCCTCATGATTAGAATCCAATATCCCCCTGTAGAGTAAATCTCCCTGAAGACTTTGGCCATCAGGTTCAGGGGGGTAAGCATAAAGTACTACGCACCTCATATTTTTTCTTTGACTTTAAATGTTTCTTTATTTTTTGAACACATATCTTCAAAGCTGTTTTGTTTAAAGCGATAAATCCCTTTAATCAAATATTTTTTTTTCATAAAACAAACATCTTTCAACTTTATAAACTTATCTGAATTTTTGTTCGGACAACAGAAAGCTCCTTTCATAGTGTAAGAGAAGAACAAAACCTCTTTCGCAATCAAATCGCGTGCGTTCAGCATTTTAACAACTGCTTTATGAACATCAATATGTCTCTTGTGCCCGTACTCTCCATTCAGTCCATGAGTAAAGATATAACCATAGCTTTTTCCGTCGATAAATTGCTTAATTCTTTTTATAATCTCTTCTGCTTTAATCTCATTTAGCTTTTCATCTTCCAAGTCAGATATGAAACATCTTGCTTTCAAAATCCTACACACTCTTGCAAACTTTGGAGCGCGATCTGGATCGTCTTTTCTGCACAGACTGATGATTGTTGTATCCCACTTGTCTTTGTTCATCAGAAGAGTTCCTCCCATCCAGATTGTCTCATCATCTGGATGAGCGATGATCACCAAGACTTTTTTCTTTCTTACCTTTTTTTTCATAAGCATCAAAAGGTTTTTAATTAGATAAATCTTTCTATAATCATAAAATTTAGAAAGAGAAAACTAGGAGAGAGACTGGACAAAAAAGAGGTCAGATGAAATTTGATGTTGTTACTTTTGGAGGTGCAGTTGTGGATGTTTTTGTAGGCACAGACTTAGCTGAAAGAGGCAAGTTCATCGCATATCCGGTTGGAAGCAAGATTTTGATTAAAGATTTGAGATTTGATATTGGGGGAGGAGGGACAAATTCTGCTGTTGCATTCTCCAGACTTGGACTAAAGACAGGATGGATTGGAAAAGTTGGAGATGATAATCCAGGGAAAAGCATATTGAATTTAATGAAAGAAGAGAATGTAAAGTTTCTTGGAAAGGTCGAAAGAGGAGGTCTAAGTGGTTTTTCAATTGTTTTGGATAGCAAGGAAAATAACCGGACAGTTTTAACTTATAGGGGGGAGAATAACAATTTCTCTTTGGGGGAGATTAATTTAAGAAAATTAAAAACAAAGTGGGTTTATTACTCTTCTGCCCTAGGGGAGAGTTTTAAAACACAGAGGAGGCTCGCACCAATTTTAAAAAGAAAAAACATTAAGATAGCTTTTAATCCTGGTTCTTACTTGATTGAAAAGAAAAACTTGAAACATCTTTTGAAGTTTGTGAATATTCTTACTTTAAACAAAGAAGAAGCTCAAACACTCGCAAAAAAGAAGAAAAAGGTTATTGAAGCGCTTCATAAAATAATTAGTAAAGAAGGCATAGTAGTTATCACAGACAGAAATAATAAAATTCAGGCGTTTGATGGCAAGAGAAAGTATTCTCTTCAGCCAAATGAGATAAAGGTGGTGGAAAGAACAGGGGCAGGTGATGCTTTTGCTTCTGGATTTGTTGCCGGAATAATTGTAGGAATGAGTATTGAGCAAGCTCTTAAATTAGGGCTAAAAGAATCAGAAGCTGTTATTAGGTATCTCGGAGCTAAAAATAATTTATTGAGAATGAGAATTAATTAGAGGGATAGATTTATAAAATACAGTTCTCTTTTAAGTTTATAAAAAGAGGCAAAATAAAAAAGATGGTTGGTTTAAATAAGATAGCAAAAAAAGGAAAGGCTCTTTTTTTAGCTTATGACCAGGGATTAGAGCATGGGCCTAGTGATTTTAATGATAAGAATGTAGACCCCTTGTATATTTTTGAATTGGCTAAGAAAGGAGGATGTACAGCTATTGTTCTTCAAAAGGGCATTGTTGAAAAGTACAGGGAAGAATTAAAGAAATTTAAGATTCCTTTAATAATGAAATTAAATGGAAAGACAAATTTATTTAGAGGAGACCCAATATCCAGACAGTTGTGCACTGTTAAAGAAGCAATTAAACTAGGAGCAAGTGCAGTAGGTTTTACAATCTATATTGGAAGCCAGCATGAAGGGAATATGTTATCAGATTTTGAAAATATTCAAAGAGAGGCGCATAAAAGAGGACTTCCTGTTGTTGCATGGGTATATGCAAGAGGAAGTTCTGTTAGAATAAAGCCTTCTGGGGAATTAATGGCATATGCTGCAAGGACAGGATTAGAGATTGGAGCAGATATTATTAAGATAAAGTATGATGGGAATTTTAAAAGTCTGAAATGGGCTGTGGAGTCTGCTGGAAGAACAAAAGTAGTAATTGCCGGAGGTCTTAAAAAAGACCAAAAACTTTTTTTAAAGCAGGTCAAGGACATTATGAATGCAGGAGCTATTGGATTAGCTGTTGGAAGAAATATCTGGCAGAATAAAGACCCTTATGCTGTTATTAAGCAAGTTAGGAAAATAATGTGGGGATAAGACCATTAATAATTTTACAAATAGAAAATGAAGCCTCTAATTGTTGTTAATTTTAAAACATATAAGCAAGGTAAAGATGCTATTAAATTAGCTAAGGTAATTGAGAGAGTTGACAGCAAGATAATTGTTGGGGTCCAGGCAAGTGATATTTATGAGATTACTAAGAGAACAAAATTAAAGGTTTATGCACAGCATGTTGATTATTTTAAACCAGGAAGGCATACTGGTTTTATTATTCCAGAGGCAGTTAAGAGGGATAAGGCTGTTGGAAGTTTTCTTAATCATTCTGAGCATAAATTAAGTTTAAGAGCAATAAAGAAGACAATCAAGAGATGCAAACAAGTAGGATTAAAGACAATGGTTTTTGCAAGAGACTTGAGAGAAGCAAGAAAAATTCAAAAAATGAAGCCAGACTATCTTATTGTTGAGCCTCCTGAATTGGTTGCAGGAAAGATTTCAGTAAGTAAAGCTAAGCCAGAATTAATAGAGAAGATTGCCAAGAAGCTAAAAATGAAATTTTTAGTTGGCGCAGGAATTAAGACAAAAGAAGATATTAAGATTGCCATGAAGCTTGGTGCTTCAGGGATTGCTGTTAGTTCTGCTGTGACTAAATCAAGAAATCCTAGAAAAAAGCTAAAAAGCCTGTTAAAATAGGTTAATTTATTCTGTGAACAAGATCTTTTGGATTCACTTTAATCGAGCATATTTCTCCAGTTGAGCTATCTCTTATGCCAACAGTGGCTGTATCCTTTGCCCTATCAATAAAAACAGTATCTATACTGACAACTGTTTTATGACCGTATCTTTGAACAACTCTTCTTTTATCAACAATTACTGCTTGCTTATTTGTCAGTAATTCAGCAAAAGAATCTTTTTCTCTTCCTATTGGAATTATAATAACTTCATTAGGAAAATTAAGATAAGTAGCGGAATAAGACGTACATTTTAAATATGGCCTCATAAACATGAACAACTCATTGTTTTAGGGTTTATAAGAATTGCTATTTGCTTTTTTACCAGATAAATAATTCGTCAATTGTTGTTTTTAATGCCTTTGCTACGTTGTGGGCAAGTTGAAGAGAAGGATTGTACTTACCTTTTTCTAAAAAAACAATTGTTTCCCTTCTTACTCCAACTTTTCTTGCCAAATCTTCTTGAGTCAGATTATATCTTGCCCTAAGTTCTTTTATTCGTGTTTTCATTTTACATCAGATTTCCGTATAAAGTATATTCTGAACAGGATTATTGTGATAACCATGGTCCAGAATACTATTGTTATTATGTGGGTTGCTGTTAAACTGATGAACTCTAAGTACTCTAACCAGTATATTGATATCACTACAATAAATGTTATGGTCCAAGACCATAAGGTTGCACGACTTCCAAGCTTTTCTAGTCTTTCATCTGATTTGTATTTCTCAGGGTTCTTGAATCTGAAGAAAGTTATTGCCACAATACCTACTATCATGCCTATTGCCACACCAAAAGACTGTGCGTCTCTTTTTTTTATTAACAATAGGGCAAGCATTATTACTATAATAACAAACTTTCCAATTAGCCATTTAGTTGCTTTTTCCATTTTAAATCAGATTCTCTTTTCCTTTCTTACTAACCCATAGCCAACACAGTCCAAAAATTATTGCCATTCCAAGTATTCCAATACCTAATGCTTGTGAAGGGTCTCTGAATTGTATTAAACTTTCTGAAGCCCAGCCCAGTATTAAAAGATACCAGATAGATATTAAAAATGTATAATATCCTGCAAGAACCATAATTTTCTTGCTTCTTTCATCCTGATATGGAAACCCTTTTTTTACTGCATTGTACTGTCTTTTTAAAATAGATACAGCAAACACCAGCAAGATTATTGCGATGACTATTGAAATAGCTCCTACAACAAGATTGCCATTTCTTATTATTGTTACTGCAAATAGAATTAAGGTACAGACAACAAGTAAGGCTACAATTCCTGCTGTCCAAACTCTTAGTTTATCTTTATTTTGGTTTTTTCTTTTCATTTATTTAACCTCCTGAATTTATTTCAAGTTTTATTAATTATTTATAACTTTTTGTTATATTTAATTAACTTTATGTTAGAACTAGATAACATTAGTATTTAAATGTTTCGGTTTTTGTGCATTGTTATCAAATAAGTTTTTAAATATAGGCACGTTTATTGAAATAACATGATTGATGATAAAAAACTATTTTCTGCATTTGTTTATGGTGCTTATGCTTCAGGATTTTGTGGAGTGAGATTGGATTCTTCAGAAAAGAATAATGGAATGGCGCTTTATGAGGCATATATTAAGACTGGAGAAAATTTTCCAGAGAACCAATTAGGTGTGCTTAGGCCAGAATTAACTCAGGCCTTTAAAGGCGGAAAGCTTAGAAATTATATTTACAACCAACATTTTGAGATAGTTTGGAAAGATATTGAGAGAGAAGCAGGAAAAAATCTTCCTCAAGCTCTAAAATCTAACCTTTTTTTAGCTTTAGCTTTGTCTTGTCCTGTTAATTTTTATACAGTTATTGAAGTGAATAAACCCATAATTACAGTTCAAAATATTTTTTCTTCTCAAAGAAGAAAAATTATAAGATTAGGAGGTTTAGAAAAGCTATCGCATGGAGACACTGTTTCAGGGCACTGGAATCATATGTTAGAGGTTGTTGATGGACTAGAGGGCATAGGAAAATATAAAGGTGTCTCAGAACTTTGGTATGATATTATAGGGCAAATTGTTAAAATAAAATGAAAATACTTGTTTTTGGAAATCCACTTGTAGAACAGGATAGTTTGGCATTAAAACTTCTTCCTAAATTAAGGGAAAAATTCTTAAGTATTGAATTTAAAGAGCTTGACCCAAATGAAAATTTAGAAGAGGAGATTGAAGATGGCAAGCTCAGAATTCTTGATGTTGTTAAAGGAATAGATAATGTTATGATTATTAATGATATTGATAAATTACAAGTTGGGAAAGTTTATAGTATGCATGATTTTGACCTTGCTTATAACCTAAAGTTACTAAAGAAAATCAATAAACTCAAAGAAGTTGAGATAATCTGCTTGCCTATGTTTATGGATAAAGAAGAGGCTTTTAGTCAAATCCAGTTAATCTTAAGGAAATGGGTGGCACAAGACATGCAAGGGTCGTAAGCTCTTATCATTTTTTCTGCTTGCATTGATATTTCTTGTTTTGTTTTACCTTCATTTATTAAATGTTCTATATATTTTGCAAGGTCTTTTTGTAGATGAATTATATTTTGCTGTGTTGGAATGCAAAGATCTGCAAAAACTATCTTCCCTTGGTTATTCATATGCAGATGATAGTATAATGTTCCTCTTGGTGCTTCTACAACCCCCACTCCAGTAGCTTCTCTTGGCTTTACTTTAATTGGCTTTTCCTGTTTAATGCTGTTTTTCAGCTCTTCTAGAAGTTCTATGGAATTATCTACTTCATGAAGCATTTCAATTGCCTGAGCTGTGTTATTATTAAAAACACAATTATTAGGAAAGATTTTTAGATACTCTAAAGCATCTTTTATTGTATATTTATTTAATCTGTGTTTATTGAGATTTACTCTTGCTAAAGCGCCAACCATAAAATCTTCAGATTCCCATGTAAATGCTGTAGCTGTTGAATACGGTAAGACAACACGTTCTAGATGAGTCCTATATTTTTCTTCAGGTATTGTTGTTCCATAAGCTGTTCTAATAACTCCTTTTATAAAATTATAATCATCATTAACCAATCCAACATAATTTGTTTTTCTTTTGAATGTTGTTTGGTCGTTATAGAAAATATAAATGATTTTTAAAATTCTTTGCCTGCAGTCATATAATTTTTCTATTGCTTTTTCTATGTCTTGTTTTTTTGGAAGCTGGGTAAATCCTCCGATTACTGCATTTGGCGGATGAACAGCCCTTCCTCCGATAATTGTAGTGAGAAAGTTTCCTGCTTCTTTTACATGTAGTCCATCATGAATATACTCCTGCTGTTCTTTGTTGAAATCAAGAACAGAGTCTTTGTTAAATATGTCCGGAAGACAGAAAAAATAAAGATGCATTGCATGGTCTCTTAGATGGCTTCCGTTTCCTAATAATTTTCTGAGTTTATATGTTTGTTCTGTAATATTCAATCCAAGAGCTTTTTCAATTGTTTCAATAGAGCAGAGAGTGTGAGCTGAAGAACATGTTCCGCAGATTCTTGACATTGTTGTCGGAACTAAATTAAAGTCTAATCCAGTAACAGCCTGTGTGAAAAATCTCTTATTCTCGCTTATCTTTAACTTGCATGACTCTACTTTTCCTTGCTTTACTTTAACATCCAAGTGAGTATGCCCTTCTATTTTTGAAATATTCTTTATTGTTATGTCAAAATCTTCGTGCTTATGCATTTTTCCTCTTTTGCGTCTACTAATAAACATAATGCTTGTTGTTTATAAATATATTTCTTAAGATAATAATTCTTTTAAACCCCTTAACTATCCAAATTTATGAGTGAAACACTTGTTTCTCTTTTAGACAATGCTGTTGAAAAATATGGTGTAAGAATTGCTATAAAAAGTCAGATAACTGGAGAAAGCTGGACTTATTCTCAACTTAGACAGCAAGCTTTGAGAGTAAGCAAGACCCTCTGGCAGAAAGGAGTTGGAAAAGGAGACTATGTGGCTATTATCTCTGATAATACCCCTGCTTTTTTAGCAGCAGATTATGGTGTTTTATATACAGGAGCTGCTTCTGTTCCAATAGATCAGGCTTTAAGGCCAGAAAATCTTTTAAAAGATTATTTAGACCTTGTTAAACCTAAATTCATTTTAGCAGAGGAAAAGTATATTGGTAGAGTTAATAATTATGCCAATAATACTCCTTTATTATCTTTTGAAGAAGCATTTGAAAATAAACCATGTAGGCCAGATGTGGAAATTGCAGAGAAGAATATATCCACAATTATTTTTTCTTCTGGAACAAGTGCTCAATCAGAGAGAGCATTTAAAGCTGTTGAACTTTCTCATGGCAATATAGCTTCAAATATTATTGCAACAGAGCATCTCACAACAAGAGCAGAAAGAATTGATGGATATTCCCAAGGGGTTTATTTGACAGGAATTGGGAAACAATGGCATTCTTTTGAGTATATGGTGCAAAAAGCATTTTTGAATGCAGGCTGTTTGTTACATTTTACAAATATCCCTAGTTTTAGAAAAGGCAGTGCAGCAGAAATAAATCCTAACTATAGCCTAATAATCCCTAAAATGGCTAATTGGATGAAAAGAGAGATTGAGAGAGGAATTGAAAAACCAAAGGGCAGTAAGAAAAAAAGAAATATGCTCTATGCATTTTTTAAATACTTTTTAAAAAATTCAAACCAATTTAATTTTGATAAAGTTAATGAATTACATTCTAGATTAGACAAGCAGTTACTTGACCAAATAGCAGAACAGATGTTTTATAAGAGGATTAGGAAGAAGTTAGGGGGAAAATTAGGAAAAAATAGGCCTTACTTTATTGGTGGATCTGCCCCCTTACCTCTGGAAACCCAGTTATTTTTTTATAGTGTTGGCTTACCTATATATCAGGGTTATGGACTTACAGAGACCTCTCCTGTTATTTCTGTAAATGTTCCAGAAGATTATAGATTTGGCTCTTCTGGAAGACTTATTTCAGGAGTAGAAGTTATGATTGCAGATGAAGACTATTTAAAAAAATCAGCAATAAGAGGGGTAGGTGATGGTGAAGAAGGGCTTATTTTAGTTAAAGGGCCTAATGTGTTCCCAGGATATTTAAAAGATTCTGAAAGAACCAGAAAAGTTTTTATTGAAGGTTGGTTTAATACAGGAGACATAGGCCACCTTGAAAGAGGATTTATTCATGTTACAGGAAGAGATAAAGATATTATTTGCACACTTGATGGGGAAAAAGTTTTTTCTACTCTTGTAGAAACCTATTATGCTGCCAAAGGTTTAAATCTGGTCTTAATTGGGAATAACCAAAAGAATGTTGGGGCTTTGATTATCGCAGATGAAGAAATCAAAGAACAAATAGATTTAGAAGGACAGGAAATAGTTATTGAAAGAATATATAATCAATTATCTAATGCTAAGGAGAAGTTTAATGTAGATTTTGGTCGGACGTTAGGAAATATAGGATTGATTTTTGATTTTGATGAACATCCAGAATTAATGACAAATACTATGAAGATTCGAAGGAGGTTGTTTGAGGAAGTTTACGCAGAACAAATAAAGAAAGTTTGCAGTAAAGGGAAAGACTCTAAGTCAAGTTAAGTATTCATCTATTTTTTTAATTAAAAAAGCCTCTTCAACAGGGCAGCCTGGGATGTTGTCATCAACTTTAACAAATTTATTTAATGGAGAGATTTCTTTTATCTGCCTGAATCTGACTATCAAGGGAAGGATTTCCCGCTTTTTTTCTTCTGGAAACTTGTTTCTTTGATTTGAAGGGTAGCCATCAACAGCTCCAGAACCTAAAGCAACTAATATCTTGGTTTTTTTTCTAATCTCTTGCAGCTTTCTTATCTCACTTTCTGTGGATATAGCACCTTCAACAAGTGCAATATCCATCTTTTTTACTTTTTTATCTGTTTTTAATGCTCTGAAATTAACAATTTTCATTTTTTTCATGTATTCTTCAAACTTTGTATTAAAAGTTTCTATAAATGAGACAGTGCAACCTTCACAGCATGTAAACGAAAAAACACCTATTTTTTTCTTCATGTATATTTTAAACATAAACTATTTAAATAGATTATGTTTTTCCAATTCATGAAAGAGGTGAAAGAACCCTGGGGTAAGGAGAAGCAATTTTTTTATAATAAAAAATGTACTGTTAAGATATTAGAGGTTAGACCCCATCAAAAATTGAGTCTTCAGTACCATAAAAAAAGAAGAGAAATGTGGTATTTCTTAACAGATGGATATGTTCAAATGGGATTGAAAAAGAGAAGAGCAAAAAAAGGTGAATTTTTGAATGTCAAGAAAGGACAAGCCCATAGACTCATGGCAAAAAATAAAACAGTTCAGGTTTTAGAAATCTCTCTAGGAAAATATAAAAAATCCGATGTTATAAGAATGGAGGATAAGTATGGGCGGGCTTAGAGATCTTGAAAAGAAAATAGAGAGAAAAATAAAGAAAAATGAGGTTATAGCTGTTGATCTTGGAGGTACAAATTTAAGGGTTGCAAGGGTAAGGAATAATAAAATCTTGCAGTATGTTAAGAGGAGAACCCCAAAACAAAGGAATAAGCTGATTATGGCGCTTTATGATACTATAGCTTCTTTAATGACTCTAAATGTTAAGGCTATAGGAGTTTCTTCTGCAGGGCCTTTGGAAGCTGGAATTATTAAAAATCCCCCTAATATGCCGCTTCATAATTTTAATATGAAAGAAAAACTAAAGAAGGTTTTTAATAAAAGGGTAGAGGTTGAGAATGATGCTAATTGTGTTGCAATTGCTGAAGCTAAACTTGGGTGCAAGAAGAAAAATTTTGTTGTTTTGACTTTAGGAACAGGCATTGGAGGAGGAGTTATAATCAATGGAGATTTGTATATAGGAGAGGGTTATGCTTCTGAGCCAGGGCATATTATACTAGATAGGGGGATGTCATTTGAACAGCTATGGCAGGAAAACAGGAGATTTTGCAAAAAGTGTTTTGGAAGAATGGTATTGTTTAAGGACTTAGTAAAGAGAAAAGACAGAAAAGCTAAAAAAGTTCTTCAACAAGCTTCAGTAATACTTGGAAAAGGAATTGGAAGTTTAATAGATGTTTTTGACCCTGAGGTTATTATTCTTGCCGGAGGGGTAAGAGAGGCAGGTGGCAAGTTCCTTGATCTTATCAAGGAACAAGCTAAAAAATACACTCTTATCCCAAGAACTACTAAGATTGAGTGGAGCAAACTAGAGCATCCAGGCACGTTAGGGGCGAGTTTGCTGGTGAGTTAAGAGTTTTTAATTATCAACATATCTATCTAATATTTTATCCAAACCTCTTTCTTTTATCCAATTTTCATTTAAAGCAGGATCATCAAAACTTCCATCTAAATGGAGATAATTAAAACCTCCTTCTCCAAAACTAGCTGGTCCTTTATCATCTACTACTCCAATTTCATTTATTGTTTGCCTTGTGCTCCATCCACTAACACCCTTTTCACATACTCCTCTAAAAATATATTTTAATCCTAAATCAGTTCCAGGCCAGAAATAGTTCTTAGAAAATAGCTTATCTTTAATCTTACTTAACCACGATTTGCCCCTTAAATCTTCAACTACTTTCCAAAACCAAAAAGTATTTCTTCGCCCACGCTGATTTTCTGCTGTATAAGAAACAGGAATTGTGGAAAACCCTCTTCTCTCACAATTATATGCTCCAGCATGCTTATTAAAATATTCTCTTTGAAATATAAGTGCTATTTTATCTTTTTCTAATACAGTTACAATACAATCCTTTCTTCCTCTCTCTTTAGGATCCTCTATTCTTATTCTTTCAGAGTACTTTTTGTCTTCTTCTGATAAGATTACTGTTCCATCTTGTAAAATTTTATTTAATATAATTTCTAATTTAATTCCCTTGTAAGTAACATTTTGGAAATCTCCTTTGTCAATTTTAACCTGCCTCTTTAAATCTTTATCTTCTCCCATTTTAACATCTTTCATCAAAAGAACCACAAAGTCTCCAAAAGTCTTCTAACCAAGAAGTTTTTGAAAATTTCTTTCTCCTTTTTTCAATTTCTGCTAATAGATATTCTCTTGCAGATTCCACTTCTAAAGGGCTGAATTGTTTACCAATATAATTTCCAACATCATAAAAACCCTTAAATATTTTTTCTATTTTAGATAAATTTTCTCTGTCAAAACTAAATCTATCAGGATAAGATTCGCTAAGAGATAATTTTAAACCTATTTCATATGCAGATAATGCCTCAATTCTTGCTTTCTTTGCTACTCCCTTTAAATTTCTATCTAGCTCTTCTAAAACTCTTTTAAGATAGGGTGTTGTTTTCATCTTACTTTCCTCCAAATTTATATTGCAAACTAATAAAAATCATATCATCCTTGTTGTTTCTAAGAACATCTGTATCATAAGACAACAATGCACTAAGGTTTTTCGTTATATTTACTGTAAGAGAAGGTCCTATATAGAAAAAAGGCTTTTTCCCATCATCTTTTTTTGCATAACCTAATAAGCCTGCTTTAAATGTATCATTAAGCTTATAATCTATTGTTGGAATAAAATAAAAATGATTTGCTGACAGGTCATTTAGCCCCCAAAAATATCTTAACTGAGAGTTTATTGTTAATTTATCATCTAAAGCTTTTATTTGATAATCTGTCCTTATTCCCATCCAGCTTCTATCTTTATTATCAGACTTAAAGTAAAAATAAGGGGTAAAATTGCCAAACTTCCTTCCTAACATTAAATCAGTTCTCTGAGTTCCTGAAGGTGCAGTATGAATAAAGGGCTTAAATTTAAAAACATCATTTCCTTTAGTATAACTTAATTCTGTTGAAAATAATTTTATTGTTTCATTTTCAGAGGCTCTTACATTTTTAACACCAGCAAAAAGTACCAAAGGTACTAAAATAGGAGCTACTATTTTTCTTACAAAGCTTTTAATTCTTGAGCTTTTCATTTTTTACCCCCTAAAGGAATATACAAACTAACACTAACATAACTCCTGTCTTTTCTGTCTTCAAAGAACTGATGTCCTGCTTCTAATTTTACTGGACCTTTCCCTAGAACGCCATGAACTCCATAAGAGTCACTTACTCCTCCAATTCCATTTGTATAAGTTCCATAAATTCCTAGATTTCCAAACTGATAGCCTAAATCTCCTTCAATGTATCCTTTTCTTTTTCCAGTTGTATTAATATTCCCTGATACTCTAAAAGCTAGTCCTTTTTTGCTTCTTTCAACAACAGTTGGTGGCTCAATTGTTGTAACAGGAGAGTTTATTACATGAGGGCTAAGTATGTAGCCCTGATTTCTTCCTACAAACGCAGGTCCGCTTCCGTTTTTGCTAAAAGTAGGGTTTTCAGCTGTAGTGGATTTAAAAGCAATATTTTCAGAACCATGTTTCCAATCATAAATTAATATAGTCCTGTTTCCCCATTTAACATCTCCATGCCTCATAAAATATGCTCCAAGTTTCTTTGTTCTAATGTCATTATCTGGAAGCAATAAACCAACTCCTAACTGATGGTTTTTGTCCATGTTCCAAATAGTTTTTCCACTAAAATAATTAATATCCCCTTCAGGAGTGTCAACTTTATCAATTCCAGCTCCAAAATTCCATGTTTCTCCAAATCCGTGCTCAAATCCTGCTCCAACCCTTCTGCTGTCGCTTGAAAAACTATCTTCTATGTTTAGAAATAAGTCTAAATCTCCAAAACTAGTAATTCCCTCCATACCTATTCCTTGCTTGTCTCCTGATTCTCCAAAAACACTAGCAGAATATTCTAAATCTCCAGTTTTAAATCTTGGTATAATTAAACCATAAGAATTCCAGTCAGTATCTTTTCCACCTACTTCTCCGTTAAAATGATAACTTCTGAAAATTTCATTAAACCTGCTATACTTGCCGTCAACAGGAGCAATTCCAATTGTACCTTTAGTCAGATGCTCATCCTTACTTTCAGTATGTTCTAATCTTGTTCTAACAGAATAATTATTTTTTAGAAAATTATTAAAAGTTACAGGGTTACTTAATGTTCCTGAGTTAGCTGCATTTGCATTTCCAATAATTCCAGCTAAAGTTGTCACAATACCTACCGCAAGTTTTTTCCATAATGGCATTTTTTTAGGTTTCATTTTCACTTAGAATTAAAATCCATAACCTATCCCTACTCCTCCATAGGTGAATTGTTCTGTTGTGTCATCATTTAGAGAAAGTTGTCTTCTTACAAATCCGTTTATATTCCAGCTTCCTTTTCCTATTCTCACTGAAATTCCAGGAGAAACATGTCTAAATCCATCAATCCCATACATATCCCTTGTATAACCCATAGATATTTCAGGAGCTACTGAGACTTCTGCTCCTGCAATTTTCCCTATTGGGAATGCTTTTGAGATTTTTCCTGAAATTGATTCACCGTCTGGAGCACCATCTTTAGCAAACATATGAAGCCCGCCAAAACGGGCATCAATAAATCCATTATAAGAAAGTTCTCCTCCGACAAGATAATCAGATCTCCACTTATCAGAAACAGGAAAAGTCCAGTTCATAAAAGTTCCACTTAAAGATAATTTATTTGTCAAAGAATGTGTGTAAGTAATCCATGAATCTATTTCTTGCTTCCCACTATCTTCTCCTCCTCCAATAGCATTAGAATGAAAAAGATTTCCTGAAATAGGGCCCTTGTTGATGCTAAGAAAACTCTGGCTAGATCTTCTAGCAATTCTGTCCCCAGAAGGAATAACCCAGTCACTTACTATGCTTGTTTCAGCATAACCTCTAATTGGTTCATCTTTAACTTTTTCTAAAGAACCACACCCGATAGGCAGGAAAGTTAAAAGAGTGACTAGACCTCCAGCCACAGCATTTCTTATTCTTGATTTAAATGATTTTTCTACTTTCATTTTATACATATATTATGTGTTTACTACTCATAAGTAATGTATAAACTTTTGAAAGGAATATAAATATTTTTATTAAACTATATAAACTAGTATAAATATATATACATTTTAGAAAAGCTTTTAAAGGCTGGTTTCTTAGTTGTTTTATGAGAAAACCATCCTTGCATATTGAAATAGAAAATTTAATAAGAAAAAGGCATGAAATTCTTTTAAGAGAGCATATAAAACTTAAAAAAAAGAAAATTTACAAGATTGATAACTATAAGTTAGTTGTTTATCCTGATGTTTTCCCCCCTTTTGATGACTCTTTATTTTTTTACAGATTCCTTAAAAATTTAAAAAATCCTGGCAGTGTATTAGATATGGGAACAGGGTCTGGCGTTCTTTCTTTGGCTGTAAATAAAACAGCTAAGGAAATCATAGCTGTGGATATTAATAAAGAGGCGATAAAGTCGCTTAAAGAAACAATAAAAGCCAATAAATTAGAAAAGATAAAAGCAAAATTTAGCAACATATTTTCTAATATAAACAAAAAATTTGATACAATCACTTTTAATCCTCCATTTATGTATTTTAAACCAAAAAACAACCTAGAAAAAGCAATTTGCAATCAAAACTATAAAGATTTAGAGAGATTTTTCAAACAAGTAAGAAAGTATCTAAAGAAAAAAGGCAAAATTTATATGATTTTTTCAGACATTGGGGATATAAATTATTTAAAAAGATTGATTGAAAAAAATAAATTTAAATATAAAATTCTAAAAGAGAAAAAAGCCATCCCTTTAGTAGGAAATGAAAGGTTTTATTACTATATTTTTGAGATAAAATGAAAAGAAAACTTGTAAAGCAAGGAGCAGCAACAATGATGATTAGCCTGCCCAGCAAATGGATTAAGGCTAATGAGCTTAATAAGGGAGATGAAATAGAGATAGATGAAAAGCAAAATTCTATTATTATTGGTTTAGGAGGGAAAAAATCTAAAAGACAGACAGAGATGACTCTTGCTTCATCAACAGAATCTTCAGTAAGAACTATTTTAACTAATGCCTATAGACTTGGTTATGATAAAATAAATCTAAATTTTCAAGATAAAAAAGCATTAAAAATAATACAAAATACAGTAAATCATAATTTAATAGGTTTTGAAATAATTAAAAAAACAAATAAAAACTGTGAAATAGAGAATATAACAGAACCTTCTAAAGAGCAATTTGATAATATTTTTTCTAAAATATTTCTTAATATAGATGAGTTATTTATAATAGCAGAAAACATGCTGCATGGTAGGAAAAAAGAATTTGAAGAAATAGAGCAAAAAATACAGCAGTATGATAATTTTTGCAGAAGAGTCATAGCTAAAAATGAGCTTTATGGAATATATCAGCTAAAATGGGCTTTTCATGCTGAACTTATACATGCACAAAGAGAGCTTTATTTGTTATTAAAATACTTAGAAAAAAATAAAACAAAAGCAGATAAACTTGTTTTCCAGTTATTAGAAGATTGTAAGAAAGTATTCAAGATATTGAAACAAGCATATAAAGAGAAAAGCATTGAAAAATTAGAGAAAATTCATGATTTGGAAAAAGAAATGATTTATAAAAAAGGTTATTCTTCATTAAAAAAATCAGTGGGCAGGATAGAGGCTCATCATATCCTTGCTGCTATCAGAAACTTCTACCTTGCTTCCTCTCCTTTGATTGGGACTTTTATCTAAGTTTTCATTTCCTTGAACTTCCCAGCCAGTACCCCAGTTATTTTTTTTAGGTATTTTATTAAAATCAACATTTCCTTCTTCATCAGTTATCATGTATAAAGCTAAAGCTGTGTTGATTAATTTCTGTTGATGATAAGGCAAGTAACTTCCATAGCCTGATTCTTTATATCCTCCTGCCCTTTCAACAATTTTCCACTTTGGAAAATAATTTATACTTCCTGTTTTTACTTTTGCTGTATTTATTTCTTCAAGGGAAGAAAAATAATTTGTAAAAACATCTGCAATAGTCCCTTGAGGAACAAAACACTGTTTTAGATACGTTACACCATGAACTACTTTAGCAGTATTATGTGCTATATCTGAATCAGAATTTTCATTTCTTAAAAGGAAGTATTTTGGAACAAAACTTGGAAAAAGTCTTTCTTCTTTATCTGCCTTATATGTTTTTATAAGCTCTTTGTTCAGATAGCAAGCTCTTAACCAAGATGAAATAAGTCTTTTAGGCATTAAATGAATATCTCTTGAAAATCTGGTAAGCTCTTTTATATCTAGCTCTCTTTTTCCAAATTTAACTTCTGGAAGATTTTCTTTTGCTTTTTCCATATAAGGGACCAGTATTTCAAAAGCAAGATCCTTATTAGAGCTGTCAAGATTATCTAAACTAAAATTTCTATAATCTTCTCTCATTAGAATGTCCCTTAATCTTGGTCTTGTTTCGCTATTCCTAGCAGTGATTATTCCTCCAGTTACAGCTCCAGCCAGTACTGCTCCTGTGCAAATAGGAACTGAGTATTTTAGAAATTTAGCAAAAGCTTCTTTTAGTTTTCCAGCTAAACCAGAATTTATTTTTTCAATGTATCTTTTAACATCATACATGTTTCTGATTTCTTTTTTAGGGTTAATTGTTAAACATCTATAAATTAATTTTTTCCATTCTTTAGGAACTTTATTAAGAGCTTTTTTTAAATTTTTTTCATGTATTTCTTCTGTAATTTCTTCTAAAAATTTTTCTCCTTCATTTAACTGAACTCTATATAATTTTCCATTAATTCTAATTGACTTTCCAGCAATATCAGAGCAAATCTTGTATTGAAGGGGGGTTTTTCCTGTTAATGAATATAAGAAGGTTCCGCCAAGAGCATAAACTTCTGTTCTACAGGTTGCCTTAGATGGATGTCCTGAAACTAGGGCATTAAGCAAGCTAGGATGTGTATATGGTGTTCCTCCTCTTGTAGGCATGATATTTTCATGAATCTCGGTTCTTCTAGCTGCATTTTGTAAGTCAGAGATTTTAACATTTCCTGACCTTGTTATAATTATATTTGAAGGTTTAATATCTCTATGCAAAATAAATTGTTCATCATTAAGATACTGTAATGCTCTTACAACTTGTCCGAATATTTTAATGACTCTCTTTTTATCTTTGAGAGGGCCTGTTGTTTGAATATGAGCTTCTAAGTCTGTTCCTTCATAATAAGCTTCTGCATTTACTGTCTTTCCGTCTAATCTAAAATTATCAACAACTTCTACAATATTTGGATGCTGTATTTCATTAGAAACATTTACTTCTGCTATATCTCCATCTCTCTTACTTTTATTTATTAAAGTGCATATTGAATCTGGGTCAATTTCTGTTTTTGGAATTTTTAATACCCTTAGCTTACTAACTTCTCCTGCAGAGTATCTTGCAAGATAAGCTTCTCTTGTTTGCCCTTCTCCTAATTTATGCAGGATTTCATAGCCTCTTTCTTTTAATATTCTTGTTTCTTCTTCTGTTAAGCCATTTTCCTGTTCAATAAGAGTTTCTGCTTTTAATGTATCTGCAAGAATCATTTTTCTTCCTCCAATATATCTATTGTAAGTTTAGTTATAGTGCCTGGGCTCAATTGTTTTTCTAGAATTCTTGGTATGACTATAATTGCCTGGCTACCATGTTTAGCAATTTTCTTTGTTATGATGAACTGCTTTTTATTCTGTTTTACTTTTTCCTTAGTCATCTTACTGTAGCTATACATAAGGTATGTATAAACTATACAGTAACAACATAAATCACTCTTTATAAACCTTTCTATTTGTAATTACTATAAAGTGATAGTGGATAAGAATTATGCCTCTTTTTTGCCAGGTATTATTCCAAAGCTTTTTCTAAGAAACTTCTTGCTTCTGGTGAGAGTTCTTTTAAAATAGCATCCTTAACTTCTGGATTTATTTTTTTTAATCTATCCCTTGTATATGTTATTTCAGGAGATTGCATCACCTTTCCCCATGGATCTTTGTTTTTTCTTACATTTTTAATCCAGATATAAAGACTAATTGGATAATGCTCTTCTATTTTATCTCTATGCAGGTGCATTTTTCCAATATTTTGATCTCTAAAATATATTGTCATATATCTTATAGTCATTGGAGGTTCTAATCCACTAGAAGGATTCCAACCATAAAAACATGTTTTCTCATAATCTATTGACTCTATTTCTGAGTTTCCTCTTATAGGATAATCTTCTTTAATTGTAGCATTTCTTTGAACTTCAATTTCTGGCATTTTTATCTTCTTCTTTCATTTTACTTTATTGACTTTCTAAGCTCCCCCATTGTAATATCTCTTATATGGCTTGCTGACCATAAAGGCAAAATTCCTACGTTTTCTTTTGATATTAAAGATGCTGGGATATCGGAATATCCGTGTGGATTTGTATAAAATAAATGAACTCTATGGAGATTTGGTATCTTAGAAACATAATTATGAAATTCTTCTAAATTGTTAATTACCATATCAGAGATTACACTTATATCCATATACTCTTCATTTCTAATTATTTTTTCTATAATTGAAGGATTAAAAGTTGTTCCTCCATTTTGATATGTTCTTATTTTTTGATGGATTTTTTCTTTATTTCTAGAAGGTTTTAGAACAATGTCTGAAGCTGAAAAATTGTAAACAGCAACACTAGAATTATTATCAATATAAGCATTAGCAATAACAGTTCCTCCTAAAACCGAGGCTGAGATATTCTCATCTGGATTTATCATACTTTCTGAAGAATCTATAACAATCAAACTATTTGGAGTCCCAAAATTTTCTTCCATAACTTCTCCTTGTTTCTTAACCCATTTTTGAGTTACTCCTGGTAAAATTCCTGGACTTGAAAAACAATCTAAATCATCTATAGTATCTCCCATACTAAATTCTTTATGAGAATAAGGGTATAATCCTCCATTTTTTCTCATTTTCCTTTGTCTTATTGGTATAGAATAATTCTCAGCTAAAGCAGAGTAAAAATTTCCTGCAATAATCAAATTTCCTTTTTCTGTTCCTGCCCCCAAAACTTCTTTTACTGTTTTTTCAAATTTTCCTGGTTGAGACTCTCTTGCAAATTGTTTAACTCCTTCTCTTATCTGGTTTTCAGAAAAAATTGATGCTAGATTAGGATCTGCCCCTTCTCTGATTCCCCCTTCTCCATTTCCTCCTTCCTCTTGCCCTTCTAAATCCTCTAAATATTCCCTTGTATTTTTAATAAACTTTCTTAAATTTTGCTCTTGTTTTTCTTTATTTAAGTAATTTAGTTTAGATAATTTTCGTATTAAACATTTTTCTTTGAAATTTAATTTTATTTCCAAATCCTGATTCCATAATTTCTGATAAATTCCAAAAGCAAGTTTCTCTAGACCCTCTACTTCTTTACTTGTAGCCCTTAAACTAGGAATAAGTGTGTTATATCCCCTATTTGCAAGAAGATTAAGATTATTTTGAATATTAGTAAAAGTTCCTCTTGCTACCTGGGCTTGCTGTTTATTTAAACTTTCCCTTGCAACTTTATGTAATTTAAGTAAATTTAGGATACTCCCAGGATAATCTGCAAAATGCCCTACTTCATGACCTAGCATGGCATTTAAAATAACCTTCTCCTCACAACCTTCTTGTGCAAGTTTTTTAACATAATCTGGATTAATGTCAATTTGTAAATTATTAAAGCTAAATCTTCCATTTGCAATTTCTTTTGTTAGTCTTGGAGGGGGTAGTTGGGGATAATAAAAGTCCTCTCTAATTTTCCCCCATTCTTTTTTCATTATTTCGTGCAATTTTCCACTTTCCATTTTAAGCAGTTATTTTTTCTAAAATCCCTCCAATATATTTTTTAGAATTTCCAAGAAGTTTTGCAAGAGCAAAGAGGTTGTCTCGAGCATTAGAACCTTTTAAAGATTCTACATAACTAATTGCATTATCTCTATACTTTTCTATTAAATCCGCTGTGGCATTCATTGCTCCAGATTCTACTAATAATTCTGTAAGTCTAGAAAAATCTCCTTCACCTATCGCACTTCTTACTTTTTCTCCACAACCATTATTAAAAGCATAAACTATAGGATAAGTTAAAATCCCTTTTCTAATATCTTCATAAGAATTTCTTGATAAGCTTTGTGACCTGCTTCCAATAACTTCTTGAGGAATTAAATCCATTAAGTCATTTCTTATCTGGCATGCAATGCCATAATTTCTGCCAAAATTTTTAAGAGCATCTTTGTCACTTTCTGAAGATTTTCCGAATATAGAACAAATTTCAGAAATTTTTTCAGCAGCTACGCCAGCAATAAAATAACATCTTTCTAAATAAGAATTCTCACTAAAATCTCCTGTATTTTCATTTTCATCCTGGCCCAAATAAATAGTTTTTAATGTTTCATTCCATAGCCTACATACGTCTTCTTTATCTTTTCCTTCTAACTCTGAATTTAATAATATTTCATTAGAAAGTGTATATTGGATAAGGCCTGCAATAATAGCTTTATTTAACCCATATTTTCTTACAGTACTTGAATCTCCTTCTCTTACTTCTTGATTATCTAAGATATCGTCAATAACATAACAAGAACTTGTTCCTAACTCAAAAGCACTAAGAACAGGAACTATCTCTTCCCAATTTTTCCCACCTACTGCTTCAAATGCTAGTCTTCCTAAAGTTGGTAAAAGCTTAGGTTTTCCTCTTTTCATTCCGCACCTTAATGTTGGGAGATGCTTAACAACTTCTCCAAAACCCTGAACATACTCTAAAGTATAAGAATCTACTTTTCTTGCTGTTTCTTTCATATAAGCAAAAATATCTACTTTTTTCTCAAGGTTTTTTTGTGCCATTTTTCAAAAAATCTAAATTTTTACATGCAGGGTCTTCTGCTAGAAAATTTCCTGAACGATAATAAGCTCTAGATCTACATCCCCCACAATTTTCTTTAACTTGACAGGATCCACAATATCCTTCTAAATTGCTTCTATCTCTAAGCTGGTGTAAAACAGAAGAATTTGCAATAATATCTTTAAATCTTTCTTCTCTGACATTTCCCACTTTTAAATCTGGCAAAAAAGTACAAGGAGTAACATCTCCATTTGGTTGTATAGCATACATGTCAAATCCTGCCTGACATCCAATAATAATTTCTTTTTTATTTTTCTTACTTAGGCCTTTAGAATTATTTTGTGAGCTTCTATAAAGGGAATATTTTGCATCAAAGCACCATACTCTTGGGTTGGTATTAGAATTTTCGTAAGCAACTTGAAATATCTCTGTTCTTTGTTCATGAGTAAGATCTTCATGGGGCATACTCTTAGCTCTCCCAATAAGCCTAAAATCAATTAATTCTATTTCATTAACTTTCAGGCTTTTACCAAATTTAATTAGATCTTCTAATTCACCAAAGTTTCTTTGTGAGAGAGGTATGCTTAACTCAGCTTTTATTTTCTTTTTTCTGAGATTTTTTATTCCTTCTACTACTTTTTCAAAACTTCCTTTTCTCCCCCGAACTTTGTCATGTAACTCTGACTTTGTACTATAAAGGCTCACATTAACAATTCCCACTCCTAAATCAGATAATTTTTCAACATTTTCCTCATTAAGAAGAAATCCATTTGTTCCCACACAAATAGGTATCTTTTGAGTAGCGTATTTTAAGACCTCCCAGAAATCATCTGCCATCATTGGCTCTCCTCCACTAATTCCAACCATTCTTGGTTCAACTTCTTCTAATTGATCTACTAAAACTATTTTCTCATAAGTAGTTAACTCATCTTCTTGTTTAGAGCCAGCATCCTGAGAACAATAATCACAATGTAGATTACATTCATTAGTAAAATGCCATACAAGAAAAGGAAATTTGCTTTCCATTTTTAGAACCCCCTATCTACCTTCACTTCAGATACTACTTTTTCTAAATCTTTTTTCTTTGCTTTAATATCTTTCTCTCTTCTTTCCCTTGAACCAAATTCATTCTTATAATGAAAGCCTCTTCCATCAGCTGTTTTTCCATCAATATTAATTGTGTAATAAGTAGAACCCCCACTACAACCAGAAGTTTCATATGACCCTAATTGAATTACTGATTTATTTTTTTCTATAGCATTGCTATGCTCAGTAAAATAATCAGGAAGTTTAACAGATTTCCTTGATGTATCAGCTTTTTTTGATTTATTTTGCTTCTTAATTTTTCTTGATATTTCTTCATCTAGCTCAGCACCAGAATTATAAGTTAACTCAGCTAACTTCAATAAGTTTGAATTAATTTCTTTTGCCATTTTATTTTAATTCTCCTTGCAAATCTAGAAATATTGGGTGCCCTTTTCCACTAGAAGCATATGTTTCAGCTGCTTTTCTAGCTTTTTCTAACTTTCCTTTTTGTATAAAACTCATAACTGTTTGATAGTTTTTACTGCTTTCTAAAACTCTTTTTTTAACTCCAGAGATTTCGTCAGTTCCCTCCCTAAGAAGTGTTTTAACTGCATGCAAGGCCAAAGGATCTTCTCTAGTATCATCTTTAAATTTATTGATGGTCTCTTCAGTTAATCTTATTCTGTGCCATAAAGCATAAGGTGCAACTGTTAAAACATGCTCTAAATTAGCCTGCTTTTTACCTTGCAACCATGCTAAAGCTTTAGAATATCTAACTATGCTTTTATCTAATCTTCTACTCCCACTCCCTTTAACTAAATTATATAAATAATGGCCTTCCTCTGAGCTTATTGGGTCATTACTTCTTTTTTGACCATATTTTGGGTGTTGATTAAGTTCTGAAATTAAAAATCCTAAATAAGTAACAGCATCTCCATCTAAACCAGTAGATTCAATCTCTTTATCCACAGCAACTAATTCCTGTTCTGTCAAGGTATCCAAATTCCTCTTTTTTAATTCAGCTCCAAAACTATCAGAAAGTTTTTTTAAACCAGGTGAAATTTCTTCATAAGGTTTTTTAGAATTTAATAAATCTAAAATTTCTCTAGATATTTTAGGATCTTTTAAAATCCCCTCTTTCCCATTATTCCAACTATTGCTAATAGCAATAGCATTTGATACTCCTGGAAACTTGCTTTCAGTTGCTACATCAAATCTATCTAACAATGGAGGAATTAGAGTATTGCTTCCTCTATCTTCATAGTTACAAGTTGCAAAAAAAGGCTGTCTTCCTTGGGCAATATGGCTATTCAAATAACCCCACTCTCCCCTATCTACACCATCTAATAACATTGATTGATTTGATTCTGGAATTCTATTAAACTCATCAACAAGTTTTGGTTGGATTAAAACAAAATTCTGCCAAATAACTTCTTCTTGACCTTGATGCATTCTACCATAATCAGGTCTTCCAACTGTCTTCTCCTGAGTTAATTGCGGATTCCCCCTAATAACAGATCTTCTAACAATATCTATAGGAATATTATGAAAAACGCTATGTAAGTATTCAGCAGAAGTTGTCTTTCCTCCACCATATTCTCCAAATAAAATCTGGTTTCCTTTATTAAGCTCTGTTAATACTCCAAAAAGAAGAGATGAACTAAACTTCTCTCCACCAACAGATAAATCATCCCTACATAGGTAAAAATCATTTTTTATTACCCCATACAAACATAGAACTTTATTTTGCAATGCCATTTTCCTACTCCTTCTTAGCTGATTTTTGGGAAGCAATGTAATCAGTTAGGTCTTGACATTTTGTTGCAGCATACAGGAGCTCGGCGTTTACTTCTGGACGAACTTTACCAAGATTTTCTTTATCCAAATCTACCAATGTTTCACATTTAGAATCTATTTCTGCCACAAGTTCTTTAATTCTTTCTTCTAATGTTTCGTCTAAACTTACGTAAGCTGCTCGTAGAGATGCCATAGTTGCTACAGAAAGTTGTCCTTCATGATACGCTTTTGCTTTAATTGCTTGGATGTTTTGTCTTGGTATTTTCCCCTTATATTTAATTATATCAAAATTAGTGAATAATGTTCTCACATCTGGATTAATAGGTTCTCCTAGCTCTGATGAAGTTTGTAATACATAACCAATTGCACCTTCTTTTGGTAATTCTGAAGCACGATCTGTAATTGTCTTTTTTATTCCGGCAAGGTCAACACCATCCTTATATGCATCACGATTTTTTGTTCGTGTTTGGATATTAGCTATTCCACCAATGATCTCAATGGGTTCTCCTGAATCTTCAATGACAAAACCCTTATCTGGGGTTAAAATAATTTTTTTCAAATTTTCCATTTTTACAATCCAGCCTCCTTGGCTTTTCTATTATATTTTTCATATTTATCTGAAAAATTTCTAATTAAGGGTCGCTTACTTGTACGGACATAAACATTTCCTACAGGATTTCCAAGATTCATTGCAACATAACTAGAAATGTAAAGTGTTTGAACTTCAAATCTTCCAAGAGTCTTAAAATGACGGGATGCTATGGTGTCCTTATAAATAACAAGTTCTTCTCTTCCATCAAAATTTAAAATATCTCTTACCTTAGAAGAACTTGGAAATTTGACAACACAATCTAAGGTTTTTGCTTGTCGTATCTTTGATTCTGCTATTTTTTTAGTTTTTTTTGCCATTTTACTTTCTTATTTTAGAATATCCCTGCTTTTTCTTGCAAAGATTGTGGTGTTCCTTTTTTTCTGAATAATTTTACTAATTTGCCTATTTTTTGTGGAAGGTTATATCCAGGGCATTGTTTAGCCAATCTTTCATTATAAATCTTAGAACCGAAACTAACACTATGTCCACTTATATTCTCTCCATCAAGTTCAAAAGGTTCATTATCTTTAATTTCTGGCGCTGCTACACAAGGATTTTTAGTCAAAGTACAATACCAACTATTTTTCCTTGGACTTGTATATGCGCAACCTGGTGTTCGACACATTTTACTCCTCTCTTGCAGGCTTTAGATGTACAATATATTTATTTTCTTCAATCCATACATGATGTAAAGGTTTATTTTCAAAATAAGTAACAGAGAAATGGGGAGTTACTCCTGCAGCGTATTCTTCAAAGGAAGCAGAAGAATCATATTTTAAAGAAGGCATTTTTTGAACTATGGGAGAAATTTCAGTTACATTTTGGTTGTTAGAGGAATAGCTTACTAAGACCTCAAGAAAAGTGTTCATTCTAATAGGTTCTCCTGTTGAATCTACAACCTGGCAATGCTCACTAAATAATTCTAGTCTTTCAGTTAAATCTTTCAATTCATTTTCATTATTTACTTTAAAAATTCCTTTAAATTTCACTGTCATTTTTATCTCTTCAAATATTTACGCAAATTTTCCCAAAAAGAAGGTTTAGAATATTTTCTTTTTCTTTTTTCTATTTCTGATAATAAAAATTCTCTTGCAGAATCTACTTCTAAAGGACCAAATTGAAAACCAACATAATTTGCTTTGCTAAAATAATGTTCATGATACACTTCAAAAGCTTCTTGAGGTTTAGGAAATTTATTACCATAATTATTCCAAAAAGAGTAATCTAAACCAAGTTTATATTTTCTTAAAGATTCTAGTTTTTCTTCTCTAGATAATTTTCTTAGGTCTCTATCAAGACTTCTCAAAGCATATTCAAGATAAGGTGCTGGTTTCAATTTTTTCGCCATTTTATTTTCCTTCTTCTAATTTATTTACTTCAGCCTGTCTCTTTAATAACTCATAAACATAAACCCCTGCGAGATAAGTCGCAAATCTATCACTACAATATTCATCTGCAAATCTGTCTAATGCTTTTGTAACTTGGGGATTTGTTGAGGAAAGGTGTCCTGTTAACCTTTCTATATTCTTTAGGACTGATTCGAAACCCTCTCTGTCAAACTGTTCATTATCTCTAAAAAATAAGTCAATTGTGTCCTGTGCCAGTACAGGCAAGCCCTCTGGTGTGTATCTTTCATTTTTCATTTTCCTCACCTAAAATTTATAGCCAAGACTAACGCCACCCCATGTTTTATCTTTGATAAAATCTTCTTGGCTGTATTGTTTATTTACAGAAATATTCAGATTCCAGTTTCCTTTATTGAGTCCAAGAGAAACTCCAGGAGTAACCTGGGTATGGCCTGTTTTTCCATAGTAATTCTCTATGACCGAAGTGCTTAGACTAGGGGTTAATGAAATATCGGTTTTTCCTAGTTTTCCTATTGGAAATTTTTTTGAAATTCTCCAGTAATATCTATTTCCACTTTTAGGGGTTGTTTTAGTTGGGAGTAAATGTGTTAATTCAAAGTCTAAATCAAATTTTCCAGAATAATGGGCTCCAGCTTTCAAAACACTATCATAATCTCCAAAAGTTCCAGAAGGGTAGCCCCAATATTCATATCCTCCTCTTATAGAAAATCTATCTGTTATAGGCAAAGAATGGCTTATTCCAAAATCCCTCTCATTAAAAGCACTTTCTTCATATGAATAATTCTGCCATACAAATCCAGAGAACATATCATTAAAATTTACATTAATTAAGTCTTGTCTAACCTGTCCTTCAACCATTACACCATGTTTTGCAACATAATCTGAAACAAGGGCGGTTTCAACATAAATATCTGGCTTTTTCATATTATTAAAACAGCCAGAAACTGCTCCTAATAAAGCAGCTAGTCCGGTTATAGCTGCTTGTTTTATTCTTGAACTCCATTGGTTTTTCATTTTCCTTCCTCTAAAATATCTATTTTGATTTTCACAAGCATCTGGGGTTTGAGATGTCCTGCCAGCACACTTGGAATGACGATTACTGCCTGCTTTCCGTGCTTTGCAATTTTCTTTGTTATTATGTATGAGTTTTGTACCATTTTCCCATAGTCTTTGATTTATTATTCAAAAGTGACAAAAGAAAGAAATTAATATCTTTCTGATATTATTGATATCACTGATATTAAAAATAGAAAACCTTAAAAACCCCTAAATCTTCCATACAGTATGGAAAGAAGACTCATAAAACAAGGAGGAGGAGGCTTTACTATCTACCTTCCAAAAAAATGGGTAGATAAAAAAGGCCTGCATGAAGGAGACATCGTAGATGTGAAAGAAATAGATAGTTCTTTGATAATTGGAAGTGAAATTAAAGGGAGAGAAGAGATTATAATAGAGATTAATGAAGAAAATAAAGAAGATATAGGAGCTATTCTTACACATGCGTATAGAAGAGGATTTAACAGAGTAATATTGAAGGGAGTGGATAGTGGGCTGGCAAGAAAAGCGAGGCAGGTAACAAAAGATCTGCTTTTAGGTTTTGAAATAACAGGAAAATCTGAAAAAGAAGTAAAAATAGAAAATATTTCAGAGCCAACAGAACAAAAATATGATGTTATGTTAAGAAAGATTTTTTTGATAATAAAAGAGACTCAAAATATGATTATTGAAGATTTTCAGCATATTTATGAAAACTGGGATGAAATTGAAGAAATGAGAAAAAATCAGGATAAGTTTATATTATTTTGCAGAAGATTGCTAATAAAGGAAAAATATGAAAAAGAACCTGTTTTAGAGTGGGAGCTTCTAACTTTTTTAATGCATATAGAGCATGCTTATTTTTATTTATATAAATATGCTAAAGAAAATAAAGTTAAGATAGATAAAAATGCTGTGGAGTTATTAAAAAAACTTGAAGAGCAATTTTCTCTGTATCAGGATGCGTATTTTCATAAAAAC
This sequence comes from Candidatus Woesearchaeota archaeon, assembly GCA_964594115.1. Lineage (GTDB taxonomy): Archaea > Nanobdellota > Nanobdellia > Pacearchaeales > GW2011-AR1 > MFWN01. The sequence goes on from CAZQLD010000007.1 coordinate 41,334, forward strand.
ATAGAGAATTTGTATAAAATAATGAAGCAAAAGACAAAGTTCCAGTTTGGCAAGTGTTTAGAATTAATTGAAAAATCAAAAGGTAAAAATGCAGTTATATCCTCTTATATTAGAGAATTATTCAGGTTGCAACAAATAGGATGCAGCCCTATTTTATCAAAGAATCTTTCATACTAGCTATTTTTTAATTATCTCAAGAGTTTCTTTTATATTTTTTTGGTTTTCTATAAATCTCTGTTCTTGTTCTTTCCTTTTTTCTGCTTCTATTCTTTCTTTCTGTTTTTTTGCTTCATATGATTCTCTTGCATTTTTCCAGTCATTTTCAAACTCTCTATATTTATCTGTTCTCATCCGTATCATAATCATATCATGATAATTATGAGCTATTTGCCAAATTTCCCAATAAGCTTTAGAGCCCTTTTCTTCTAAAAATGGCTCTATTGTTTTATAATTGAAATCTGTATCATTTTTATCCAGTTTAGCATCCATCATTGCTTCAAAAACACCATTGGGGTCAAAATAAGCAGCTAACCCGACTTTTCTGTCCTTGAATTTAAATAAAGCTGCTTCAAGTTTGCCATCTTCTGTAAAAATATCATAAGGATGGCTAAAAGCTATTCCTAAATCTTCTTTTCCTCTTCTCTGAAGATATAAATTAACTACCTCTCTTTTCTTTTTAGCTTCTGCATTTTCGTTAAGTTGCTCAACTTTATCTTCCAAAACACCAGTTGCTTTTTGAGTACTAATGAGGCCAGCTGTTGCACCTGCAAGTATAGTTGCAGCAGCTGCTATGCTTCCATATCTTTTTAGTCTTGAACGTAATGATGTTTTTTTATATTTTTTAATTGCTTTTTCTAAGCCATTTTTCATTTCTAAACCATTTTTATATCTTCTTACTGGATTTAGGGATAAGGATTTTTCCAAAAAACTTCTAAAAGCTCTTGGAACATTTTTTATTTTTTGGGAAAGTTCTCTTTGGTTTGTTTTAAACCCTTGATAAACTCTTTTTTTAGTGAGCATTTCATAGAATATAGAGCCTAGACTCCAAACATCTGCTCTTGAACTGGGCTCAGCATTTTCTTCAAAAACTTCAGGAGCTCTATAGTTTTTATCTCCATGAGGCCCCCTTTTACTTCCATTTCCTCCAATTGAAATGCAGGTAGTAGAACCAAAATCACCTAAATAAGCTCTCCCATCGTTAATAAGGATGTTTGAAGGCTTGACATCGCTATGAGCCTCTCTATGTTCGTGTATGTAAGCAAGCGCCTCTGTAATATCTTTTATTATTTTTATATTTTCATCCAAGCTTAAACTATGCAACCTACTAGAAAGGTCTCCTTCTTCATAAACAGGCATAGCAATATACATTTTTCCTTTTCTATCTCTTTCTATAATTCTTGGAACAACATGGCTATGAGCAGCATAAAGAGGAATCGCTTCTCTCCTCATAACATCTTCTTCTGTCCATTTTCTGTCCTCCATTTGTTTTTTTGCTGTTTCATTAGGACTAAATATTTTTATAGCCCATTTTTGATCTCCCGCATCTATATATTCATCTACAATCCCCCAACAACCATACCCTAATTCTTTCCCAGTTGGCTTAAATGTATCGCTATCTATATACTCTGTAACTGCTCTTTCTCTTTGTTCCTTTATCGCGAAAAGATTTTCTCTATTTTGAGTAAAAAATTTCCTTTTATATTCTCTATTCTTCTCTTTCATACCTCTTATAGCTGCATCTACAACAACTTCAGAACTTGCACCTACTAAATATTTAAGATTACTCATTTTCTATCCTCCAGAATTTCATTTAATGCAAATTCAAATGCATGACTTCTGTTTCTAAATTTTCTTTTTAAAATAGATTCATCTACCTTTGCTAGAGTTTCTTCATCAACTGAAACACTAATCTTGGATTTTTTTGCCATTTTTGTAATATTTTTACTTGGTAGCACTTAGTATGACTGCTTTATAAATCTTTCTATTTGTAGTTACTTTAGAGTGATAGTATAATTAAGAAAATAATTTAAATGATTAAAAATTATTTATTTGAGAAAAAGCGGTAAAATGAAAATAATAAAACAAGTGAGAGCTCCTGTTAGGATTGATTTTGCAGGAGGCACAACAGATATTTATCCATTTACTCACTTATATGGCGGAGCTATTTTAAATGCAGCAATTAGTAGGTATGTTGTTGGAAGAATAGTTAAAACAGACCAAGAGGTGGGATTAGAGTATCATGGGGCTATACCAACATCTTCTGGATTGGGCACTTCAGGAGTAATGAATCTCGTCTGGCTGGCTTTGATTTCTGAAAAAAATAAATTCAACAGAAGAGACAAGCTGGAATTGGCTGAAAAAGTCTATAAATTAGAGCAGAGTCTTGGTGGTGTTGGAGGAAAACAAGACCAGTATGCCTCTGCTCTTGGAGGAATTAATTTTTTAGAATTTAAAAATGATAAAGTAGAAATAACTCAGTTAAAATTACCAAAAAGTTTTATAAAAGAACTTGAAAGCAATTTAGTTTTAGTTTATACTGGAAAACCACATCTAGCTACAAATTCTAACAGAAATATGATGGATAATCTGAAACAAGGTAAAAACAATGAGAATCTCATAAAAATAAAAAATATCGCTATAGAGATGAAAGAGGCTCTTGTTAAAAAGAACTTACAGAGATTTGCTGAGCTATTAAATCATGAAACAGAAGAAAGAAAAAAACTGCATAGCTCAACTGTTCCTGCTTTTGTAAGAAGAATTATCACAAAAGGTTTGAAAAATGGGGCTTTTGCTGCTAAGGTTTGCGGCTCTGGAAACGGGGGAAGCATTTTGTTTTTTGGAGATAAAGAAAAGTTAAAACAGATTTTTAAAAGAAAAGTAATTGATTTTAAGTTTGATTTTAAAGGATTGCATAAATTATAAATTTTATAATATCAACAATTAACAAAAATAGGAGATTTCTCAAGCTCTTTGAACTTCTTGACATTGCCAGCTTTTGCAAAGCATGTTTCAATTAATATATTTACTACCTTTTCTAAATTTTTCGCATCTTTCTTAAAACTGTCAAAATCCCTGAATGTTCTTGATATTGCTCCAAAAGAGCCTAAGCTAATTAATCTTTCTCTTATATTTGAATCTGGTTCAAAGATAGATATATACTTTTGATTGTTGCCATCTAAAATATATGCTTCTCCATCTGGTCCCAGTTCAGACCATTTATCTCCAAATTTTTCTCTTAATGGTTCAGAAAGATTTTCAAAAATATAAGCTTCTTTTGCTAATAATGAAAAATGAACTGAGTAAACAGTTCTCCTTCTTTTGAAATTAAGTTCTCCTTGTTTTAAAGGCAAAGAAAGTGGAGCTGAAGGGTATTCAATAAATCTTTCAGAAGCTTCTGGGCAATTTTCTATTGATGTTTCACAATCGTATAACCCTGTTTCACAAGGAAAGAGTAAATCAGCATAAGCGATATTTAAATGTCCAAATATGACACCCATAAATAGCTTAGAGTTAGGATATTTATAAATATTTATGTAATGAATTCACCAGAACTCTTCATAGATTTTAAATGTTTTTTTTGCTATAATGCTCCAGCCACTGGTTTTTTTAACATAGTTTAAAGCATTTTTAGAGTATTTTTCTCTGAGCTTTTTGTTTTTTAGGAGTTTTATTATTGCTTTATAAAACTTCTTTTTGTCTTTAACAGCAATTCCTGCTTTGCTGTTTCTTATTTCTGCTCCTAACCCCTCAATATCTGTGACTATTGAAGGAGCACCAACAGAAAATCCGTGAGCTAAAACACCTGATTGGCTTTCTTGCTTATAAGGCAGAATATGGACATCAAAACTTTTTAATCTTCTGTAAAATTCCATTCCACTATAATTTCTTACAGCAAACTCTATATTCTGGCTGACCGGACTTTTCATGATTTCTTCTAAAACCTTATCTATATAGTCTCTTGTCTCCATAACTACTTCTGGTTTTAGTTCAAGGGCAAGGATAGCATTTGGAACTTTTCTAACTACTTTAGGCCATTGCCTTATTAATGTCCTGAACCCTTTTCTTTCGCTTGCTAATCCAGCAGTGCCCACAACTAAGTCCTCATCTGTATAGCCGAATCCGTTTCTTACTTCTTTTCTGTTTAATTTTATATCTTCTCTTGAGCCGTGTGGTAAAACATAAACGTTTTGTGGCTCCCATCCTATATTCTTTTTTAAAGCTTTTTTTTGATAGTCTTCATGCAAAATTCCTGCATCAAGCTTTTTTAGAGTTTTACTAACAAAATTAGCGAAATTAGGACTTAATTTTTCATAAACACTATGATATGTCATCACAACAGGAAATTTCTCTTTTTTTATCATTTTGATTAATTCAATAACTCTTTTGTTATTATCTCCATAAGTCTCGTATAAGCCGTATTCATGCTGGATGTGAACAATATCTGGTTTTATTTTTTTTATTGCTCTTAGGACTTTATAATGCCATCTTTTATCTTTTTTATTGTCAATTATTGGATAGTCTGCTTTTTTTGCATCAGTATGAGCTATAATTTTAAAAGAAACTTTTTTCCTGGTTTTTTTAGCATATTCTTTTAAAGCAGAAATATAATGTGAAGAATAGTAAGCTATCCCGCATGAGCGGGGCAAGTAACTGCTTATCCACACCACTTTTTTTACCATTTTAAAAATAGAAAAACCTTATTTAAATATTTTAGGGTTTTAAGAATTTACTTGTTTTTGTTTCTTTTAGTCTCTTCCAACATTAATCTTGCTATAAGGTATGATGCTGTTGATTCTGCTCCTTTATTTAAATTTAAGGTATTCTCTGATAACCCGTCATAACATCCACCTGTTGCTTCATCATAAACCATTTGTTTTAAATGGTTTTTTCCTAAAAACCAATTAAATGCTAAAACTGCTTTATTGTAATATTCTTTATCTTTTGTAATAGAATAAGCAGTCAAAAGGGTCTGAACCATACAAGAAGTATCTAGTGGTTGCTGGTCAAAAAAAGACCTTTTGCCTTTTCTATTATACCATCCATTTTGCCCTACTGGCGATAGCTGATTATCAATAAAAACAAGCTCTGATAAGAATTTTAAGGTTTTTTGAGCAATCTTCAGATATTTTTCATTTTTTGTTATTTCATATGCTAAAAAAAGTGCTTCTGGAAGTTTTGAATTTGAGTAAGTTAGATAACTTTCAAACCAATGCCACTCTTTTGACGATTCAGCGTCATATGAATCAAGTAAAAAATTTGCCAGTTTTCTTATTTTTAAAAAACTTTTTTTATCTTGGTACCTTGTATAGTGATGATAAAGGCCAATTATCGAAAATGCCTTTGCTCTAGGTGACTCTAATTTTCCAATTAAGTTATAAGCGCAATTAAAGATTTTTTCTGCTTGTTCTAGAATCTTTGGACTATCTTGTTTAGCAATGGCGTATCCCAAAGACCATATTGCTCTTCCAAAAGCATCTTCACTGCAAGGGTCTAGAACTGCATTTTCATTGTGGTGATTATTTGTAAAGTTTCCATCTTTTCCTTGCGTATGCTCTAGGAAATTCAAGTAAATCCTGATCAGATTTAAAGAGTATTTTGACTTAAAGAGGTTATGATGGAGTGTAGCTGCGATTAATGCTCTTGCGTTATCATCTACTGTATAACCTGAGCTTTTGTCAGGTCCAGAAAATTTTGAGAACTGTATACATCCAAAATCATCTGTTAGGGTCCTTAAATAATCTAATTTTATAGCTGGGAATTTATCAGTAGTATCTGCTCTTAATTTAGTCACTTTGTTGAAAATATTTAGGTAGCGAGAGGCTACATTAGGCCAGGTCATTGATCTTCCTAAAAAATAAGCATTTTTTTCTATTTGACTTCTTAGTTCATCATCAGACAGTATTTTGTCTATAGCTTTAGTAAAAGAATCAGGATTTCTGAAATTAGCTAAGAGCCCTCTTTCTTGAGATAAGATTTCTTTTGCATATGTACTTGAGGTAGAGACTATTGCTTTCCCACATCCTAAAGCATAAGAAAGAGTTCCAGAAACTATCTGATGCTTGTCAAGGTTAGTGCATATATAGATATCTGTTGCAAGAAGGTAGTGTATTATTTCCTGTAAGCTTAAATATTTATTATAAAATTTAACATTATTTTTTAATTTAAGTTCTGCAACAAGTTTGATAAGCTCTTTTCTGTATTCTTCTCCTTCTCTTTCTCTTACTACTGGATGGGTCTCTCCTATAACTAAGTAAAGAAGATTTGGATATTTTTTAACTAGTGAAGGAAGAGCTTTAATCATATACTCTATTCCCTTGCCCCTACTTAATAAACCAAAAGTGGATAGAACTATTTTATTATCTAATTTTAATTTCTTTTTATAGAAGTTAGGTGAACGAAAAGACGTATTAGGTATTCCATGAGGTATAACATGAATTTTATCCTTGTTTACTCCATAATCTTTATGAAGTATGTCAACTGCAATATTTGCCATTACTATTACTGCTGAACACTTGGAACAGATAAATCTTACTACTTTTCTTCTTATGTCGTCGGGTTTTGATAAAACACTATGAAAAGTGACTACAACTGGTTTTTTAATTGTTTCTAAAAAAGGAATTAAGTAACTTCCATAATTTCCTCCAAATAATCCAAATTCATGCTGTATGCAGACTAGTTTAATACTTTTTGAATTGTTTATTTTTTTTGCAATATTTATGTATTCTTCAATATCCTGCTTGTTAAGCTGTGTAAGCACCTTATTACCGTAATTATAGAAATCTGTTTCATCATTTAGGGCTATCACCCTGCTTTTTAATTTTGGATTCCATTTCTTATCCATGGCAAAGACTAGGTCTTTTGTAAAAGTGGCTATTCCACACTCTTTTGGAGGGAAATTGCTGAGAAAACATATTTTAGAATGATTAAGACTCTCGCTCAGATCCCCTTCTTCTCCATCTTCTTTTTCCATTTTTTTGTTACCAAAATAAGAAAATATTGATTTAAAAACTCTTCTTTTTTTTGTCTATTTTTGGAGTAGTAAAAAAAATTAATCAACTTCTACATTGATTTTGATTAAATCCCCTTTGATTGAGCTGATTATTTCATTCAAATTTCCCTTAATTTTAACAGCTTTTTTTTCTTCAAGAAGTTTTTTTGAGTTTAAGATATTGAGTTCTAATTTTATCTTTTTTATCATATTTTCTAATTCTGCAATTCCTGTTTCTTCAATTGCAATACTGTTAATCTCTTTCTCATTTTTAGTTATATCCTGTATCTTATTCAGTATCTCAGGATTTTGTAGTTTAGACTCTTTAAGTAAAGAGAGAATATCCTCTCCTTTTGTTTTTTGAAAAGTTTGTTTGAAATTCCCTTTATAGGCTTTTATTATGCTCATTTCTTTTTCAAAACTGTGGAAAAAATTAGCAAGAGCCTTGAAATCCAGCATTTCTCTTAATCTTTCAGTATCCTTATCTATTTCTTGTTTTTTTTCAATAAGAATCTGTTTTTTCTTATTTTCAGCAAGAAATTTCTCAGAGCTCTGGATTTTTTCAATTTCTTTTTTTTGGAGTTTAATACTATTGTTTAAATTTAGTATTTTTTCATTATATTCCCCGACAACCTGTTCAATATTTGATTTTGTTTTTTCAACTTCAGAAAATTTTTCCATTTTTTCTCCAACCAGGGAGATTATTTTTGATTTTTCAATCAGTTCTTTGTTGTCTTTGAGGATTTTTTCCAGGGCTTTGAAAAAAGCCCTTATGCTCTCTTTAGTATTTCCCAGTTCCTTGCCAATAAGAAAAGTTGCTTTTTCAAAACTTATTGAGGATTTTTTTTCAAATTCAGCAAAAACAGAGTTTATTTTCTCGATAGTCTGTTCAGATTTTTCATTTATTTCTTTTAATTTGCCTAGTAGCTTATTGAGATAGTAAATGTAATTATCTAGATTTTCTTTTACTATTAGCTTGATTTTGTCTTCAGCTTTTTTTTCATTTATATTTATTTTCTTAAGTGCAAGAGTTTTTTCTTCAAGTTCCTGGATAAGCTGGGAAATTCTTGTCTGGATAGTTTTTAAGAAATTATCTTCTTGCTCTTTAATTTCTGTTTTTTTATTTTTTAGCCATGGCTGAAGCTCAGAAAATTTTATCCTTTCAGCTTCAATAGGTTCTTTTTTTTTAAAAAAGTTCCAAAATCCCATTTTTTTGTTAAGAAAAATGCTATTATAAATTTAATTGAGAAAATCTTTTTGCCAAGTTCTCTTCTTTTTCAGGTTCTCTAAATACAGGAGTTGCTACGTAAACAGTATCTCCTTGTCCTATTCTAAACTCTTTTTTTGCCATGTGAAAATATAGTTTTATGATTTTTAAAGATTTATATTCTATTAAGCAACTTTCTTAACCTTCTCTTTATTCTTGATTATTTGCCTTCTTAATTTTCTGAATTCTGATAAAAATTCTTGTTTTGGGGTATCTGAATGCTTGGAGATGATTTTATCATAAATATCTTCAGCTGATGAACAATAAATCAAAGCAGTTCCTGTATGCTGGCTGTTTTCAACAGCCAATTTTCTTGAAACCTCATATTTCCTGCTTATTAAATAGTTAACTCTTGTTTGAAAATCTCTTGCTCTTCCTGCTCCTTTTTTGTTTCTTATTCTTGTTTTTATTGAAGCGTATTTTTCATATTCTTCATGACTTCTAAAATCCCCTCTCCTGGATTTTCCATAAAATGGTTTTGGAGGATGATACTCTATAAAACTCCTATTTACTAAAAAATCTATTATTCCTGTTTTTATATCAATTTGCCATGTTTTTCCTTTTTCTATTTTCCATCTAGGAATATATTTTTCAAATAGTGAAGCAAGAGCAGCTTCTGATGCTGAGTGGTAGTTATTTTTGTTGTGGGAGATATTCATATTTCTTTCTGCAAGTATTCTAGCATTTTTCTTGCTAAGCTTAGATTTTTGTTCAAAAGTCCAACTATGGATTCCTTTTCCAGAGTTATAGACTGCTAAGCCTATATTCCTTTTTTCCTGAGCACTCAGGGCATGAACTCCTTTTTTTAATTTAGTAGCTCTTCTTCCTCCTTTTTTAGCTATAGTTATTTTTTCTTTTTCTGTTAAACCATGAATTCCTGTTCCTTGCTCATATGCGTTTAATCCAATTTTTCTTTTTTCTTTTGTGCTTAAACTGCAAAATCCGGTTTTATTCTTTGCATTAGATTGTCCTCCTTTTTTAGCATTTGCAGTTGTTTGACCTTTGCTTAATCCATGTATTCCTAATCTTTCTCTGAGTATCTTTCTTCCACCTTTTTTTCCTGCTTCTGATAATTGTTTAGAACTTAACCCAAAAATACCTTTTCCTAATCTTATATTTTCTTTTGCATTTTCCTTAGAATTAGCACTAATGATTTTGCGCGTCCTGTAGTTTCTTTCATTTTCAGGAAGCTCCCTTAAATATCTTGTAACAGAAGTTTTAGAAATTCTTAATCTTTCGGCTAGTTTTTGATTAGTTGCAAAAGACTCAAGATCCCCTAACTGGTGCATTTCAATTTCCCGTAGGACTAACTCAATTAGTGCAGTTTTGTTATCTATTAATATGTTATTGGGCGATATCATAGAAATTGAGGTAAATAGAAACTTAAAAATCTTTTGTTTTTGTAATTATTATAAAGTGATAAAAATATTATCTCCTAGATCTTGGTCTTCTAGGTCTGTTATTTCTGGATTCTCTTCTTGTTCCCCTATTACTATGCCTAGAGTCTCCTCTTGAATCTCTTCTTGGTCCTTGATTGTTATTTCCAAAATTTCTTCTTATTCTTAGTTGCTTTCTTTCAGGTATCCATTTTATCATTACTTTTTTGATAAAGGGGGTTTTTTCCAGAATCATATTAAAGTCTCCTTGCATTAAGGCCTGAAAATTCTCATAATCTCTGCTTGCAAGAACATTTATTACTTTTCCTTCTTTTCCTGCTCTTGCAGTTCTTCCTATTCTGTGAATATACTCTTTTTTTGTTGGAGGGATATCATAATTGTAAATATGGCTTACTCCTTTGATATCTAAGCCACGTGCTGCGACATCTGTTGCTACAAGAACATGCACTTTCCTAGAATGAAAATGCTCCATAATACGATTTCTTTTATCTTGTGAATATCCTCCATGTATTGGAAGAGACTCAATTCCATTGAGTTTAAGGTTTTTTGCAATAAAATCAACATTTCTCCTTGTATTGCAGAAAATCATGACAAGTTTGGATTTCTCGTTTTCTAAAAGGTATACTAATAAGGAGTATTTTATATTATCAGGAACATCATAGTATGTCTGTTTTAGTTTTTTTGGGTCAACATTAGGAGTAGCAGAAATCTCTAGAGGATTATTCATGTATCTTTGAGCTAGTGTGACAATATCATATGAGATTGTTGCAGAAAAAAGCAAAGTTTGACGGTTTTTTGGACAATTTTTAACTATTTTTCCGACGTCTTCTATAAATCCCATATCTAACATACGGTCTGCTTCATCTAAAACCAGTGTGTTTACTCTTGTAAGATTAATTGAGTTTCTGGTGATATGATCAAGTATTCTTCCAGGAGTTCCTACAACAATATCTGCTGTATTAAAGCCCCTTATCTGATTGTGCAGAGATACTCCTCCATAAACTGGAATAACTTCTAAGTTACTGTATTTTGAAGAAATTGAGAGGTGTTTAGCTATTTGTTCTGCTAATTCACGGGTAGGAGTAAGAACAAGCCCTTGGATTCCATACCCTTTTTTTATATTATGAATTAAGCCTGCTGCAAATGCAAGAGTCTTTCCTGAGCCAGTTGAAGCTCCTGCTATAACATCTCTACCTTTCAGAATCATAGGCATTGATTTTTCCTGTATTTCTGAAGGAGTTTTAAATCCCATATCTTTAATAGATTTGAATAAGGGATTGTCTTTTCCTAATAACTTTTCAAATTGTTCCATATTTAAACAAGTAAAGTCAAGAAATAGCTAAATGTATTTCTTTAACAATTAAATAATTTAATATATTATTTATTTACTACCAATTAATCAAAAAAACATGGTTTATAAATGTATGCTCCAAAAATTATTTAAATAGAACTTTCTTATATTAATGATGAAAAATTCAGGTGTGAGAAAATCAGGTATAAAAAAAGAGGGCAAATATATACTCCTTATGCTCTTTACAGCTCTGATAGTGAGTAATGTGCTTTTATGGAGTTTTTTTGATAAATTAAAAGATACTGTTATTGATGTGGAAAATGAGCTTGCAAGAGAGAAGAGAGTCCATTTCAGAGAGTCGCAAACAACAACCTCACAAAGAGATGTAAATGATTTTTGCGCGGATTTATGTAGAGATAGAAATTATGATGGTTGGAATAGTGGAACGCCAGTCCATAATGGTTCTGTTTTTATCTATGAGTGCGAGTGTTATATGGTTGTGAGATAGAGAAATTAAGCTACTAATCTTTCAGTGTTATTAGAATAAACTTCTAAGGTAAATTTTGTTCCCTCTGTAAAAGTCCCTTCCCAGCCAAGTCTGGTTAAATACTCTGTAAAACCATCTAGTGGTTGGGTGCTATGAATAAACCTATCACACTGGGTTGCAGGGCAGTATCCTGCATCTTCTTCTAAGGTTATTTTATCTCCTTTGATAGATAAAACAGTGCATTCTATAGTAAGTTCAGGTTTCATATATATTGTAAGAATTAATTTAATTTAAATCTTACTATATTTCAGTTTTATCTCATCACACTCCAGATAACAACTATAAAACCAAGAATCAAATTATAGATTCCAAACAGATAAAACTTATTGCTTTTTATTATTTTTATTAAAAAGCTGATTGTTAACAGGCTCGTTAAGAGGGTTATTGTGAAGGCAGTTAAAAAAGTGATTATAGGCATGCTTGACAGAGCAATTTCTTTAGCTTCTATTAAACTTGCTCCAAATATAATTGGTATGGCTAAAAGAAAAGAGAATTTTATAGCTTCTTCTTTTTTTAATCCTAAAATTAATCCAGAGCCCATGGTCATCCCGCTCCTTGAAACTCCTGGAAATAATGAAAATATTTGGGAGATTCCTATGAATATAGAATCTGAAAAAGAGGGTTTTTTCTTTATTACTTTTGCGTATTTAGTGGAGTAAGTGAAAACTCCAAAGATAATGAAAAATATTCCTATAAAAATTAAACTAGAGAAAGCGTTTATCACATGCTCTAAAAGCCAGATTCCTGCTATTGCAGCAGGGATTATAGCTATTGCAAGTTTTAACATATACTTGTATTCTTTTTTTGCTACAAGGTTTATAATATCTTTCCAGAACAATATTACCACTCCAAGAACACTTGCAAAATGAAGATAAACTGTAAATCCAAAATCCTGCACTCCAATCAGTTCTTGGGCAATGGCAAGATGCCCTGAACTGCTTATTGGAAACCATTCTGTGATTCCTTGAACAAGACTCAATATAATTGCTTGGATAAATGAAACCATT